>CALKXT010000155.1 GCA_938003685.1 uncultured Sulfitobacter sp. | reverse complement strand
CGCCCGAAATGATGGCACTTTGGGCAATTGTTCTAGGTGCGATGTCTGCCCTTGGCGGCTTGGCGGGATCCTTCGCCTTTGACACACCAACTGGGCCAAGCATGGTTACTTTTGCAGCCGGATTGTTCGCATTGTCCTCAGTGTTGTCGCCGTTCCTGCGTCGTTAGACACAGATGGTAACCTAACTTAAAACGTTAAGTTAAGTTAAGTTAATCATCTAAATATATGTTTTAAATACTATACACCTAAATATTTGTCCGCAACATCACGGCTTAATTCATCCATCGCCCCAGCCCATACACTGCGGCCACGTTCTAATATCACTGCATGATCCGCAATACGTTGCAGTTCGGCCAATGACTTATCCACCACCAACAGCGCCAGACCGCTCTCGCCCTTTAGCCGCGCAACAGCAGCCCAAATTTCTTGCCGCACAACTGGGGCCAACCCTTCGGTCGCTTCATCCAACAACAACAAGATCGGATTTGTCATCAATGCGCGCGCAATTGCCAACATCTGTTGCTCACCGCCCGACAAAGACGACGCAACTTGATCCCTGCGCTCGCCCAAACGCGGGAAAAACGCACACACCCTTGCATAATCCCATTCGCCGGGCCGTGCTGCGGCGTGCAGGTTTTCATGAACCGTCAACGGGCCAAAGCAGCGACGCCCTTCTGGGACCAACCCTAGGCCCGCCCGCGCTGCTTTGTGTGGGGGAAGCCCACCAATATCTTGCCCCCCAAATTCGAGCGTACCACCTGTATGTTTCACCAAACGGCTGATCACTTTGATGGTGGTGGTTTTACCCATCCCGTTGCGCCCCATCAATGCACAAACCTCGCCTTGCTTGAGGGTGAGATCAACACCAAAAAGCGCCTGAGACGGCCCATAAGAAGCCGTGATATTATTCAACCTTAGCAAGCTCATACAGCCGCCTCCTCACCTAGGTAGGCCTCGCGTACAATAGGGTCAGATTTGATCTCATCTGCTGTGCCAGTTGCGATGATTTGGCCATAGACCAGCACAGAAATCCGGTCGGCCAATGCAAACACCGCGTCCATGTCATGCTCGACCAACAGAATTGGTGCCTTGGCGCGCAACCCGTCCAGAAACCCAGTCATGCGTTTGGAGCCACTGGCCCCAAGCCCGGCCATGGGTTCATCCATCAAAAAGACTGATGGCTCCAACGTCAGCGCCACAGCGACCTCTAGCTGGCGGCGCTGTCCATGGCTGAGGTCCGCGGTGCGTTTTGCGGCCAAATCCGCCAATCCAACCTGTTCTAACGCCTGCATGGCGTGATCCTTGAGATCACCGCGCCCCATGACGGGCTTGATAAACCGCATAACACCGCCATCGCGCCCCAAGGCACCCAGAAGCGCATTTTGCAAGACAGTGTACTCCATAGCCAGTGACGATATCTGAAAGGTGCGGCCCAGCCCTGCGCGCGCGCGCGCCACATTGCTTAACCCCGTGATGTCGCGCCCAGAAAGGTGGACCGAACCTGAATCCGATGTCAGGCTACCCGCGATCTGTTGGATCAACGTCGATTTGCCCGCCCCATTAGGGCCAATCAGCGCGTGGATTTCACCGGGATGCAGATCGAGCGACACATTGTCCGTCGCCTTGAGCGCACCAAAACTTTTGTGCAGGTTACGAATGTCGAGCATGGGATCACTCATGTGCTACCTCGCGCCCGACCAGCGTGCCAATCAGACCACCGCGCGCAAACAGCACGACCAACAGCAACAATATCCCCAGATAGATGTGCCAAAAATCGGACAATCCGCCAAGGATGTGTTCCAACAGGATGAACAATGCGGCCCCTGCAACGGGTCCATACAATCGGCCAACACCGCCTAGGATAACGAAAATCATAATCTCGCCGCTGGTGTGCCAGCTGAACATGGTTGGGCTGACAAAGCGGTTGAGGTCGGCAAATAACGCCCCCGCCAGCCCCGTGACTGCGCCAGAGATCACAAAGGCCACAAGGCGAATACGATAGGGTGCGATACCCACGGTTTCGACCCGCACGGCGTTTTGGCGTGATGCAGACAAAGCCAATCCAAAGGGAGCGCGGGCCACTCTGCTGGTGCCCCACAACACCACCGCGAGAATGGCAAAACAAATACTGAAAAATGTGAGCGGCACCAATGTGTTCAGGCCCGGAAAGTCATTGCGCAGATAGATTGAAAGCCCGTCTTCACCGCCATAGGCAGGCCACGAAATGGCGAAATAATATAGCATCTGACCAAAGGCGAGCGTGATCATGATAAAATAAACACCCGATGTGCGTAGGCTAAGTGCCCCGATAGCAAGGGCGGCCAAGGCACTCGTGAGGGTCGCAACCAGCCAGATCACCGGCATAGACTTGGTGCCCTCAATCAAAAACGGCACTTCCATGATTGGCGCATAGCTTTGGGCATGGCTGGCAAGGATGCCCATGGCATAGCCACCAATGCCAAAAAACGCCGCATGACCAAAGCTGATCAATCCCCCAAGCCCCAGCGCGATGTTCAAGCCCACCCCTGCCAAAGCGAGAATTGCCGCTTTGGTCGCCAATGTGATGATGTAAGGCTCATCTAACCCCCAAGCGATCAATGCAGTGACAGGCAGCAGGGCAAAGAGAATGATGTTGAGCAGGGTTTCACGCGCCATGATCATGCCTTTCCAAAGAGGCCGGTGGGTTTGAACAGCAAAACCCCGGCCATCAAGATGTAGATCGACATGGATGCGAGGGCTGAACCGATAGATGTCGCCGCAGCAGGTTCCATAAATGCGCTGAACGCAAGCGGTAGCAAGACCGACCCCAGCGTATCCGTCAGTCCGACTAGCAGCGCGCCCACCAGCGCCCCCTTGATGGACCCGATGCCACCGATGACAACCACCACAAAGGCTAGGATCAACACAGGTTCCCCCATGCCGACCTGCACCGATTGGATGGCCCCAACCAAAGCGCCAGCCAGTCCAGCAAGGGCCGCCCCCAAAGCAAAGACCAGCGTGTAAAGTTTAGAGATATCAACACCCAAGGCTGCGATCATTTCGCGGTCCGCCTCACCTGCACGGATTTGGATGCCGATACGGGTACGCGCGATAAGGGCGAACAACCCGATAGCGACGACCAACCCCACCGCCGTGATCAGCAAGCGATAGGCGGGATACAGAATACCACCCGGCAAGGTCACTGGCCCCGCCAAGGCGGCGGGCACATCAAGGTACAGTGGGAAAGAGCCGAACAGCCAACGGGTGCCTTCGGAAAACACAAGGATCAGCGCAAAAGTCGCAAGCACTTGATCCAAATGATCACGGTCATAAAGTCTGCGGATCACCACAAGTTCGATCAACGCGCCTGCTGCGGCTGCCGCAATCAAGGCGGCAATCAACCCGATAACGAATGATCCCGTCGCTGCCGCAACAGCTGCGGCGGCAAAGGCTCCGATCATATACAGCGAACCATGAGCAAGGTTGATCAAGCCCATTACCCCAAAGATCAGGGTCAATCCGGCAGCCATCAAGAACAACATGATACCAGATTGCAGCCCGTTCAAAACTTGTTCGATCAATAGGATCGGTGACATTATTGATCACCCCTATGCATGTGGCTCACGTTACACACGCGCGGGTTTTATAGGTGTCATTATTCCACAGATCATTGTCCATCACATCCTTTATCACGGCCACAGCGCTGCTGATATCCTCAGCTTCAAGATACAGCGGCGTAAAGCCAAAGCGCATGATGTCGGGCGCACGGAAATCGCCAATGACATCTCGGTCAATCAGCGCCTGCATCGCGGCGTAGCCCTGTTCGAACTGGAACGAAACCTGTGATCCCCGCAGCGCAGGATCACGCGGGCTGGCAAGGGTAAGTTGCGGCACGCTTGCTTCTACCTCCGCGATGAATTGTTCTTGCAAGGCCAATGAAGCGGCACGCAAATCGTGCATATCGATACCTTCCCAGACCTCCATCGCGACCTCAAGGGCGGCCATCTGGAGGATTGGCGGTGTGCCAACTCGCATCCGTTCGATACCATTGGCAGGCGTGTAATTGAGATCAAAATCAAAGGGTTGGCGGTGACCCAACCAACCGCTAAGCGCGGGTTTTACAGTATCGATCAGGTCGGGGCGCACATAGATGAACGCCGGGGCACCGGGCCCGCCGTTAAGGTATTTATAGGTGCATCCAACGGCAAACTCGCAATTGGACCCAGCCAAATCAACGGGGATCGCACCAGCGGAATGTGCCAAATCCCAAATCATCACAGAGCCATTGTCATGCGCCTGTTTGGTAATCGCCTTCATGTCGTGCATGCGCCCTGAGCGGTAATCAACTTCGGTCAACATCACCACGGCCACATCATCAGTGATCGAATGTACGACATCCACAGCAGCGACTGTACGCAATTCGTACCCTTGGCCTAACATACCAACCAAACCTTCAGCGATATACAAATCACTGGGAAAGTTGCCCGTGTCAGACAGGATCACCCGGCGCTCTGGCACCATTTTCACCGCTGATGCCAATGCTTGAAAGACCTTAATCGACAGGGTGTCGCCCATGACCACGGACCCCACCGGCGCACCGATTAAGCGGCCTACTCTGTTACCAATACCTTCGGGCAGGCCCATCCAACCGGCCTTGTTCCAGCCTTTGATCAACATCTGTGACCATTCGTCGTTCAACATGCTGGCGACGCGGTCTGGCACGCCTTTGGGCATCGGTCCTAGCGAATTACCGTCGAGATAGATCATACCTTCAGGAATGATAAATGCGTCTTTTCTCAATATGTTTGCCATCTACAGGGCCCCCCTAACATGCCACAGTTCAGGGAAAAGTTCGACCTCAAGCATCTTGCGTAGGTATGCAACACCATTGGTGCCCCCAGTGCCGCGCTTAAAGCCGATAATGCGTTCAACCGTTGTGACATGGTTAAAGCGCCAGCGGCGGAAATAATCCTCAAGATCAACCAATTTTTCCGCCAATTCGTAGAGCTCCCAATGCGTTGCCGGGTCTTCGTACACGCGCTGCCAGAGGTCTTGGATGTCTTGTTTAGCAGCCCACGCTGTTGGCTCAGGCTTTCCTGACAGGCTTGGCACCTCAAAGCGCGCACACAGTAAATCAATCGCGACCTGATAGAGGCTTGGCTTTTCCATCTCTGCCAGCAAGGCCGCATGCGGGGCTGGCGTATGTTCGTGCAGCTTGGTCAGTGCTTTATTGCGGTTGCCCAGCAGATATTCCACCAAACGATATTGATAGGATTGAAACCCCGATGACGCGCCCAAGTATGGGCGAAATGCGGTATATTCACTGGGCGTCATGGTACGCAGCACATCCCAGGCTGAATTGAGTTGCTCAAATATGCGGGCCACACGGGCCAACATCTTGAACGCCGACTTCAGATCACCAGACTGCATTGCGATACGTGCCGCAGTGAGTTCATGGATTGCCAGTTTCATCCACAATTCTGATGTTTGATGCTGGATAATAAACAGCAACCCATCATGGGCCATATCAAGCGGATTTTCGACCGTTAAGATTTGATCCAATCCAAGATAATCACCATAGGATTTATCTTTGGCAAAATCCATTTTTGCACCTTTGGAAGCTTCGTCAAAATTGCTCATGCTGTTGCTCTCATGTCTGATTTACCTAGGCAATTGGTCGGTGGTGACGGTGAATTCGACACAGTTGCAGCTTTGGCGACAGGGTCAGCCAAAAAATAAAATACGCCCCTATCAGGATATGACGGGAAACATTGGGTACGACCCCTTGAGGTCCAATAGTACTGCGGTGTTGTTTGAGTTGAATACACCAAAGCTCCCCCCAAAGCAGTAGGCTTGAGGAAAGGCTATGAGAGACTCTTACTTATTTCAAGTAAAAATATTTTAAGTTTAAAATACTACCGTATTCGCAGCTCTGTTTCACCGTCAAACAGCATGACGCGACGCGGTTCAAAACTGATATCAACTGTATCCCCTTCGCGCGCGCGATCATCGCCGCGCTCTTCGGCAATGATCCGTTCGCCAGTTGCGGTCACAAGGTGCAGATAGCTGACCCCGCCAAGCGCCTCAGAGAGTTCAGCGTTCAAATTACCAGTGCCTGTCTGCACGTCGATATGTTCAGGGCGAATACCAACCGTCACGGCGGTCCCTTCGGGCGGTAACTGTGTTTCGGTTGTGATGGAACGGCCAAGCGCGGGCACGTCTACGCCTTTGCCTTTCACCACACCGTTCAGGAAATTCATCGCAGGTGATCCGATAAAGCCCGCGACAAACTTGTTATCCGGGTCACGGTAGAGTTCCAGCGGCGCACCAACCTGTTCAATCAGACCTGCGCGCAGCACAACAATCTTGTCGGCCAAGGTCATCGCTTCGACCTGATCATGGGTCACATAGATCATCGTCGCGCCGATTTCCTTGTGCAACCGGGCGATTTCGACACGCATTTCCACGCGCAATTCGGCGTCTAGATTGGACAGTGGTTCATCAAACAGAAACACCTCTGGCCCCCTCACAATCGCACGACCAATCGCAACGCGCTGGCGTTGACCGCCGGATAGATTTGCAGGTTTACGATTGAGGTAATCATCTAGTTTCAGGATATCGGATGCGGCTTTGACCTTTTTAGCGATCTCAGGCTTTGGCACGCCATTCATGCGCAACCCAAACCCCATATTTTCAGCCACGGTCATGTGTGGGTACAGCGCGTAAGTTTGAAACACCATCGCCACACCGCGCTCGGATGGATCGGCGTTGGTCACATCCCGCGATCCAATGCTGATCTGCCCTTGCGTGGTTTCCTCTAGGCCCGCGATCATCCGCAATAGCGTGGATTTACCACAGCCCGATGGCCCAACAAACACACAAAATTCGCCGTCTTCAACCTGCAAGTCGATGCCGTGGATCACTTGCACTTCGCCATAGCGTTTGATGGCACCGTTCAGCGTTACACCTGTCATTGGATCATGTTCCTGTCTGTTGAAGGGGTTGGTCGCCTGGAAAACGCCAGGCCTCAGCCTCGGACGCAATCGCGCGTGCAGTGGCGGTCAAATCTGGCACCAGCGCATCTAGCTTTTGGTAACTCGTGGTCTGGGTGGAACCAGTGATAGACAAACCGCCCAGCACCCTGTCGCGCCCTGAAAGGATTGGAACAGCGACGCAGATAATACCCGGTTCGTGTTCTTCGCGGTCATAGGCGTGCCCCCGCATTACGATGTTTGCCAGTTCTGACTTTAGACTAGCGGTGTCAGCCAAGGTGTCAGCCGTAAAACGATGATAGCTTTGCTGGGTCAACACACGCGATTGTTCAAGTTCGGGCAAAAACGCCAGCATCGCCTTGCCCACACCAGTGCAATAGGCAGGGCCAACTTTGCCCGCTTGGCTGAACATCTCAACGGGCTGGGTGGCGTTGCGTTTGTCCACATAGAGCACCTGACCATTATCCAGCTGTGCCAAGTGTACGGTCAGCCCCAGTTTGCCGCTCAGCGCATCAAGGTGCGGGCGCGCAATTGGGGCAAGGCTGGATTGGTTCCATGCGGCATGGGCAAGCCGAACCAGACGCACGCCCAAGGAATATGTTTGATGTTCTGTATCGTATTCAAGCAACCGCTGGCTCGTCAGGGTTTGCAAAAATCGGTATAATGTCGCCTTGGGAAAAGGGCTGGCCTCTAGCAGCGCACCAAAGCGCACCGGGCGGCCAAAGGCGGCCACCTGATCAAGGACATCCATTGCTTTTCCAACTGTGCCGTCACCGGACATTTGGTCTCCTCCCCATTATGCGGATGATGCTCTTGCTGGCATCAACCCACTTGACAATCATGGCAGCTTGCGGTGTAGTTTTCAATATATAAAACCAAGTTTCAAATATTGGAACCTGATAAGCTGTCTGGGAGGACAATCATGACGTTAACGAAATCACTGATGCTGGCTGCGTTGACCAGCTCAACCATGCTCGCAGGTGCTGCGTTTGCAGACGGCCACGCGAAACTATCGGGCGATCTTAAGATCTTCCTCGACACCTCTAACCCGGCCCCTCGCGCCGCAATGGAAGGCATGATTGGCCGCTTTGAAGAAAAGCACCCTGATCTGAATGTTGAAACAACAGTGATCGACCGCGAAGCGTACAAGACTCAGATTCGCAACTTTTTGACAGCAGACGCGCCTGACGTTGCCACATGGTACGCCGCCAACCGGATGCGTCCCTATGTTGAGGCCGGTTTGTTCGAAGATGTGTCTGACCTGTGGGAAGAGGACATGTTCAAAGAGGACCTCGCCTCAACCAAGGGTGCGATGACCATCGATGGCAAACAATGGGGCGTGCCGTACACGTATTACCAATGGGGCGTATATTACCGCGAAGATATCTTTAAGGAATTGGGTCTGAGCGAGCCAACGACGTGGGATGAAGAAAAAGCCAACTGCGCCAAGATCGTCGCATCTGGTCGCGCTTGTTACACCATCGGGACAAAGTTCCTTTGGACGGCGGGTGGCTGGTTTGATTACATGAACATGCGCACCAACGGTTTTGATTTCCACATGCAGTTGTTGCAAGGCGACGCATCTTGGGAATCTGATGAGGTCAAAGCGACCTTCACCAACTGGAAAGAGCTGATCGACATGGGCGGCTTTGTTGCCAACCACCAGACCTATAGCTGGCAGGAAGCCTTGCCGTTCATGGTGAATGGCGAAGCAGCGGCATACCTGATGGGTAACTTTGCTGTGGCACCACTGCGTGAAGCAGGTCTGACGGATGATCAGCTTGGTTTCTATCAGTTCCCAGCAATCAACCCGGATGTTGAATTGGCCGAAGACGCGCCAACAGATACGTTCCACATCCCATCTGGTGCCAAGAACAAAGATGCCGCACGTGAGTTCTTGCGTCACATGGCAAGTGCCGAAGAGCAGACCATCATCAATGGCGGTGAAGGTTTGGGCCAACTGCCCGTCAACGCCAAGGCGTCAGTGGATGATGACAAGTTCCTGAACAAGGGCTTTGCGATGTTGTCAACGAACAGCCCCGGCGGTGTTGCACAGTTCTTTGACCGTGATGCCCCTGCTGAAATGGCCAAGGTCGCCATGGAAGGTTTCCAGGAATTCATGGTTAAGCCTGAAGAAATGGACAAGGTTTTGGCCAAGCTTGAGCGCGCACGCGGTCGTATCTACAAGTAATGGATTTGGGTGTGGTCGTAGCCGCACCCAGCCAATCTTGAAAACGACAACTTAAAAACGTGGGGTGCAGCGCGGCTGCACCTTACCCCCCTCTACTCAGCCCGTAAGGTGCAGGCCCCCTGCACCCCTGCCCGAGGATGAACACATGACACATGCAGCCGAGCCAACCCATTCTGCGCCTACGCGCAGCTATTGGCAAAGGAACCAGCAAACGCTTGCACCGTGGCTGTTCCTTGCCCCCGGTATTTTGTTCTTTGTGTTTTATGTCATCTACCCGGTGTTCCAATCCTTTAACCTGTCGCTGTATGAATGGGATGGATTGGGACAGGCTGAATACGTCGGTCTGCGCAACTACGAAGACCTTTATTACGAATTCCAAGACGGCGATGCATTCTATACCTCGCTGAAGAACAACATCATATGGTTGTTTATGTATCTGCTGGCGATCCCGGCGGGCTTGTTCATTGCTTTGTTCTTAAACCAAACCGTGACGGGCATCCGGCTGTACAAGTCACTGTTTTTCTTTCCCTTCGTGATCTCTCAGGTCGTTGTAGGCCTTGTCTTCACATGGTTCTACGATCCCGCCTTTGGCATCTTAAATGTCGTGCTCGGGTGGGGTGGCATGGGGCCGGTCAACATACTCGGCAATGAACATACCGTGACCTATGGCATCATCCTTGCGGGCCTCTGGCCGCAGACGGCCTATTGCATGATCTTGTA
>CALKXT010000154.1 GCA_938003685.1 uncultured Sulfitobacter sp. | reverse complement strand
GTGGCGGGCCACGTGCCCACCCAAATGACGCTGACATCAATTACAAGTTTATGGAGAATATAAATGGCTGCTAAGGACGTCAAATTTGACACCGATGCCCGCAACAAAATGCTTAAGGGTGTGAACATCCTTGCAAACGCGGTAAAAGTCACGCTGGGCCCAAAAGGCCGTAACGTGGTTCTGGATAAATCTTTCGGCGCACCGCGTATCACCAAAGATGGTGTATCCGTGGCGAAAGAAATCGAACTGGAAGACAAGTTCGAAAACATGGGCGCGCAGATGGTTAAGGAAGTTGCTTCCCGGACCAACGACGAAGCCGGTGACGGTACAACAACTGCAACCGTTTTGGCGCAAGCCATCGTTCAGGAAGGCCTGAAATCTGTTGCGGCGGGCATGAACCCAATGGATCTGAAGCGCGGCATCGATATGGCGACGCTCAAGGTTGTTGCGGCGATCAAAGATGCGGCACGCGAAGTTTCTGACAGCGACGAAGTTGCTCAGGTCGGCACAATCTCTGCCAACGGCGAAAGCGAAATTGGTCGTCAGATCGCAGACGCAATGCAAAAAGTCGGCAACGAGGGTGTTATCACCGTTGAAGAAAACAAAGGCCTGGAAACAGAGACTGATGTCGTTGAAGGCATGCAGTTTGACCGTGGCTACTTGTCACCGTACTTTGTCACAAACGCTGACAAAATGACTGTTGATCTGGAAGATGCGATCATCTTGCTGCACGAAAAGAAGCTTTCTTCTTTGCAGTCAATGGTTCCGCTTCTTGAGCAGGTTATCCAGTCCCAGAAGCCTTTGCTGATCATCGCAGAAGATGTTGAAGGCGAAGCTTTGGCTACTTTGGTTGTGAACAAGCTGCGTGGCGGTTTGAAAATCGCTGCTGTTAAGGCCCCTGGTTTTGGTGATCGCCGCAAAGCGATGTTGCAAGATCTTGCGATCCTTACAGGCGGTCAGGTGATTTCCGAAGACCTCGGCATGAAGCTTGAATCTGTAACGATGGACATGCTTGGCTCAGCCAAGAAAGTGTCGATCACTAAGGATGAGACTACAATTGTTGACGGTAATGGCGAGAAAGCCGAAATCGCAGCACGTGTTGCTCAGATCCGTACGCAGATCGAAGAAACAACATCTGACTACGACCGTGAAAAGCTGCAAGAGCGCGTTGCCAAATTGGCAGGCGGTGTTGCTGTTATCCGCGTTGGTGGCATGACAGAAGTCGAAGTGAAAGAGCGTAAAGACCGCGTCGATGACGCGCTGAACGCAACACGCGCAGCTGTTCAAGAAGGCATCGTCGTCGGCGGTGGTGTTGCTCTGGTTCAGGCCGGTAAGCACCTTGAAGGCGTCAAAGGCGACAACAACGATCAGAATGTTGGTATTTCTATCGTGCGTAAAGCGCTGGAAGCACCTTTGCGTCAGATTGCTGAAAACGCTGGCGTTGACGGTTCTGTTGTTGCGGGCAAAATCCGCGAGAGCGACGACCTGAAGTTCGGCTTTAACGCCCAGACCGAAGAATATGGCGACATGTTCAAGTTTGGTGTTATCGATCCGGCCAAGGTTGTGCGTACAGCTTTGCAAGACGCAGCGTCTATCGCAGGCCTGTTGATCACCACCGAAGCTATGGTTGCGGATCGTCCATCGAAAGATGGCGGCGGCGCAGGTATGGGCGGCGGCATGCCCGACATGGGCGGCATGGGCGGCATGATGTAAGAACCCGTTTCGCAATTTTTGCGGAACGAGTCACCCTTTCAGGCGCCTGTCACAAGGCAGATTGGCTGAAAGGGAATGCCAATCAATGATAGAAATGAAAAGGGCGTGCCACATTCGGCACGCCCTTTGTCGTTCTTGCTCGTAACGCCTTTTAAACAGGCAACTCCACAATTCTTGAATATGACTCAAGCATATCAAGCGCTGCCGCAAAAGTTTCGTAAGGATTTTCTTTCACGATATAACCAGCAACATTCCGACTATAGGCTGATTTTACATCATCAGGCGTATCGGAGGTTGTGAAAACAAAGACGACAACCCGTGCCAAGGCTGCGTCAGACCTGATCGCATCTAAAAACTCTAAGCCACCCATCCGTGGCATGTTCAGATCAAGGGTAACGATATAGGGTGGCAGCCCATTTTCTTTTTTCGCGGCTTCGTTCAGGTAATCAAGCGCATGCTGCCCATCCGTGCAGACTGCTGTTTCATTCACGATCTTTAGCTTTTTCATAGCCCTTTGCATGGCCATGACGCTTACTTTGTCATCATCAACAATTAGAAATTTTGCTTCGCGGGTACACTTGGGCATCGTTGTTTCCTTTAAGGGTCATATCAGGCGGCGACTGCGGTTTTCCTTCCAGTCGTCTTTTGAACAACCTGAGCCAGTGGCAGGATCACCTCGAATGTGGTGCCCCTTTGCATTACGGGGTTAGAAAACAGGGTGATCTTGCCCTTTTGTCGCGCAGTCAATTTCTTCACGATTGCTAAACCCAAACCACTGCCCTCAACCTCATCACGAGGGCGCAGCGTTTGGAATAACTCAAAAATCTTTTCTTGATACCGAGGCTCAATTCCGGGCCCGTCGTCTTTAATAGCCAAAGACAGCATCGCACCAACGCAAGTCACGGAAACTGTGATATTCCCATTTTCGCGGTCATGGTGTTTGACGGCATTGTTTAAGAGATTGCTAATGATCTGTTGCAGCGGCGTCCGCTGGGTGAAAATCCATATTGGATCACCTATGTATTTTATCTGATAGTGATTTTCAGGATCAGCGTATTGCGCTTGTTCTGTGATCAGCAATGTCAAATCAATGTTTTCTGGCTTTGGTACATCTTGTCCAACGCGCGCATATGCAAGTAAGTCGTTCAACAGCTTATTTAATCGGCCTACCCGTTCTTGCAGCAGTGTTATATAGGCCCGGCTCTCACCGCTTAATGTGTTTTCTTCATCTTCGGTTATCCAAGAAGATAAGTCATGAATTGCACGTAAAGGGGATCGTAAATCATGCGCAGCGACATAGGCAAATTTTTCCAACTCCACATTCGAGTGTTGTAAATCTTCGGCCGTTTGTTTGAATACCGCCAAAGCACGGGCCATGTCTCCCAATTCATCAGACCCTGAGATGGCGATTGGGTATTCTAAATTACCTTCGGCTATTGCCGAAACAGAATGGTTAAGTGTCTTGATTCTGGTGTTGAACTGTCGTTCGATGACGCCATGGTTTGTCAGAATGATAGTTATTAATGCCGTTAAAAAGGCAACGCTCAATACCCAAATCAGTTGATAGACCGCCGCATCAAGACGCTGGGAGGTGCTTTTTACAAGTGCCAAAGTACGATCAACAAGGGCTGTGGACATGCCCGATATTTCCAACATCAATGGCAGATGAGTTGCGCGGTTGTTTTCATACTCTTTCTCGAATTGGAAACGTGATAGTACCCGTGTAAAATAGTCACCTTCTTTTGAGAGTAGTATCCGAATTTCATTTATATATCGGGCTAGATCGCGACGCGCAGGGACGTCTGGCAGCAAGCTTAGACGGTTTGTAACATCTTGGATTTTTGCATTTATCAGTAGCCGGGTCCTGCTAGAGGTTTCAGTATTCACAGAAATACCTTGATTTGTGGACAAGGAGTGGATGCTGTCTAAACCGTGCCCGATGCTGCTGATGTTCAATGAGGCAATGAAAAGAGCGTTTATTTTATCATCTCTGCCCTGTGAGAAAACCAAACTGTCAATGTCGTTTGAACGGATTAGCGTATCCATCTGACTGGTTGTGTCGAATGACATTTCATCCAAAATACGTTGGCTTTTTTCTTCCAGGGTTGCCAGTCGATCAAGCGTTTCACGCACTTCATCTTGTAAGGTTAGAAGAATGGTGTGGTGTTTAACGACGCTAAATGACGATGCCTGCGCTTCAACCAATCGACGGTCTAAATCCTCGATGATACTCACTGAAACATCAAATTCACGTAGTGAATTCAGGTTGCGTCTCACACGGTCTGTTTTACGGGTGATGTCTGTTTTGACGTCCTCAAGCTCTGCGGTCGTGCGGTACGCATTGATACTTTCCAGAACGAGGAACATTGCGTTTAAATCTCGCTCTGTGCGTTGCGCAAGTGTCAACATAGGCAAAGCGAATTGGTTGAGTTCTGTATGAGCTTTCAAAATCGTCTTAGCCTGCAACAGCGCAACAATACCTGAGCCGGCGGTGACCAAACCGATCATCAGAAACACCAACCGCAATCTTACCGCGATTGTGCTGGTTGCTTTTGATAATCTGGACTGGAGAAGATGCCATTGAGCCATAAAGCTGGTCTACTTGGTGTGGATTAATTCCAACTTAAAGAGATCGCGTTAGTTGAGTTAAGGCAGCAAAGGAAATGTCTATGGCCCAACTTAAGGTTTCTGCGCAATGTTTGTCCCGTCGGGCGGCGCTTGTTGGTGGTGCGAGCAGTGCTATCTCCGTTTCGCTTGGTGCCTCTCCGGGTTGGGGTAAGCCGACGGCGAAAGAGATGCATTTGGACAATATTGTTGTCGATGTAGTCAAAGAAAAATTTTCTGGCTCCTCTAGATCGCTTGTCGTTTTAATTCCCTCAGGTTCAGGTGCGAATTTAGCGCCGATCGTCGCAGCGTTTGAAAAACAGGCATCTATAAAAATTCAACTGATTGAAGCAGATACAGATGGGATCAATACTGAACTCATGCTCGACACGATGTTGGGGAGCAACAAGTACGATGTCGCCTTACCTGCTACTTTTGGCCTATCCGACTTGGTGTTGGCAAAAGCTGTTTTACCTTTGGACGCATATCAGCGCCGATATGAACCTGACGGTTTTCGGAAGGGTATTTTATATCAGGGTGGCGATGAGTTTGAGGGCCGTACTTATGGGTATCAGACAGATGGTGATGCCTATTTAATGTTTTATAACAATAAGATGTTGCATAATTCCGATCTTCAAAAACGCTATTCGGACCGTTATGGTGTTGTGTTGGACATTCCGCTCACCTGGGGAGAACTGGATCGTCAGATGTTATTTTTCCATAATCCAGACAGAAATTGTTTTGGTGGGGCGATGTTTCGCACACCGCAGTATTTGGTTTGGGAGTGGTGGATCAGGTTCCACGCAAAGGGTTTATGGCCACTTTCTGCTGAAATGGCACCACAGATTGATGGTGATGCTGGTTTCGCAGCATTGGAAGAAATGATCTCAGTCACACAGGCTTTTGTGCCAGGCACAACCTCAATGGGGTTGTTTGAGAATTGGGAGCGATACGCACGCGGCGACATTTATGCAAATATTGGATGGGGCGGGACGCAAAAATATTTGAATAGTGCGAAATCCAAGATGCGTGGCAAGATGTCATTCGGTCCGATACCCGGCGGCAAATTTGGAGGCGAACAAATACCGATGCCCTACTTTAATTGGGGGTGGAGTTATGTCGTTAGCGCAACGTCTTCAGAACCTGAACTCGCATATTTATTTGCGCTTTTTGCGGCCACCCCGGAAATGTCGACGCGAGCGGTACGGCAGATTGATGGTTTTTTCGATCCATTCCGCACGGAGCACTACGACGACCCTAGCATAAAGCAAGTATATTCCAGCTCTTTTCTAAAGGTGCAACGGGAGTCGCTTGAGGGAGCTATACCGGATTTTTACCTTAAGGGGCGCTCGGAGTATTTTAACGCTTTAGCGGAAGGATTGGATCAGGCGCTGCAAGGAGAAATGACACCCGAGGCGGCACTAAGGCGAGTCGCACAGAATTGGCAATTGATCACGAGCCGAGCTGGGCGTGGAGAGCAGATTAAGCGGTGGCGGAAATTACGGTCGCAGTACCCCTATGCAGTGCGCAGAGTTCTGCGTGATTTGACATAATGTCTGGGATATGCGGAAGTATTCGTAGAAAATTGTGCCGCCTTAAGAAAACTGCAAGCTTGCTGCGATATCCAGAAGCGACCCAATCATTGAGGCGTTGCGATGCAGGCGAATTCCCAAATTGACACAAGCTTGGCATCACAGAACCAGCCTAGTGAACACAAAACGTCCCAAGATATTGAGGATTTTATTTATCTAATCAGCCATGATGTGCGCAGTTCTGTACGTGCTCTTTTAGAGTTGCCGCAATGGATTGCCGAGGACCTTGAAGAGGCAGGTTTTAAAGTTGAAGGGCAAGTCGCATCTTCAATCGATTTGATGAACCGACATACTGGTCGGTTGGATCGCATGTTAGTCGACCTACTGACGTTTTCTCGGGTCGGCCGCATGCAAGAAAAATGCAAAGTCAGTCTAAATGATGCCCTTACCGATGTTATGGATGAGATGAAAATCCCCTCAGGGTTCAAAGTTATACGCGCCTTGGAATGTGATGATCTAGATATCGGTGATCGAGATATTTTGACACTGTTGAATGCGCTTATAACAAACGCGATTAAACACCACGATAAAGATGGCGGTAGGATTGTGGTTGCATCGCGATGCGTAGGATCAGATGTTGTCCTCGCTATAACTGATGATGGCCCGGGTATCGCTGAGAAGTTCCACGAACGGGTATTCGGCCCAATGACCACACTGCGCCCGCGAGATGAAGTGGAGGGTAGCGGCATGGGGTTGGCAAATGTACGCAAGATTGCGACGCTTTATGATGGTACCGCCACAATAAGGGCATCGCCCTATGGGCGCGGCACGAGTGTAGAGGTGCAGATACCGATGGAATTTTTGCCTACACAGAGTGAAACCCCAACATTTTAACCTAAACCCTTGTTATACAACGCCTTACCAGATCGCGAATATTAATCATTTAGCATCCCTTTTCGCAGCACACTGAACGCGGGGCCATTCGCAGTAGGGGGATAAAATGTTTCAAACAATGACAATGGAAAATGCTGGACCGGTCGGAATACCGATGCCCAAAGTAGTCAAAGCGCTTCTTTTGGATGACAGTAATTTTGATCGGGCGCGGATTCGACGCCTAAGCCGTAAGACCGATCTGGCTGTGCAACTGGATGAAGTGGGTAGCATCGATGAAATGGCGGCGGCGGTTCAAGAGAACAGTTATGATCTAATTATGATTGATTATCGTCTTCCAGTTGGAGACGGTTTGCAGGCTTTGAATCATGTGCTGCGCGATCCGATGAACAGGGATGCGGGTAAGATCATGATCACAGGTGATGCTGCTATTGAAACGGCCGTTCAGGCGATGCGCGGCGGGTGCCATGATTTCTTAACAAAAGAAGGCATGGATGTTGATGTTTTGCGCGAGGCGATGCTGAATGCGATGACACTTGCGCGGCAGAAAATTCAACTACAGATGCAGTCCGACCATCAACGTGATATTATTCGCCAAGGCTTAATTGTCGCCCTGCAAGACAGTGAAGTGCAAGGGAATGTTGTGTCCATGCTGCGCGGTGCGCTGGCGAACACTCCAGCTGACCATCCCAGCATGATGGCAGTAATGGACCCCAGCGATGTTGATGCATTGCTGGCGGGGCTATTGGATGAAGATGAATTTGTGTTTCATTAAGTTACTTTAGAACCTTACCTGTTGTGGGCACGCTTATTTTGTCACTTGGCGAGTGGGTGTCGAGCGGCTAAGCCAATGTCATGCGTCTTGCTCTGCTAACATCGCTTACAATGATGGCTTTTGCCGCTAACTCTATCCTGACACGGATGGCGATTGAAGGCGGCCATATCGACCCATCGGGTTTTGCTTTGATCAGAATTTTATCTGGGGCGCTGGTTTTGGGAATGATCGTCAGTCAGCGTGGTGGTGGTTTACCCCTGTTGCGTGCAAAGCGAATACCGGGCGCGATCAGCTTAACCATATATGTCATCGGTTTTTCTTTGGCGTATTTGACCCTTGATGCCGGCCTTGGTGCTCTGATCCTGTTCGGTGTGGTTCAAATTAGTATGTTCGCTTATGGCGCGATGCGTGGTGCTTCACCCACCACTCGGCAATTGGGTGGCGCTGGAATAGCCTTTGTGGGATTGTTGGTTGCTCTTTGGCCGGGTGCTGGCGGAATGGCTGATCCGGTTGGGGCTGTCTTGATGGTCTTGGCTGGCGTCGGTTGGGCTGCCTATTCGATCATTGGGCGCAGCTCTGCTGATCCATTGGCTGCGACGGCTGCTAATTTTCTGCTGTGTTTACCGTTGGTTTTGATTTTGCTAGCTGGAACTGGCCTGACGTTCAGTGCCACAGGTATTGCGCTGGGTATTCTTTGTGGGGGCTTCACGTCTGGCTTGGGTTACGCGCTTTGGTATTCTGTCCTCCCGAAGTTAGATGGGTCAACAGCGGCCATCGTGCAGCTCAGTGTACCGATTATCGCCATCCTAGCAGGGGTGTTGTTGTTAGGCGAAGAATTGACCGCTCTGGTTATCGTGTCTGCTATGCTTGTTGTGGGTGGCATCGGATGGGGCGTCAGCGCACGATCACTTCCAAAGGATCGTAAGTGATCCCAATCCGTTCATCAAATGCAACAGCAGACAGGCTGTCTGGCTTGTGATGAATATCGCTTAGTTCTGTCTGGTTCACCCACTGCCACTTCGTTACGATTGCTTCGCTATCTTGCCAATTTGGATCAATCTCTGTCGATCCATTGATCGTGCAATGGAAATAGACATCGACCTGATGAAAGCCACTTTTGGGATCATGAAATTCGTTCACCAAACAAGGTGCGCCAACCATGATATCCAACCCGGTTTCTTCGAAAACTTCCCGCCGTAGATTGTCAGGAAGTGATGCGCCGACCTCAACGCCGCCGCCGGGCGCGCACATCAACGTGCTTTGCTTATCTGGATAAGCGTTCACCAACAAAAGTCGCCCTTCATGTTTGAGAATGGCGCGCGTGGCAAGGCGAGGTGATTTGGCACGCATCTGGCGACCTTTCGTAAAGTAATATCTGACCAGCATTTCACAGGCGGCACTTTTAATCTATCTGGTGTTTCATGATATACCGCATCGCTTTTGCTATTACGTTTATACTTGGCTCCGCTATTGCAGCCCAAGCAGCGGATCGTTGTGTCGTGCTATTACATGGTTTGGCACGGACTGAGACCTCTTTTGCGCTGATGGAGGCTGCTCTTGAGAACGAAGGGTATCGGGTTGTGCGTCCCGGCTACCCGTCAACTGAGGAACCTGTTGAAACCTTGGTTAAACAGACATTGCCTGCTGCGGTGGCCGCGTGTGGTACGCAAAAGGTTGATTTTGTGACCCATTCGATGGGCGGCATCCTCTTACGCCAATGGGTCGCAGAGGTTGGACCATCTCGGATCGGGCGCGCGGTGATGTTGGGACCTCCAAACCAAGGGAGTGAAGTTGTCGATGAACTGGGCGATATCACTGGATTTGACTGGATCAACGGACCTGCCGGAGCGCAGATGGGAACCGGTGTAGATTCTTTACCGCGTAAATTACCGCCTGCTAATTTCTCATTGGGCGTGATCGCTGGCTCGCAATCTCTAAATCCCTATTTTTCTACACTTCTGCCAGGACAGGACGATGGCAAAGTGTCCGTTGCTTCAACAAAAGTCAGTGGCATGACGGATCATCTGGTCATGCCTGTCACGCATACCTTCATGATGAACAATCCTCGGGTAATTGCAGAGGTCATGGCGTTTCTGAACACGGGTGAATTTGATCGAAATATGACCTTTTTCCAAGGTGTGTTGGGCGCAATCGGCTGTCCTGAGGGGGGGTGTATTCCCGGTGTGGAGGCAGGCGATGGCGAACCTTGATCTGACGGGCGCACAGGTATTGCGGCCAGATGGCATGTGCGAACAGACGATATCGTTTGCCGAAGGATTGATCGTAGATGATCGCATTGGCCGCAGCGTAGATCTGAGCGGGTTCATGGTATTGCCCGGTATTGTTGACATGCACGGTGATGCGTTTGAACGGCATCTTGCCCCACGGCGCGGTGCGATGAAGCAGATGAACGAAGGCTTGATCGCTGCCGAAGTAGAACTGGCCGCCAATGGCATCACCACGGCTGTGTTGGCACAATTCGTCAGTTGGGAGGGTGGCTTGCGTGGGTTTGATTTTGCGGATCAAGTTTTCTCGGCAATACGTGAGACGAACCCGATCTTGGTGACCGATTTGCGGGCGCAGCTTAGGTTTGAGACCCATCTTCTTGATCTTTACGCCGAACTTCCTGAGCGCTTAAAGGCATGGGACGTGTCTTATGTCGTCTTTAACGACCATCTGCCGCATGACCGGTTGGTGGCGGGCAAGATGCCAAAACGCATGGTGGGACAGGCGTTGAAAGCAGGCCGCAACCCCGACGCCCATCTTGCCTTGATGCAGGACTTACATGCCCGCCGAGGGGATGTGCCCGCAGCTTTGGATCAGCTGTGTACGACATTGCGCGCATCGGGTATTCATATGGGCAGTCACGATGATCAAACCGCAGAACAACGTGTGGCGTGGCGCGCACGCGGTGTTACGATTGCAGAGTTCCCTGAGACATATATGGCCGCAGAGGCGGCGTTTGGTGCAGGGGATGCCGTAATTATGGGGGCCCCGAATGTAGTGCGTGGTGGGTCGCATAATGGCAATCTTTCGGCGCTTGATCTGATTTCTATGGGCCTATGCAGTGCATTGGCGTCAGATTATCACTATCCTTCGCCACGACGCGCCGCACTGATGCTTGCTGATGCAGGCGTGACTGATCTTGCTCAGGCTTGGCGGCTGGTTTCAGCGGGGCCAGCAGCGGTACTAGGGCTGTCGGATCGGGGTGCTTTACGGACTGGATTGAGGGCCGATTTTGTCGTGTTGGATGCGCAAACGCGGCGGGTTGCGGCGACATTTGTTAAGGGTGTTGCGTCGTATATGTCGGGGGCTATCGCGAACCGATTTATGCGCTAAAGCAGTGTACTTAAGGTCGCGTGGCTAGACACCCGCTAGATCAGCGGGTGATGCGATTGACATGGCCCATTTTGCGCCCCGGTTTGGTGTCGGCCTTGCCATAAAGGTGCAGTGCAGTATCGCGTTCACGTGTCAATGTCGGAACTTTGTTCATGTCGTCGCCAATCAGGTTTTCCATCACCACGTCAGCATAGCGCGTTCCGTCGCCCAATGGCCAACCTGTGACAGCACGGATATGTTGTTCGAACTGATCAACGGTGCAGCCGTTTTGTGTCCAGTGACCAGAATTGTGAACGCGCGGGGCGATCTCGTTAACGATCAAGCCTTGGGCTGTGACAAACAACTCCACACCCAACACGCCAATATAATCTAGCGCATTCAGGATCTTTGCAGCCAACAGAACTGCATCAGTACGTTGTGACGCGTTCAGTCGGGCAGGGACGGTTGTGGTGTGCAAGATTCCATCGCGATGAACATTTTCGCCGGGATCAAAGCATGACACATCACCCAAGGGGCTGCGCGCCGCGATCACAGAGACTTCGTGGCTGAAGTCAACAAACCCTTCTAGGATGGCGGGCGCACCGTTCATATCCGCCAAGGCTGGGCTCGCATCATCAATGCTGTGTAGGCGCGATTGTCCTTTGCCATCATACCCAAAACGCCGTGTTTTCAGAATAGAGGGCGTGCCAATAGTCTGAATTGCCGTGTCCATCGCAGCGGCATCAGGGATATCTGCAAAAGGGGCAACTTGCAGGCCAAGTTCCTGAAGGAATAGCTTTTCAGTTAGACGATCTTGGGAAATACGCAGGGCTTCACGGCCCGGGCGTATGGCGGCATGCGCTTCGATGATATCCAACGCGTCAGTTGGAATATTCTCAAACTCAAAGGTCACCACATCGCAGCCTTTTGCAAACGCGGTGAGTGCGGCATGGTCATCATAGGCGGCGGTGGTGAGGGCGTGTGCAACATCTGCTGCTGGGGGGTGCGCACCGGGTTCAAATATATGGGTTTTGAAACCCAAGCGCGACGCGGCAACAGACAACATACGGCCCAATTGACCACCGCCTAAAATGCCAATTGTACTGCCAAGGGCGAGGGAATCAGTCATCACTTGGAACCTCTGGAATTGATGCGGAAAGGGCCGTGCGCCACGCATCTAGTCGGGCGGCCAGGTCAGCGTCATGTAACGCAAGGATACCAGCCGCCATTAGGCCTGCATTTGCCGCACCCGGTGCGCCGATCGCCATTGTGGCAACGGGATAGCCCTTGGGCATTTGCAAAATCGAATACAGCGAATCCACACCTGATAGCGCTTTTGTCAAAACGGGGATACCAATCACGGGAACGCGCGTTTTAGAGGCCATCATGCCGGGTAGATGTGCCGCACCGCCGGCACCAGCGATGATCACCTGCAAACCACGATCAACTGCGGTTTTACCGTATTCCCACAACCGATCTGGCGTACGATGCGCGGACACAATGCGGGTTTCATAGGAAACGCCCAATTCGTCCAATAGGGTCGCAGCTTCGCGCATGGTGGGCCAATCGGATTGAGAACCCATAATGATGCCAACGGCAGGAGTGGTCATGAGGTTATGGCCCTTTGGTCGTGTGAATTGAGCGCGCACTTAAACCGATGCGCCTCTTGGTGGCAATGTCTGCGTTACGCGATAATGTCCGGGGTCAGGCGGTCGTCAATCTGGGCAATCAGGTCTTTTAAGCGCAATTTGCGTTTTTTCAGCCGCTGCAAGGTTAATTGGTCGCTGGTCCCGCGTTCGACCATGGCGCGGATTGCCTCGTCCAGATCGCGATGTTCACGGCGGAATACTTCGATCTCCACGCGCAGCACATCATCGTTTTTCATCGAAAGGTCGGTTGGCGCATTCATAAGTCAGGTGATTCCGTTCCAGCGTAGACTTGTAATATAGGCGTTAGGCATCCTTGCGCATAGCCCTTGCACCAAACCAATTGGCCCCCCATATTCATTCTATAGGCTGCCGAATTCGGGGCCGTAATTTTGACTGTCGCTTGAGATGATAAGGACGTGTCGCATGACGAAACTAACGCTTGCCTCTTACCCGCATATGTTGGGTTTTGAACAACTTGAAAGGGTGCTGGAACGTACCTCAAAGGGCGGTAACGAAGGTTATCCGCCATTTAACATCGAACAAACGTCTGATTTTAGCTATCGCATTACGCTGGCAGTGGCCGGCTTTGCCGAGGATGATCTGTCGATTACTGTTGAGGACCGCCAATTGGTGATCCGTGGGCGCCAAACGGATGATAGTGAAGACCGGGTATTCTTGCACCGTGGTATTGCGGCGCGACAGTTTCAAAGATCATTTGTCTTGGCCGATGGTGTTGAGGTTGGAGAGGCGCAAATGGAAAATGGTCTACTGCACGTGGACTTGACCCGCGCCAAACCAGAGACAGTTGTACAAACCATAAAGATTAAGAAAGGGTAGAGAATGGAAATCATGAACAGCCCAGAGAACGGTGATAGAACTGTTTACGTCAAAACCATTGCGGTGATTGATTTGCCACGCGAGGTACGCGATCAAGCTGAAGGGCTGGAGTTGCTCTATGCTGTGCATGACGCGCAAGGTCAGCAACTTGCTCTTGTCGGGGATCGCAAGCTTGCGTTTAGCTTGGCGCGGGAACACGATTACGCACCAGTGATGGTGCATTGATCGGCCCAATTCCTTAGGTGTATTAAGATTTCAAAGGGTGCGCGGCAAACGCATTTTGCGCGACCCTACTAACGCAAAACGCAGCCTGAAAGGCTGCGTTTTTGGTTTGTTCAGGTGCATGATGTGATCAGGCTTTGATCAATCCCATGCTTTCCAATTTCAGCAATACCTGATGTGCGCAGTTATCCACATCAACATTTTCTGTATCCAGTGACAATTCAGGGTTCGCTGGTACGTCATATGGGTCTGAAATACCTGTGAATTCCTTGATTTTCCCTTCGCGCGCCAGTTTGTACAAACCTTTGCGGTCACGGCGTTCACATTCTTCGATGCTGGTTGCAACGTGAACCTCGACAAAGGCACCAAAGGCTTCGACGTCTTCACGCACGGCGCGGCGTGTCGTGGCATAAGGTGCGATTGGTGCGCAGATCGCAATGCCGCCATTTTTAGTGATCTCAGAGGCAACATACCCGATGCGGCGAATGTTCAAATCGCGGTGCTCTTTGCTGAAACCCAACTCTGATGAGAGGTTTTTGCGTACGATGTCACCGTCAAGCAATGTTACAGGACGCCCGCCTTGCTCCATCAACTTTACCATCAAGGCGTTGGCGATGGTTGATTTGCCTGACCCAGAAAACCCAGTGAAGAAGACGGTAAAGCCTTGGCTTGCACGTGGTGGTTTGGTGCGGCGCAGTTCCTTGACGACCTCAGGGAATGAGAACCATTCAGGAATCTCAAGGCCTTCTTGCAAACGACGGCGTAATTCTGTGCCGGAAATGTTCAGGATTGTGACGTCATCTTTGTCTTTAATCTCATCCATGGCTTCGTATTGGGCGCGTTCGGCAACCCAGACCATATGTTTGAAATCGACCATTTCGATGCCCATTTCTTCTTGATGCGTGCGGAACAGGTCCTGCGCATCATAGGGGCCATAGAAATCATCACCAGCTGAATTCTTGCCGGGACCGGCGTGATCACGGCCTACGATAAAGTGCGTACAGCCGTGGTTTTTGCGGATCAGACCGTGCCAAACTGCTTCACGCGGGCCTGCCATGCGCATGGCGAGGTTCAACAGTGACATTGCTGTGGTCGATGCGGGATACTGATCCAAAACCGCCTCGTAGCAGCGCACGCGCGTAAAGTGGTCAACATCGCCGGGTTTGGTCAGACCAACAACCGGATGGATCAACAGGTTCGCTTGTGCCTCACGTGCCGCGCGGAACGTCAATTCCTGATGTGCGCGGTGCAATGGGTTGCGGGTCTGGAACGCGACAACCTTGCGCCAGCCCAGCTTGCGAAAATAGGCGCGCAATTCGTTGGGGGTGTCGCGCCGGGCGCGGAAATCATAATGCACAGGCTGTTGGATGCCAGTTACCGGGCCACCCAAATAGATTTTACCTGCTTGATTGTGCAGATAGTTCACCGCTGGATGCATATCATCGTCTGCGCCAAACACTTTTTCGGCCTCGCGGGCCTTGTTCGGCTCCCAACGATCTGTGACCGTCATGGTCGCAAGGATCACGCCTTCTTGGTCGCGCAGGGCAATGTCTTGGCCCAGTTCCAGTTTGTCAGCGAAATCTTCTGACACATCCAAGTTGATCGGCATTGGCCACAGGCCGCCGTTTTCTAGACGCATGTTTTCGACAACGCCGTCATAGTCTTTCTCAGTCAAGAAACCCTTGAGCGGGTTAAACCCACCGTTCATCAACAGTTCCAGATCGCAAATTTGGCGGGGCGTTAGATCATGGCTGACCAGATCACCGGCCTCAACCTTGAGTTTCTGCGCGGAGTCATAAGAGACATAAAGTTCTGGAATGGGGGCAAGGTCTGGCGTTTGCATCATTAATCTCACATCTAAAATGGGGCATGTGCCCCCGTTGCGCGCGTCCTAGCCGTTTGCGTGACTAAAAATCAAGCGTTTCAAAGGGCTTTTACCCATTTGCATTGCAGGTGCGCGTTTTTTGCAGAGCTTGCGTGTCTTGTTTGCCCTCAGCACGACATCCCGAGGGCAATTGTGTTTTACCGCTTTAGTCTTCGACTTCAGCCAGAAAGCGTTCCGCCTCAAGGGCCGCCATGCAGCCCATGCCAGCGCTTGTAACAGCCTGACGGTATTTATGATCCGTCAAATCGCCCGCAGCAAACACGCCCGGAATGGAGGTTTCTGTGCTGTCTGGCTTGGTCACAACATAGCCACCCATATGAGTTTCTAGCGCATCTTTTACCAGCTCATTGGCAGGGGCGTGACCGATGGCAACAAACACACCTTTGGCCGGAATATCGGTAATCTCACCTGTCTTGGTGCTCTTAACTTTGATCCCCTCAACACCTAGCGGGCTGTCGGTGCCGTAGACTTCGGTCAATTCATGGAACCAAAGAGGTTCAATTTTTGGATTCTTCATCAAGCGGTTGATCAGAATTTTCTCGGCACGCAACTCATCACGGCGATGGATCAGCGTTACCTTTGAGGCAAAGTTGGTCAAAAACAATGCTTCTTCGACGGCTGTATTACCACCACCAATCACGACGATCTCTTGGCCGCGATAAAAGAAACCATCGCAAGTGGCACAGGCACTGACGCCAAAGCCTTTGAATTTTTCTTCGGTCTCAAGCCCTAACCACTTGGCGCGCGCGCCTGTCGCAAGGATAACCGCGTCAGCCACATAGGTCGTGCCGCTGTCGCCTTTGGCATGAAACGGACGACTAGATAGGTCCAGGTCCGTAATGATGTCGCCAATGATTTCGGTGCCCATGGCTTTTGCATGAGCTTCCATTCGTACCATCAAATCTGGTCCTTGGACTTCGGTGTCCCCGGGCCAGTTTTCGACTTCGGTGGTTGTGGTTAGCTGGCCACCGGGTTCGATGCCTTGCACCAACAGGGGTTCTAACATGGCGCGACTTGCATAGACGCCAGCAGTATAGCCTGCCGGGCCAGAGCCGATGATCAGAACCTTGGTTTTACGTGTCTCGGCCATCTGGCACCCCCGAATGTATGATATAGCTGCTGTGATATAGACGTCCGTTGCCGCCGCTTAAACCCCTCGAATGTGCGAGATGACCTCATCAAGGATGTGCAGAAAGAATCTTGCGCACATACGAAACATTATTGCGCAGGTTTGTGGTGCTGCTATAAGAATCGCAAATTCCAAAGGGGCATTTATATGGCTGGTACCCGGCTTGATCCAATTGATCGCAAAATTCTGGCTGAACTTCAGGCAGATGGTCGGATGACCAATGTTGAACTGGCAAAGCGGGTTGGTATTTCTGCACCGCCTTGTTTGCGTCGCGTGCGCACCCTTGAGGAACAGGGTTATATCAAAGGGTATTTTGCGGAAGTTGATGCACGTGAGTTGGGGTTTGAAGTGCAGGTTTTTGCGATGGTTGGTCTTGCCAGTCAGGCCGAGGTAGACCTAAGCACGTTTGAGCAAAAGTGTCGCGAATGGCCGTTGGTCCGTGAGTGTCACATGTTGAACGGCGAAGTTGATTTCATTCTGAAATGCGTCGCGCCTGATCTAAGTAGCTTTCAAAGCTTTCTGACAGGGCAATTGTTGACTACGCCCAATGTGGCGAGCGTCAAAACCAGCCTTGTAATCCGCGGTGCCAAGGATGATCCCGGCGTGCCATTTGATGTCTTAGAAGAACGGCTTGCTGCGTCCCCTTAAAGAGCAGGTTCAAGGGAACGCAGGCGAGAGCCCGTGATCAGGCAGCGACTTCGGGTTCTTGTTCTGGGGCACGTGGGTGGGCCAATGGGCCAAAATCAGACACGTGGCTAATTTGTGGAAACATCGACAAAAACCTATCGCGCATTGTATGGGAAACCATGCGCGTTGCTTGAACGCCGGGATGGAAAGTTTCCATTTCGACACCACCCGCATGGATCGCCGCATGGCGTGACAGACAGATGTGGAATAAGCGTACAGGCGTTGGTGGCACAACTTCGATGACGTTCACGCCATCCACAAATTCACGTACTGGCGTCAGCATCCGTGTATTTCCAGCCTCTGAGCGTAGGTGATGGGGCGTGTGCAAAATGCGCGCGGCAGGGCCAACTGTCAGGAACGAACTGGGCCGAGAGGGACCAAAACTATCAGCCATGATACGGATCAATGGCATCCGCCGCCCGGCGTCAGCAGGTACAAAATTGCTAGACCCAATCCAGATTAATTTGGCAGGCTCACCAGATGTGGTGCTGATCATGTCACCGGGTTGAAGGTCTTCGATAGCGACCTGACCATCACCCGTTTGGATCAATGTACCGCGGGCAAACGCAGAAAATGCAGATTCGAACAATGGCAAAGCCGGTGCTTTGTCTTGGCCAATATAGAGTGAGCCATCAGCACGCAGGGCCGCAATTTCAAAGCTACGCGTAGGGATCGGCGCGGCAGGACGCATCCCACCGTTGGAGGGACCGGGAGCGTTGATGTTAAACCCGCGCGGAAGCTTGGTAGATGTCATGCGGCGCGAGGCCGGAACAGCAGTCAGTGTCATGCGATAACCTTTTCAGTCGGTTTGTCACATCCGTGTCGGCCCCCACCGACAAGCACGGAAATTACGATGTGGCGTCATTTCTTGTCTTCAATGAGGACTAAATCGCCAGAACTGAGGGCTATTGTCAAAATTTACACAACATTAGCGCAGGATTTGGCGCTAATTTGACTGAAATATGTCTTTCTGTTTCCTTAATTCAGGATTTTTCCGCCACATTTACCGTGAAACGAGACAGCCCCCCGCACGAATCAACGCACAGGGGGCCGGAAACTCGGACCAGTGAACTGGTTACCATTAACGAGGTGTTAGTAGGATCAGGCCGCTTTGCGTGGCTGTTCAGCTTCGTTGCGCTTTGCAATGAACGCCGCGCGGCGTGCGCCGCGTGCCCATGGCATGACTGTGTCATTCTTTGCGGCTGTTGCGACGATACTTTTGATGAAGCGTGTGTTGGTTTTCATGGCTCTGATCCTCGATTTGTCTGTGGTGGGCGTTTGCCCTTGCTTGAGACTGAATATGACCCAGCAATCTGTCCGGTTTTTGGCAGGACTTAAAAAATCACAGAAAAATAGAGCGAAGTTGGATGAACTTTGTGGTCCCGCTGCCTCATTTACCAATTAACCTTGTTTATAAGGGCTTGAGGGTGCCTTTGTGTCCAATCAAGTCAGATTATTAGGATTGTTTCCATGAATTGGGTCAGACAATAGGGCACGACCACGGCAATATTTGCCCCATTCTTGCCCAGATCAGAGGGTGATGGCCGCGATTAAACGTCCATAGTCAGCTTCTTTGGCATGTGTGGTGCGGCGATAGGAATAGAATCGGTTTGGATCACTATAGGTACAGTGCCGCGTCCATTCCGCATGACCCACACCAGCGGCCCGCAAGCGGTTAAGGCCAAAGCCAGGCAAATCAAATTGCATCTTGTCACCAGTACCTTGGGCAAAGTAGCGGGCGTATTCTGGATCTTCTGCCAAAAAGGCATCTATAAATTCTGGCCCCACCTCATACGCGGTCTGGCTGATTGAGGGGCCAATCACCGCTGTGATGCCTTCGCGGGTTGCGCCAAGGGCAACCATTGCATCAACAGTTGCTGATAAAATACCATCCAACGCCCCACGCCATCCTGCATGGGCGGCCCCAATCACCCCAGCGGTAGGGTCTGAAAACAGCACTGGCTGGCAATCAGCGGTCAAAACTGACAACGCCAAGCCCGGTGTTTTTGTCACCAGTGCATCAGCGCGGGGCTTTTCTTGCACTGGTTCTGTCACGGTCACCACATCGGTAGAATGTATTTGATGCACACCCAATAGGTTTTGCGCAGGCACACCCATAGCATCGGCAACGCGTGTGCGATTTATCGTGACGACGTCAGTTTGATCGCTGCTGCCGGTGCCGCAGTTCAACCCGGCAAAAACGCCTGATGATGCGCCGCCATGGCGGGTAAAGAAACCGTGGCGCAAAGGGGTCAGCGCGTCAGATGTCAGAATTTCTAGTGTCATGGTTCTAACCCGGGTGGGGGCGGTTTGCCGTTTTGGTACAGCCCCATCACTTTGAACAGGTTTCCCATTTCTGCCGGGTGCGTCAACCGCCGATGTGCGGTGATGTGCGCATCAAGTGCAGGGCCGTTAAGTGCATTGGCCAGATTTTGTGCCCGCGCGGTTACGCCTAGCCGTTCCAAAAACACGCCTTGTGGTGTGAGTTTGGTAAAAAGCGCCGGCGCTGCGGCTGTGGCGAGTCCTTCAAAATCAACATGAGCGGTCAGGTCTGCATGTCCGGGGCTGGCCAAAGGATCAACGCTTTGGTGATCTTGTAGCGCTTGAAATGTATCCCCCAATGATCGCCAATCGCCGTAATCAATGATCAAGGCAGCACCGCCATAGGTATCAATCCGCGTGGCAATTGAATTCAAAATGGTAATACCGGCAGCGCAGGTTTCTACCACATCACCATCTTTGGTGTCGTTCATACGATGCGCCAACGAGGGCTGTGGCAAGGCCGCACCAAGGCCCATTTGGAATGCACCATCTTGCAAACCGATCTGACATTCGCGCCAGTTGTTTTCATCACGTATGAATTGGCGAATGGGCAGGGCGTCAAAGAATTCGTTGGCGATTAGATATAGCGGTTGGTCGGGCAGGCGGGTTGTTCTGTCGATCCACGTCACGTCATAACGGCTCAATGCTTTGCGTTGCTGCGCCTGAAGCGCGGGCGAGGCCTCAATCAGCACGATTTGGGCGGCGTCAGCGAACCCCGGAACAGCACGACAGGCCCGTAAGGCGTCGGCCATCAAGGTACCACGACCCGGCCCCAACTCAGCAAGGGTAAAGCGATCAGGCGCGCCGTCGCTCAGCCATTTTTGCGCCAGACAGAGGCCGATTAATTCACCAAACATCTGGCTGATCTCGGGGGCAGTGATAAAATCGCCTGTTTGCCCAAATGGGTCTTGGGTTGTGTAATATCCCAATGTTGGGTGCAGCAGGCAGGTTGTCATGTAGTCATCCAACCGCATCGGACCCTCAGTCGTGATGCGGTTGCTGATGTGGTTCCGCAGGTTCATGGCCGACTGCGTGTGCGCAGTATTAGGAACAGGCCCACAGCAATCATTGGTACGCACAGGATTTGACCCATGGTTAGCCCATAACCACCAATTTGCCACGCAAGGCCCAGGGGGTTCCCGACGGTAATAAATTGTGCATCTGGTTGGCGCACAAATTCGACCATAAACCGCGCGATGCCGTAGCCTGCAAGGAACGTGCCACAGATCAAGCCCTCACGCTTTAACGCGCCACGTCGCCATGCCATCCAGATCAGTAATCCACCTAGTACCAGCCCTTCTAATATAGCTTCGTACAACTGCGAAGGATGACGCGCACAAATGCCCACTACGGTTGGGCATACTTGTGCCGCTTCGGTTGGAAATGCGACGCCCCACGGTAAATCCGTTTGGCGACCCCATAGTTCGGCATTGATGAAATTGGCAATGCGACCCAGCAACAATCCGGGCGCAAGGCCAAGACAGACCATATCGCCGGTAGAGAGTTTCGGCAGGTTGTGGCGCACCGTGTAAAGAAATGCTGCGATGATCACCCCAATGGCACCGCCATGAAATGACATTCCGCCTTCCCAGAGTTTGAGAATTTGTAAGGGGTTCGACAGGTAGTATGCGGGTTGATAAAATAACACATACCCAAAACGCCCGCCAAGAATAACGCCAAGGATGACCCAGAACAGCAAATCTTCGATCTGCGCGGGGGTCATGACGGGTTTTTCATCTTTCCACAGACGCGGTGTGCGCACCGACAGAGAGGCCAACCGCCAGCCCAGTAAAATGCCGACGATATATGCCAAGGCATACCAGCGTAGGGCAAAATGAAAGCCAAACACCGTGATTGTGAAAATCTCGGGCGAAATGTCGGGAAAGGGGAGCATGGCTATCATAAGCTTGATTGACCCTGACATTGCGGGGAAGTCAACCTTGCGGGATACGTCCAGAGACACCATATAGTGATTAACGCAAGATACTGGAGGCCAGACATGCAAACCCGTAACAAGTTTTTCGACGACGTTTCACAGATGATGACCAATGCCATGGGCGTGGCCCAAGGTGCCAAGGACGAGGCCGAGACTGCTATGAAAGGCATGATGGACCGTTGGTTGGCGGACCGTGATTTTGTAACGCGTGAAGAATTTGATGCGGTACGGGCCATGGCGCAAAAAGCACGCGAAGAGAACGAAGCGCTTAAGGCACGCCTGGATGCGATGGCCGCCAACAAGGACTGAACTGGTCTTTGCAGGTATTTTCTGACGTTCAGTTTATACGCCAACCCCGCGTTAGGGGATGGCGTTGTTATTGAGTTTATTTGGCTAGATGAAGCTAAGGTTCAGCGCTAAATTTTGACGCGTGGCTCGGCTTACCCACAAGATATTGCAGTTATCCCCCATAAATTGCGGTTATCCCCAAGAAAAGGGGTTGCCTCAAACATGGCTTGCCCGCACCATATCTGGTATAGGTGTGCGGCATGCCCGCGCCCTGTTGTGTAGGCACCCAACTATAGTGGCGTAATGCGCCGCTGTGTGAGGGCAAAATAAACAAAGGCGGCGAAATGGCCCTGACCGAGCAGTATCTAGAGGACGACATCCACCCTATTGATATCGTCGAAAACTTGGCGGCGCATCATGAGTGGGATTTTGATCGGATTTCCGACGAACAAATCACCATGGCCGTTGAAGGCCAATGGCGCACATATTCCATCACGCTTGCGTGGTCTGCCTATGATGAAACGCTGCGGCTGATTTGCACGTTTGAGATGGAGCCACCTGAGGCAAAGCTGCCAAAGCTGTATGAATTGCTGAACTCTGTGAATGATCAATGCTGGGCCGGTGCTTTTACTTATTGGGCCGAACAGCAGTTGATGGTCTACCGCTATGGTTTGGTGTTGGCCGGTGGCCAAGATGCATCGGCTGAACAGATCGACACGATGATTGGCGCAGCAGTGATGAGCGCAGAACGCTATTATCCAGCCGTGCAATTGGTGGTTTGGGGGGATCAAACGCCCAGGCAAGCCATTCAGGTCGCCATTGCAGAGGCCTACGGCCACGCGTAACACTTTGCCCTGAAGGATGCGTATTCAGGGGATGTTTCATGAAAGAGAGCCGAATTGCGGCGGATGGTCTGGTGTTGCTGGGCTGTGGTAAAATGGGGTCAGCGATGTTGGCCGGATGGTTGGCGCGCGGGTTGCCGCCGACATCCGTTTGGGTCATTGATCCGCATCCAACAGATTGGCTGCAAGGGCAGGGCGTGCATTTAAATGCAGAACTGCCCACATCCCCAGCGATTGTGCTGGTCGCGGTTAAGCCGCAAATGATGGCAGACGCCTTGCCGACGTTACAGATGATGGGCAATGGCAGCACCGTGTTTGTTAGTGTCGCGGCGGGCACAACCATTGGGTATTTCGAAAAGACACTTGGGGCTGAAACGCCCGTCGTGCGCGCGATGCCAAACACCCCAGCGGCGATTTCCCAAGGCATTACAGCAATTGTGGCCAATGGTGTCGCAGGTGCGCAAGCCCTGGACGAGGCCGAGGGGCTGCTGTCTGCCGTGGGCGCGGTTGTGCGGTTGGACAACGAGGCGCAGATTGATGCGGTGACTGGGGTCAGTGGCTCTGGCCCTGCCTATGTCTTTCATATGATCGAAACCATGGCCGCGGCTGGGGTGGCACAAGGTTTGCCGGCAGACCTGTCGATGCAATTGGCCAAGGCGACTGTTGCCGGGGCCGGGGCGCTGGCGTTGCACTCGGACGAAGACCCATCGCATTTGCGTGTGAATGTGACCAGCCCCAACGGCACGACACAAGCCGCCCTAGAAGTTCTCATGGATGTAGATCACGGGTTCCCCGCGCTTTTGAACCGCGCCGTCAAGGCGGCGACGGATAGATCAAAGGAGCTGGCTGGTGGCTGATCTGGACTTTGATGATTTCCTCAAAGTCGACATTCGTGTTGGCACCATTACAAAGGCCGAAACATTCCCCAAAGCGCGCAAACCCGCATTCAAGGTCTGGATCGATTTTGGAGCAGAGATTGGCGTGCG
>CALKXT010000153.1 GCA_938003685.1 uncultured Sulfitobacter sp. | reverse complement strand
GGGCGGCTGTATGGCCGTGGCGCCTGTGATATGAAGGGATTTATTGCCGCCTGCATCGCTCTTGCACCGCAATTTGCGCGCGCGGCGGTCAATCGGCCAATCCACTTTGCCTTTACCTATGACGAGGAAACCGGATGTCTGGGTGCCGCTGATCTGGCCTTGCATTTGGCACATCGAGAAGACCGCCCATCCTTGGCGATCATTGGTGAGCCGACCAACATGCGCTTGATCGAAGGACACAAGGGATGCTGTGAATATTCGACGCATTTTCATGGCCGCGAGGGGCATGGGTCACACCCTGAGTTGGGTGTGAACGCTGTTGAATATGCTGTGCGCTATATAACCCGACTGATGGAAATGCGCGGTGAATTGCAAGCGCGCGCGCCCCTAAGCAGCGCCTTTAACCCACCCTATAGCACCATCAATATTGGTGGTCTGCACGGCGGCGTGGCGCATAATGTGATCCCCGGACTGGCAACGGTTGATTGGGAAACCCGGCCTATTCAGAACGGCGATCTGGCACATGTGAAAACCGCCATGCAGGCCTATTGCGACGATGTGTTGTTACCCCAAATGCGCGCCGTTTGGGCGGATGCAGATATTGTGACCGATACAATTGGTGAAACCGTCGGGCTGGAACCTATGGCAGAAAATGCCGCCCGTGATCTGGTGATGGAACTTACGGGGGCGAATGGCACCGACGTTGTGGCCTTTGGTACCGAAGCTGGGATATTTCAGCAACTTGGCATGGCGGCTTTGGTCTGTGGGCCGGGGTCCATTGAGCAGGCGCATAAACCTGATGAATACTTGGAAATCAGTCAGTTAAGCGCCTGTGTTCAGATGTTGGAACGGTTAAGCGGACGGTTAAGCTAACTCAACCCCTATCAACTGTGCCATATGCCACGCCAGCACTTGATTGCTGGAAAACACTGGCTTGCCCAAGGCCTTTTCGATACGTGGAATGACATCCAACGTACGCAGGTTCGTGCAAGACATAAACACCGCCTCTACGTCGTCCGACGCACCCAGCACCATCGCGGCATCAAACAGCGATTGTTGCGAGATTTTGGCGACCTTGGTTTCTTCGCCCTCGTCAAATGATCCAAAAACAGGGGTCGCAACACCGCCTGCGTTGAGCGCATCACGCAAGGTTTGGCTGACGCTTTCGATATAGGGCGACAGGAACGCGATACGCGTGATGCCGCGCGCCGCACAGATGGCGACCAATGCGCTTAATGGCTCTGTGACCTGCGCTGCTGCACAGCCCGCCTTGACCTGTTCGGCAATCTTGTCCGGCCCTATCACCGCGGTGCCCGACGTGCAGCCATAACCGACGACATCGTATTGCAACGCGGTAGGCAGCAATCCAGCAGCAGCGGGCAGGGCGGCGGACATCGTCGCCAGCGTATCGGTGGTCACATCAAGGCCACTTGGCACGCGTGTGACATATAAGCTGATGTCGGGGGCGGTAAAAAGACGACGAAAGTCGTGTTCAATCGTTTCATCCGATTGCAAAACCACCAAACCCAGTGTGGCGCGGGTGCCGATGGGACCTTCGAGGGTATAGGTGAACGCCATGACGGCTCCTTTTATATAATCGGCAGATCAGGGCCTGCACGCGGTGATAGGAACTCCGGCGCGCCATCGGTGATCAAGATGTCTTCTTCATGGACCAGTATGCGCCCCGGTGCGACCTCAATCCCCGGCTCTAAGGTCAGGACCATACCTGCTTCCAACACGGTATCATCCCCGGCAATGAACGACGGCCATTCGGTCAGTTGCATGCCCAAACCATGACCCAAACGACCAGCCTCTGATCCGCCCGCACCGCCTGTTACGATCTTATCCATCGCATGAAATATATCAGCCGCAGTGGCACCGGGGCGGGCAATATCAGCACCCGCCTGGGTGGCGTCCATCAGTTTAGTATAGCCTGACTTGGCCAACTCACTGGGCGCGCCGATGGCAAAATTTCGATCAAAATCGCAAAAATATCCATCCCAGACCAACCCAGTGTCCAACATCAAAATATCACCCTGCTGCAAAGGATCGGTGGTCGCAGGTGAGATCACGTCGCCGTATCCATCCAGCCCAGCACCACCGGCAAGGTAAGGCACCCAATCCGCACCTTCCTCCAAACACAGCATCTGGAAGTGCCGAAACACGTGATCCAACGGCACACCTGCACCAGCAATATCGCCAACACGCGCGAAAGCCCTGCCAGCGATCTGGCAAGCATGCCTGATCTTTGCGACCTCATTGTCTGTTTTCACCATCCGCACAGCGCGCATGATATCGTGGTCCCCAGTGATTTCATGGCGCGGCAGCAACGCCTTGAGACGTGAGATATCTGCAAACGGCATGCGCACATGCGTTTCGTGGCCCGACGGCATCCCAATCCCCCCCCCGACACCGCAAAGTTCATGCAGGGTAGCCGCCAACAACGACACCCCATCATCAACCAGATCAGGCGCAGACCAAGTGCGGATATCTGTAACCCAAGTTTGGCCCATTAATGCAGCACCGATAGACGGGATCACCGCCACCGGATCGCCCGACGCAGGTACGATCAAAAACCAAGGGCGCGTGGGGCTTTCCCAAAACCGTGTCAGGAATCCAGTGAAATAGCGGATCTCAGGTTCAGTGGTAAGGAAAAGTGCACCAAGGCTTGCATCTGCCATCCGGCGCTGAACCTTTGCCAATCGCGCCTTGTATTCGCCAACAGGGAAACCGCGATCAGGGCTTGAGGCAAAAGTCATAATCAACAGTCCTTGATCTAAGTGTGTTTTATAAAACTATTATTGTGCGGTGTTGGCCCAAACAGCAAACGAAATTGTTAGACACGTTGTGGCTATAATTGAAGGATGTTAGGAGATGCACGCAAAGATTGCGCGCTGTGCAGCGGTGCGCAAAGGTTAAAGCCAGTGGAGTGTTGATCAGTATGGGCGTTCTTTCCCCAAATGGGCGAACAAGCCTGCCGTTTTATTTGGAGCGGCAATATTTTTCGGATCGTGACGACCCGACATACACGACCACGATGGTGGATGGTGCTGTTCATTTCAATCGCATGGTTTTGGATGATGCGGGAAACCCGGTCGTATCGGGGACCATTATTCTGACTGGCACGGATCTTGTTGTCACGAATGGTCAACTCATCGGAGGAACGATAACAAGTATCCGGTTCGGGTTCCCGCCCTTTGATCTTCCTTGGGGCACGCTCTTTGACACTGAAATAGACGGCGCTGCGTTTCAACAGTTCTTCAACCTTGCTGAGCAAGGCAGTTTTTATTCATTGAACCAACTTCTATTAGACGAAGTGGATACAGTGCGTGGAACCAATGAAGACGACAACTTTTCAAACTCCTCTTCCTATGTCTTACAATCCGTTGATTTAAGGGACGGGAATGACCATTACTCGCATGTCTACGGTGGTGCAGATAGTTCGATGACACTTGATGGTGGGGCAGGCTATGACTCGTTCTTTTCGAACTCCCAACAGAGCATTTACATAAACCTACGGCACAATCTGTTCATTGATGGCCAAGGGACCAAACACACCATCCTGAATTTCGAGCGCCTCCAGGGGACAAACACCCATGATGTGATGATCGCCAGCAATGAATATGGAACACGGTTTTCTGCAGGCCGTGGGGACGATCTGCTGATCGGCGGCACGGGCGGCGACCATTTGCAGGGCGGATGGGGGGATGACACACTGCGCGGGTGGGGTGGTAACGATCTGTTGCTTGGTGATGGCGGTTCAGACGTCATGGATGGCGGCAGTGGGCAAGACACGGTGTCTTATGCAACGTACATTGGCGTGGGTAATGGCGGCGTGCATATCGATTTGGCCAGCGGGCGCGCGACCGGGTACGGTGCTGATGGCGATGTCTTGATCAATATTGAACATCTGGTCGGCACCACATCCCGCGACATTCTGCGTGGTGATACCTTTGCAAATCGCTTTTTTGGATATGATGGTAATGATCGCCTTGAAGGGCGTGGTGGCGATGACACCTTAACAGGGGGCAATGGCAATGACTCTCTGACAGGGGGATCAGGAAATGATCTGCTGCGCGGCGGCAATGGTCAGGATGCCTTGGACGGCGGCGTTGGCGATGATGTCTTGAACGGTGACGCCGGGTTTGACCTGCTGCGTGGTGGTGTCGGTGATGATACCCTGAACGGCGGCGCACAGGCGGATAACCTATTGGGTGAGGCGGGGGATGATGTACTGTCCGGGGGCCAAGGTTTTGATAGGTTGTTTGGTGGCACTGGCAATGACACAGCCTTTGGCGGCGATGATAATGACGCCTTGTTTGGCGAAAGCGGTGATGATCGATTGCTGGGCCACAGCGGCAATGACCGCCTGTTTGGCGGGGCCGGAAATGACACGATGTTCGGGGGCCAAGGCGACGACAGCCTATTCGGTGGCGGCGGTTTCGACATACTGAATGGGTCGACCGGTAACGATACGCTTGCGGGTAATTTCAACGCAGATATCTTTGTCTTTACCGATTTCTCAGGTGGCTTTGGCGCAGATGTCATCACGGACTTTGCAGCCACTAACGTCTTTGAGCGCATTGACCTGTCAAATGTGGCATCAATCACAAATCTCGCAGACCTGATGGACAATCACATCGCGCAGGTCGGCCAAGACGTGCTCATCACAGCAGGCCAAAACAGCACGATAACGCTCTTGGATGTATCGCTAGACGATCTTGATCGGTACGACTTTATCTTTTGATAAGAGCCCACACGCTTTCCGCTAAAGGCCGGCCATTTCGTGCTTGAACGGCAACGTATTAAGGTATTGGCGGAGAAACAGGGATTCGAACCCTGGGAACCCTTTAGAGGCTCAACGGTTTTCGAAACCGTCCCGTTCGACCACTCCGGCATTTCTCCACGCGGGGTCTTTGAAGCGTCCCTTTAGGGGGCTTTGTGGGGCCAAGCAAGAGGGGTTCTGCGCATCACAGCACCACACGGGGAATTTGATTGCCCTTGGGCACAGATGGCCTAAGCTAAAAAGCAACTTGATCTCAAAGGACCCAACTTATGCGCGCTTTGCTCCGTTTTCCATTCCTCATGATGTGCCTGTTGGCGCTGGCATCGGTGGCCATGCTGTCCACCCCTGCAAAAGCGGCCGATCCAACCCGGCTTGAGGCATTCTTGGAAGTCACAGGCTTTGATGTTGCACTTGAGAGCATCAGGTTATCCGCAGATTCAGCGCCTGAAATGTTGGGCATGCAGGCAGATGATTTTGGCTCTGAATGGTCGCGGCTTGTGGGCGACGTCTTTGCCACAGATATCATGCATGACATGGCATTGGATATCCTTGGCAATACGTTGAGTGACGATTTGCTCATCCACGCAGCGGATTTCTATGCCAGCGATCTCGGCAAGCGTTTGGTCGTGGTCGAGAATAAATCACACATGGTTGAAGAAGACGGGCTGAAGTCCGAAACAGGCACCGAAATCATCGACGGGCTTGTGCGCATTGGCAGTCCACGTGTTGAGATATTGAACCGATTGAACAGCGCAACGGATGTGGAAGATACCTCAATCAAGGCGATCCAAGAGGTTCAGATCAGGTTTCTGATGGCTGCTGCCGCCGCTGGTGTGATCGAGTTGCGGATGGAAGAACCAGACCTGCGCGAAGCGATGCGCAGCCAAGAAGATGAGTTGCGCACTTCGATCAAAGCCAATGCACTGGCGGCTTCTGCCTATACCTATCAGGCGTTTTCGGATGATGAGGTTGCAGCCTATGCCGAAGCGCTTGAGGACCCCAAAATGCAAAAAGTTTATGCGCTTATGAACGCTGTCCAATACGAGATCATGGCCAACCGGTATGAGGCTGTAGCAGAACGATTGGCGGACATGCAGCCCAGTCAGGATTTGTGAGCATGCGTGCTTTGATGATGTGGCCACTTCTGGCCTTGCTTGCGGCACCGGCCTTTGCTGACGCGCGTATGACGGTCTTGGTGGATGTGCTGAGGCTGTCCGAAGCGGCACAGATTTTGCGCGATGAAGGGCTAACCCAAGCAGATGAATTGGACGCCGAAATGCTGGATGGCAGGGGTGGGGCGGGGTGGCATATACAGGTCAGTGCGATTTACGGTGCCGAGCGTTTGGTTGAAGCTGTGCGCGGTGCCCTTGAGGTCGAGCTGCAAGGCCCAGAGTTAGAGGACGAATTAGAGGCAACAATTCAGTTCTATGCCTCTGATCTGGGCACCAAGATTGTCAGTTTAGAAAATTCTGCACGTGCTGCGATTGTCGATCCAGATGTCGAAGAAGCAGCGCGGGCGCGGTATTCAGCGCTGGACGGAACCCAAGATGCGCGATTGGCAACGATCAAACAGCTTGTTGAAAGCGGTGATATGATCAACCGCAACGTCACCTCTGCGATGAATTCCAACTATCAATTCTTGCGTGGTCTGGCCGATGGTGATGCCATCAAAATGACTGATGATGAGATTTTACAAGATGTCGCGGGTGATATTGATGAAATCACCGATGACACTGTGTCGTGGCTATATGGCTATATGTTGCTGGCCTATCATCCACTGAATGACGATGAATTGCAAAGCTATTTAACCTTTGCCCAGACCCCTGCCGGCCAAGCGTTGAACCGGGCGCTATTTGATGGCTTTGGCACTGCCTATGAGGATATTTCATATGCTTTGGGCCGCGCCGTCGCATTGAACATGACAGCCGAAGAACTCTGAGGTTCAGGCCGCCATTGCACGGGCCATCACAGATGCCTCATATTGTTTGGCCTCAGGATAGCACAGCCGCAAATCTTGTGTGGCCTGTGCAGTGAGATCAGGGAACAAGATGCTTAATTCTTGGGCCTGTTCGCTGTTCAACCCATTCTGGGATGCGGGATCATAGAAATAGCTTTCACTGCGGCATCCTTGGGTGGTGATGATTTCGTGTTGGTCAAACATAAGATGCACATAGGTGACAAACCCACATTCTTCGCGCCGGATGTTGCTGTCATTTACCAAATGTTTCGCGGCAACCAACACACCATCAAAGCCGGTTAACAGTTGCGCCAGTGCATCATCGACAAGCATACGGTGGTTTGGCGATACCCGCAGATCATGGTGCGCGCCCAACGTACCAGCCTGAATGGTGATGGGGGCCATCTTCGAAATCCCCGGCATTGTACGTTTGCCGACCCAACGCACAGGCTGTGGACCGTTTTCCAAAGTTGAAACCAGATCACCGGGGATCAACGTGTCAATCTTGCGGGGTCCATCGGGTGTATCTACAAAAGTACCCGCCGTGAAACACGCAAACTCTGAATAGGGCCGCGCGCCTGCGTTGCCGCCAATGTTGCCTTCAGATGTGAACGTATAGGTCTGGCCCGGCACCATCGGTTGGTTGGTGATAAAGGCGGTTGTTGTGTTGTTGCCGCTGTTCACGTCACCAATGGTGATCGAAAATCCTTCAAACCCGTTATCGTCGGTCAGAACATAGTTGACCACCACGTGGCTGCCTGCCGGGTAGGTGATGCCGTCTATGGTGATCGCTTCGGCCAAAGGTTGGGATGCATCACTGCCCGTGGTTTCGTTAAAGTTGGGATCATCATCGTCAATCACAGCGCGCAGAGGCGTTGCCCCGGCATTTAGCGTGATATCAAACGGCGGTGTCCCTTGGGCTTGCGCCCCTCTTTCGTTCGGCGGCGCAATATTGCTGCCGCTGGTGTCAAAGTCAGATATTTGATAGACATATCCTAGGGTATAAAGAGGCATATGGTTAACTCGCTGTTTACCAACTCTAGGTGGTGTCGAATTCTGACTTGAGTGAGGCAACAGCGTGGCATTATATCGGGTGTCGCTGGGTTAGCGCGCAGGCAGAGTGATCCTCTACTCACCGGTATCTTCGGTTTGTGGAAACCTACTTGACTTAAACGCCTGATCGACTGATAAGCCCGCATCCCTGCGGTTCATCCGTTTTTGGGATGTTTTTTTAATGACGCCCACAAGGGCGCGCTGTTCGAGGTGGATACGGTCAAACGGACCTGTCCAAAAACACCCATAGCGGGGACCACAGAACGCGGAAGTAAGTGAAGGAAGACGCATGTTTGCGGTCATCAAGACTGGCGGTAAGCAATATAAAGTAGCCTCGGGCGATATGCTCCGGGTTGAACGTATTGCGGCAAGTGCCGGCGAAAAAGTCCAATTCAACGAAGTACTGATGCTGGGTGGCGACACGCCATCAGTTGGTGCCCCTCTGATCGAAGACGCAGGCGTTCAAGCCGAAGTCGTTGACCAGATCAAAGGCGACAAGGTTATTAACTTTGTTAAGCGCCGTCGTAAGCACAGCTCTAAGCGTACCAAAGGTCACCGTCAAAAGCTGACTTTGGTTAAGATCACAGACATCTTGGCATCCGGCGCTGGTAAATCCGGCGTTGCAGCAGCCATCGGTACAGGTTCTGTAAGTGCATCCGCAATCGCGGCAATCACTGGCAAATCTGACGATGCAGCAGCAAAGCCAGCAAAAGCTAAAAAGGCAGCGCCTAAGAAGGCTGAAGCCAAAAAAGCCGAGCCAAAAGCAGAGAAAGCCGCACCTAAGGCCAAGAAGGCTGACAAAGACGGCGATGATCTGAGCGAGATTTCTGGTGTAGGTCCGGTTATCGTTAAGAAATTGCACGGCGAAGGCGTAACCACATTTGCACAAGTTGCAGCGTGGACAGACGCAGACGTTGAAGCGATTGAAGAGAAACTGTCATTCAAAGGTCGTGTCGGTCGTGAAGACTGGATCGCACAGGCTAAAGAATTGGCTAAAGGCTAAGGCCTCGAACTTTCAGGAGATTTCCAAATGGCACATAAAAAAGCAGGTGGTTCATCCCGGAACGGTCGCGACTCAGCTGGTCGTCGCCTCGGCGTGAAAAAGTATGGCGGCGAAGCCGTCATTCCCGGTAACATCGTTGTTCGTCAGCGCGGCACAAAGTTTTGGCCAGGCGAAGGCGTAGGCATGGGCAAAGACCACACAATCTTTGCTGTTGTGGATGGCAATGTCCAATTCCACAAAGGCTTGAAAAATCGCACATTTATTTCAGTTCTCCCGATGGCGGAGGCCGCTGAATAAGCCCGACCCGTACGGTTGAAAAATTTAGGGATCGGTGGAAACGCCGGTCCCTTTTTCTATTTACGCACCCCATCCAGAAAGGAGTGGTCACATGTCAGATACGTACATCCGTCCGACCCTCACTGATGGGAACGTGTGTTTGCGCCAAGCGCGCCAAGAAGATGTGGACGCGCGGATCGCAGCGGGCAACCATGCGGAAATACAGCACATGTACGCCATGTCTGCGGATACAGTGGAACCCGTGACCCAATCTCATGCTGAATCTTGGGTGGCTTTTCATATGAACAGCCGACTTTCATGGTTCATCGATATTGATGATGTGCTGAGCGGCGTCATATTTCTGCACAGCTATTCCAAAAAAGACAAAAGCGCCAAACTGGCCATGGGTCTTTTGCGAGCGGATGACTTGGAGCAGGGCTATGGCACGCGGGCTTTGCACCTGCTGCTTGGCGAAGTCTTTGACGGTGATTTGGGTCTGCACCGGTTATCGCTGCGGGTACTGTCATATAATACCCGCGCAATTGCGGTCTATGAAAAGGCTGGCTTCCAGATCGAAGGCCGCGAGCGGCAGTCCGCGCGCGTCGATGGCAAATGGCATGACGATGTGATGATGGGTCTGTTGGCACCTGAATGGAAGGCTGGACAATGAGTATAGCAGTCGCGTCTTTCGCCATCTTTGCCGCCTCACAGGTTGGCACACCCGGTCCTGCGAACATGGCTCTGCTGGCAACAGGCGCGCGATTTGGCTTTCGCGCGGCACTTCCGTTTGTGGCGGGTGTCGCATTGGGCAAACAATTGATCATCTGGCCTGTTGGTTTTGGCCTGATGGAACTAAGTGCCCGTGCGCCATGGGTGTTTGAGATGCTCAAATATATCTCAGCGGCCTATATAATATGGCTGGCATGGAAGGTCGCAAATCTACGCTTGGGGCAGGGACGCAGCACTGATGCGGCCCCCGGTTTTGCCGCTGGATTGATCGTTCATCCGCTAAACCCCAAAGCATGGGCCATGATTGTCGGCGGATTTACCGCCTTTGTGGGGCCCGGTACGTCAAGCCTTGCAGCAACAGCAACAATTGCTGCGGTACTGCTGGCCTGTCAGGTCATTTTGCACCCCATGTGGACACTTGCAGGTGATCGAATTGCAAGAACCGTTGCAGGAACGCGCGGCGAACCATACTTAATGTGGACATTGGCGGCACTTACAGTGTTGTCAGTTCTTTTCGTCTTGTTTGCAGGACAAACAGGAACACCCATGTTCGGAGGAGGAACATGACAATGGAAATACAACCTATTGTAAACCAATCGGTCATTGAAACCGAACGCTTTGATCTGCGCCCTCTACGGCGCTCTGATCTGGGCCTGATCGAGATGTACGCAGGGGATGCGCGTGTGGCAATGACAACGCCGACGATTCCACATCCTTTGCCACCCGGTACGATTGATGCATTCATTACACGTGCAATGTCTGAGCCGCGCGACGAAGACGTCTGGGTTATGGATGGGTTGAAATCTGGTGGGGCAGAAGTGATGGGGTTGATTTCACTGTCACGCCTTGATCGCAACCAATCTGAGGTTGGTTATTGGGTGGCACCCGCATTTTGGAACACCCATTTGGCATCCGATGCCGTTCAGGCCCTTGTCACATCAAACCCGCTTGGCAATGCGGCGATGTTCGCTGCTGTTTACCATGACAACCCAGCTTCAGCTAAGGTGTTGACCAATGCCGGATTTGTCTATCTGGGTGACGCGGAAACCTATTGTCTGGCACGCGATGCTGCCGTACCCACATGGACCTATAGCCGCAAGCTTTAGTCCTTCGTTAACCAAAGGCCAAAACCGATGAAATTCCTCGATCTGTGCAAAGTTTACATCCGTTCCGGCGCAGGCGGCGGTGGGTGTGTGTCATTCCGTCGTGAAAAGTATATTGAATACGGTGGCCCGGATGGCGGTGATGGTGGCGGTGGCGGTTCTGTTTGGGCAGAGGCTGTGGATGGCCTAAACACGCTGATCGATTTTCGCTATCAGCAGCACTTTTTTGCCAAAAACGGTCAGCCTGGTATGGGACGTCAACGGACCGGCAAAGATGGCGATAACATTGTTTTGCGCGTTCCAGTGGGCACTGAAGTGCTGGATGAAGATCAGGAAACCGTTATCATTGATATGACTGAACTGGGCCAGCGCGTACAATTGGCACGTGGTGGCAACGGTGGCTTTGGCAACCTGCACTTTAAATCCGCAACCAACCAAGCACCACGCCGGGCCAACCCCGGTCAGGATGGTGTTGAACGCACGCTCTGGCTGCGGTTAAAGCTGATTGCGGATGTTGGCCTGTTAGGCCTGCCCAATGCGGGTAAATCGACGTTTCTGGCCGCTACATCAAATGCGCGGCCCAAGATCGCAGACTATCCCTTCACCACCTTACACCCAAACTTGGGTGTTGTGGGTGTTGATAACACTGAATTTGTCGTTGCCGATATTCCGGGTCTGATTGAGGGCGCCTCAGAGGGCCGTGGCCTTGGCGATCTGTTTTTGGGCCATGTTGAACGGTGTGCCGTGTTGCTGCACTTGATTGATGGCACGTCTGAAACAATTGCTGAGGATTATCAAACCATCATCACAGAACTTGAAAAATACGGCGGTGATCTGGCGGATAAGCCACGGGTGACGGTGCTAAACAAAGTTGATGCACTTGATGAAGAAGAACGCGCAAGTGCATTGAAAGAATTACAAAAAGCCAGCGGCGGTGACGTTATGATGATGTCAGGTGTCGCAGGCGAAGGCGTCACTGATGTTCTGCGGGCTTTGCGTGGTCAAATTGATGATGATCGCCTGCGTTATCGTGTCACCGAAGAAGAAGAACCATGGCAACCCTAAGCACCGCGAAACGTGTTGTCATTAAGATCGGGTCAGCCCTTTTGGTTGACCGTACAACTGGCGCATTGCGCTCAGATTGGTTGGTGGGCCTTGCCCAAGATGTCGCGTGGCTGAAATCACTCGGACAAGACGTGGTTCTGGTGTCCTCAGGCTCGATTGCCTTGGGGCGTGGCGTGTTGGGATTGCCTGCAACAACTTTGGCTTTGGAGCAATCTCAGGCAGCTGCCGCAGTGGGTCAAATCCGACTTGCACGCGCCTATGAAGAAGTGCTCGCACCACATGGCATCACCACGGCGCAAGTGCTGGTCACGCTTGAAGATAGCGCAGATCGGCGCAGATATTTGAACAGCCGCGCCACGATGGAGCAACTGTTGAGCCTTGGTGTGGTGCCAATCGTGAACGAAAACGACACGGTGGCAACGGATGAAATCCGCTTTGGCGACAATGATCGCCTAGCGGCACAGATTGCCGTGACTGTTGGCGCGGATCAATTGATTTTGCTCTCTGACGTGGATGGGTTTTATTCCGCAGACCCAACCAAAGATGCAACGGCAACGCGCTATGACGTGATTGACACCATTTCAGCGCAGATTGAAGAGATGGCAGGGGATGCCGGGTCTGGACTGTCTAAGGGTGGTATGAAAACAAAGTTGATGGCGGCCAAAACGGCCACGTCAGCCGGGTGTGCCATGGCCATAACTGAAGGCTCTGTGATGCGTCCTTTAACGGCCTTGGAACACGGGGCGAACGCAACGTGGTTTACCGCACAAACCGATCCCCAAGCCGCCCGCAAACGGTGGATCGCAGCAATGAAACCATTGGGTTCTGTGACTTTGGATGCCGGTGCTGTCGCGGCCCTTTCACGCGGGAAATCACTATTGCCAGCCGGGATCAGTGCTGTTTCAGGTCCATTTGAGCGCGGTGACAGTGTTGCGCTGCTGGATCAGACGGGCAGGGCGATTGGCTACGGATTGACCAGATATTCATCCCTTGAGGCGGATCATATCAAAGGTCATCAATCGAGTGAAATCGAACAGATATTGGGGTATCCGGGTCGGGCGGCTTTGATACACCGTGACGACATGGCAGTTTAAGGTAGCGGGATAAGATTATGGAAAATATAGATAACATTCCTGAATTGATGGCAGACATTGGGTGTCGCGCGAAAGCTGCAGCGGCGGTATTGGCCAGCGCCAGCGCCGAACGCAAACATGCCGCTTTGATTGGTGTAGCTGAGGCCGTATGGAACACCCGCGCGGATATTATAGCAGCCAATGCCAAGGATCTCGAATATGGCCGTGAAAAGGGGCTGTCAGACGCGATGATGGATCGTCTGATGTTGGATGAGGCCCGCATTCAAGGCATGGTCGACGGGCTGCGTTCAGTTGCCGAACAACCCGATCCCGTTGGTGAAGTCATTGCCGAATGGGATCAGCCCTCTGGATTGCACATCAAACGGGTGCGCACGCCGTTGGGTGTGATCGGCGTCATCTATGAATCGCGCCCCAATGTTACGGCAGATGCTGGCGCGCTGTGCCTCAAGGCAGGAAATGCTGTTATTTTGCGTGGTGGATCTGAAGGGTTTAATTCATCCAGCGCGATCCATGCATGTTTCGCAACAGGTTTGCGTGACGCAAATCTACCAGAGGATGCCGTGCAATTGGTGCCGACCCGCGACCGGGCAGCCGTCAGTGAAATGCTAACCATGACAGATACGATTGATGTGATTGTACCGCGTGGTGGTAAAGGTTTGGTTGGATTGGTCCAACGCGAGGCCCGCGTCCCTGTGTTTGCCCACCTTGAAGGCATTGTACACATCTACATTGATGAACACGTGGACCCAGAAAAAGCCCTAAAGGTCGTGCTGAATGCCAAAACGCGCCGTACTGGCATTTGTGGTGCCGCAGAATGCCTGCTGATCCATGAAAAAATTGCCAAGACCATTGGGCAGGGTGTGATCCGTGCGTTGATTGATGCAGGTGTCGAGGTCCGTGTTAATCAGGCGCTTGGGAACATCCCGGGCACAACACCTGCGCAAGGTGACGATTGGGGCCGCGAATACTTGGACATGATTATCGCCGCCAAGACCGTTGCAAATGTCGATGATGCGATCGCGCATATCCGCACCTATGGGTCAAACCACACAGATTGTATTTTGACCGAAGACGCCGACACCGTGCAGCAATTTATGAACCAACTTGATAGCGCCATTTTGATACATAATGCCTCTACCCAATTTGCTGATGGTGGTGAATTTGGGATGGGTGCAGAGATTGGCATCGCAACGGGCAAGATGCATGCACGCGGCCCGGTTGGTGCTACACAACTTACCAGTTTTAAGTATCTGGTGACGGGCGACGGCACTGTACGCGCTTAACGTCAAAAATTGATGGTGATAGTTGTGTCATCCGATTGTGATGTGATGCGCCTGCCATCATCGACCGCTGCCCTCGGCAAGAGCGCAAACTGCACATTTGAGGGCTGCAAAGAGGTCTCGCTTTGTTGATTGACCAAGAACGACCAAAGGGCCGCGTCGACATTCAATTTGTCCGCCGCACCCGTCAGCGCCCAATTGCCATCGGTCTCGGACACCTCAACGCGTCCACCATAGGGCATGGCAGTTTCAAGGCATAAGATGGCCAAAAACGACAACCTGACGGCTGCGCGCGGCTGGGGTTCCTCAGGCATCCAAGCAACATTTAGGCGGCTACCTTCATACAGATCACGCAGGATTGAGGTAATTTCGGTGCGACCAACCATCTGATGACCAGCTGCGCCAAAGGCGATGCGGAAAAACCGGATGCGGGCGCTGGCATTTCCGACACTTTCACCAATCAAATCCATTTCTGGCCCGGTTGGCGTATCCGGTGTCATCGACAATAATTCTAGACCATTGTTGATTGCACCAATAGGCGATATCAAATCATGGCAAATACGGCTGCCGATCAGCGTGGCCAAATTAACATTACTTTGTGCCATTTGATGCCCCATTTCTCGCAGGATGTACCATGGATGATCTGAACGCCATTTTGACACCCGGTATGCTGGTCAAACATCCCGCTTGCCCTGACTGGGGCGTTGGGCAGGTGCAAAGTAACATTGGTGGTAAGGTGACGGTGAATTTTCGGGACGCGGGCAAAGTGGTCATCGACAGCTTTCGAATTGGGTTGATGCCCGTTTTTGATGGCGGATCATCGTAAATATTCAGTTAATGCGGGTGATCGACTCATTAACGCAACCTATGCATGTTTTGTGTTCGATTTAGGACTGCTTTGCAAGCATTGCTCTTGATCTCGTGATTGCCTATCAGACGACAACAGGCACCAAAGAGGGTCGTAAAAGACCAATGGACCAAACAGTTGCGGGACATTTCAAGGTCAAGCTGGCAGAAACAGCTGAGGAGCTTCGTGCCGCCCAATACCTGCGCTATCAGGTATTTGTCACGGAATTGGGCGGTGGCGGGCCATTGGTAAATCATACCGCACAACTTGAGCAGGATGATCTAGACCCCTATTTCGATCATCTTTTGTTAATCGACACCCGAAACGGTGAGGTTGTTGGTGTGTATCGCCTTCTGCGATCCGATAAGGCCGCGCAAGCAGGGCGGTATTATTCCGAAGCAGAATATGACCTCGGCCCGCTTTTAAGGTCAGGCCGCCGACTGCTTGAATTGGGGCGGTCATGTTTACACCGTGACTATCGCGGCGGCATGGCGATGCATCATTTGTGGATGGCTTTGGCGCGATACGTGGCCGATCATAAGATTGAAGTCCTATTTGGCGTTGCCAGTTTTCATGGCACCGACATTGATACACTTAAACAGCCTTTATCGCTGCTGCATCACCGTCATCTAGCGCCACCAGAACTACGTGTACGAGCATTAAATAAATCATTTCAAAACATTAACTTAATAGACGAACCTCATTTAGACAGGCGCGCAGCCATGCTGCAAATACCCAGCTTGATCAAAGCCTACCTGCGTTTAGGCGGTTGCGTCGGTGAAGGGGCCTTTGTTGATCATGCGTTTAACACAACGGATGTTTGCTTGATCATGGACACAGCCCAGATGAGCGCACGCCAAGTGCGTAGATATGGAACACAGTCATGAACCCGACATGGGACAATGACCAATTGCCCGAGATGCCGCCGATCACGCCACTTGGCTGGTTGCGGATAAGTGTAAGGGCATTACTCTTGGTTTTTTTGGTGTTTGGTGGCTTGGTATTGTTGCTTGCGATCAGATTGGTAGAGCGTCCCATCTGCGGGCTAAACCGCCCTGTAACTCCACATATTACCCGGTGGGTGTGCCGCATGTCGTTTTGGATATTGGGCATAAAACATACTGTGCGAGGCAGACCGATGGTCGGGCGAGGGGCCGTGGTTGCGAACCATACTTCATGGCTGGATATCTTTGCCTTGAACGCTGCGAAACGTATCTATTTCGTCTCAAAATCTGAAGTGGCCGGATGGCCCGGCATAGGTTGGTTGGCACGCGCCACGGGAACGGTGTTCATTGAGCGCAATCGCGCAAAAGCACGCGAACAAACGGCCCTATTTCAAGCGCGGTTGCTTGCGGGTCATAAGCTGCTGTTTTTTCCGGAAGGCACCAGCACAGACGGCTTGCAAGTTTTACCTTTTAAAACAACGCTTTTCGCCGCGTTCTTTGCGGAAAACTTGCGTGATAAAATCGCGGTGCAACCCGTAAGCGTTATCTATCATGCGCCTCCAAATACCGATATCCGGTTTTATGGCTGGTGGGGTGACATGTCATTTGGCGCACATCTGTTGGCGACATTGGCCCCGGCAAGACAAGGGGCCGTGACAGTTATCTATCACGACCCTTTGCAGGTTTCTGATTTTAACGACCGCAAGTCACTGGCGCTGGCCTGTGAGCAGACCGTGCGCGCGGGACATTTTCTGCCTTCATATCCGTAAACTCACTCGATGTGAGCGAATGCCGCATCTGGAACCATACCCATCGTGCCACCAACATTCCAATCCATTGTTAGGCAAGCAGAGCCTTTACGCTGGAAATATGTCGCCTCGAGCGCATACCAACCGGCCTCAGGAACTGAGACTTCCATGACGCCGGACGGCTCGCAGGCGTGGACTTCGTCATAATAGGCAACTTCCTGACCTCCGATGAACAGCTCCAAACCATCGTTGCTAAGGGTATCGACCTCAAATGTGCCTGCTTCATCAAAGCGAATGAACCCACTGATCGCCACAGATACTTTTGCGGATTTTTTTGCCGTCATCAGCAGATCGCCGTCATTATTATCCTCATAAGACAATCCTCGGATTGGCTTTCCCTCGCGACCACCATCTTCTAAGGCTTCTTTTGCCTCCGCAAGTGTGCGCACGCTTTCATAGGCGTATGACACGGCCAGACCGGGGATCAGGTCATCGGCGGCGGGCTGTGGATCGGCCAGTGTCAGCGCCAATGGCTCTGCAAACGCCGCAGTGGCAAAAAACGTCGCAGCAATGGCGGCGGTAAACGTGTTCATATGGTATTCCCCTTTAGACTTTTTATTGACGCTGACTGTGCGACATTTCTTTCTTATACGCTTATCACATCTATGTGACGCGTAAAAGCAAGCCTGATGGTCAGGTGTGAAATCTGGGCTTGCACACAAGCCATGACACAGCTAAGGGACACTCACTTAAACCCGCAGTCGGGGTTGGGCTTGCTTGGGGAGACATCCCAAGACGTCCGCCGGTTGGCATCACATGGTGTCATACCCCCGATGAGGCTAAACCGGAAAGGTATAAAGACATGGCTCTTCCTGAGTTCTCCATGCGCCAACTGCTTGAAGCAGGCGTACACTTTGGTCACCAGACACAGCGCTGGAACCCCCGCATGGGCCCGTACATCTACGGCGCACGCAACGGCATTCACATCATGGATCTGACACAGACCGTCCCAATGTTGGACGAAGCTCTGAAAGTTATCCGTGATACCGTCGCCAAAGGCGGCAGCATTCTTTTTGTTGGTACAAAGCGTCAGGCCGCACAGCCTGTTGCCGATGCTGCAGAAAAATGCGCACAGTATTACATGAACCACCGCTGGTTGGGTGGCACGCTCACCAACTGGCAGACTGTTTCAAAGTCTATCCAGCGTTTGAAAAACATTGATGAGCAGTCCGCGACTGGCTTTGAAGGTTTGACCAAGAAAGAGCGCTTGGGCATGGAACGTGACCAAGGCAAGCTTGAAGCGTCTTTGGGTGGTATCCGCGAAATGGGTGGCCGTCCTGACCTGATCTTTGTCATCGACGTGAAAAAAGAAGCATTGGCCATCGCCGAAGCCAACAAACTGGGTATCCCAGTTGTGGCCGTCGTTGACACCAACTGCTCACCTGATGGCATCGACTATCTGATCCCAGGCAACGATGACGCGGCACGCGCGATCAACCTGTACTGCGATCTGGCTGCACGTGCGGCACTAGACGGCATGTCCGCCCAATTGGGTGCGGCTGGCGTTGATCTGGGCGCAATGGAAGAAGCACCTGCTGAAGAAGCTCTGGTTGAAGAAGCGCCAGCCGCCGAAGCAGCACCAGAAGCGGCGGCAGAAGCCAAAGCCTAATTGGTAGCATTATGAGAGATGGGGCAGGGGATACCTGCCCCTGACTTCATCTATACATTCTGGGCCATGGGCCTAAGCATTCCAAAAGGAGAACCAAGATGGCTATTACAGCATCAATGGTGAAAGAACTGCGCGACAGCACGGGCGCAGGCATGATGGACGCCAAAAAGGCACTGACAGAAAACGACGGCGACATGGAAGCCGCAGTTGATTGGCTGCGCACCAAAGGGTTGGCAAAAGCGGCTAAGAAATCTGGTCGTACAGCAGCCGAAGGTCTGGTTGCAGTCAAAGTTGACGGTGGCCGCGGTATCGCAGTCGAAGTGAACTCTGAAACTGACTTTGTTGGTAAAAATGCTGATTTCCAGAAAATGGTGTCTGGCATTGCAGATGTGGCTGTTGGCGCATCTGACATCGACGCGCTGAAAGCGGCTGACATGGGCGGCAAGTCCGTTGAGCAGACCGTAACAGATGCGGTTGCCGTGATCGGTGAAAACATGTCCGTGCGCCGCATGGCCTCTATCGAGGGCGATGCGGTTGTGTCTTACGTACACAATGCAGCGGCACCCGGCATGGGCAAAATCGGCGTATTGGTCGCAATGACCGGTGGCGACGAAGCGTTTGGCAAACAGGTTGCGATGCATATCGCTGCTGTAAACCCTGCGTCCTTGTCCGAAGATGACCTGGACCCATCCGTGGTCGAGAAAGAGAAAAACGTCCAAATGGACATCGCACGCGAATCTGGCAAACCAGAAGCCGTGATCGAAAAGATGATCGTTGGCCGTATGAAGAAATACATGGCCGAAGTGACGTTGTTGAACCAATCTTTCGTTGTGAACCCTGACCTGACTGTGGGTGCCGCCGCAGCAGAAGCAGGCGCAACCATCACTGGTTTTGTGCGCCTCGAAGTGGGCGAAGGCATCGAAGTCATCAAAGAAGATTTCGCAGCTGAAGTTGCAAAAGCCGCCAAAGGCTAAGTAACTCAAACATGATACGAACTTAAAACGGGGTGCAGCAATGTGCCCCGTTTTTTGTAGTCTGATCGGTTTCAGTGCGCATAGCTTTTTGATGGGTCGCTGCGCGGGCGGTCAGCACGCCATCACATCACAAAAATGTAGAACACCGACATTTCGGCAAGTGCGTTAGCCAAACGCGCATGAAGATGTTGAAAAACTAAAACAGATTGAGGCGGTGCAGTAATTGCGCCACCTCAACCTTTTCACTCATTAACATGACGCCCCATAAACGGGCTGCTCGGGGAGGAGCCGGGGAGTCGTAACTCCGGTCAACCAGACTGATAAATAAGTCCCGCAGATCCCGGCGACCCAAAAAGAGCCTTGATATTTCAAGGATTTGCAGGCCGTCGTCCCCATAGTCAAACCATTTGATGAGAACAGGTTAACCTTGCGTTAACTTGAATACCTACGCCAGTAAGGGATTCCTTACCTTGAGTAATTAAATTGCGGGTTAAGCATCCAAAACAAACATTTGGTTCGCGAACGCGGCTTTGAGAACAGCTTGTGCCGTTGTTTCGACAGCCAATGCATCGCGGGCAAGGCGCAGGTGTTTTTCAACCGTCGCAGATGTCAGCCCCATCAGCAGGGCAATGTCCTGCATGGTCTTACCATCGCCAACCCATTCCAAAGCCTCGCGCTGGCGCGGCGTTAATGCCCGGCTCGGGGTGCTGTAGGGCAGGGTGAGGATTTTGAGATGTAGAATTTCGTTCATCAACTGAATGTCGTTGCCACGCTCGGCCCAAACCGCATCTACATCTGCTTGGCTCATGCCTTCTTTGGCAGTCAGGGCAATCGCACCCTTTGAACGCGCAGAAATTGATTTAAAGCTGACCGTATATCCCGCCGTAACGCCCATACGTTGGTTAAACGCAACAACACGTTCTTCAGCGGGTGTCATGGCGCGTTCACGGACCATGTCATGTAGCACGGCCCAGCTACATGCACCGTCATGGGCCAAAGCCCAGTGCACCATAGGCGCATGAAAATAGAGACCACCACCAAGAAATTCATCAGTGTATTCGCGACTGTGGTTTGTCAGAATGACAAAATCTTCAGGGTCACCCAGCGATGTCGCTGTACGATACCGCGTAAACCCATAAATCAGTCGGTCAAAACCAAATTCGGCCATCTTTTGGGTATGAGCATCCCACAATTCCTCTAGCGCAGGGCAATGCGCAATAGAATGGAGATAACGACGCAAACTCATGTGGTTACAAGACGTTCTGAAAGTGCATCGAGCGCCATAAGATAGCCTTTGGCACCAAAGCCACAGATTTGACCAACCGCAACTGGCGCGATGTAGGATGTGTGGCGGAATTCTTCGCGTGCATGAATATTACTCAAATGCACCTCAACAACAGGTAATTCAACAGAGGCGATAGCATCCATAAGCGCGATAGAAGTGTGTGTATAAGCACCAGCATTCAAGACGATCGCATCATGGGTGCCTTTGGCGGCGTGGATCAAGTCAATCAACACACCTTCATGGTTCGATTGTTCAAACGTAATCGTCAAACCAAGACGCGCAGCTTCATCTTTGCACATGCCATGCACATCAGCCAAGGTCGTCTTGCCATAGACATCCGGTTGGCGGGTGCCAAGCAAGTTGAGGTTAGGACCATTAAGGATCAGAACAGATGGCATCATTCAGGCTCACACAATTGATACAGCCAGTTAACGTGAGCAAGCATCATGTGTCTAGTGCGCTAAAGTGTTCTGATCGGTTTTGGTGCAACAATGAAGTATTTGAGGGCATCTTCATCCAATTCAGAAATACTTATAATCAGTATTATGTGATTAAATTAGATGCTCAGGATTAGCAAATACAGATACTTACGAAGCTACCCTAATGCATACCCAGCACCGCGTATTGTGCGTATCGGATCATCTCCACCAAACTGACTTAGTGCTTTGCGCAATCTGGCGACATGAACATCAACCGTCCGCGTATCCACATAGATATCGCGGCCCCAGACATGGTCGAGTAGTTGATCACGGCTAAACACACGTCCGGGCTTTTCAAGCAAAGTGACCAGCAGTCGATATTCAGTTGGTCCAAGCTTAAGTTCTTGCCCATTTCGGTTCACACGGTGCTGCTCTGGATCCAATGAAATATCTTGATAGACCAGCATTGTGCCTGCTGTTGCTGGACGTGTGCGGCGCAACTGCGTACGCACACGCGCCATCAATTCTTTCAGTGCATAAGGTTTGATAACATAATCATCCGCACCAGTTTCCAAGCCACGGACGGCATCAACTTCTTCAGAGCGCGCCGACAACATGATGATCGCGACATCGCGTGTGTCATCACGGGCTTTGATCTGGCGGCATACTTCAATGCCGCTCATCATCGGCATCATCCAATCCAAGATCATCAAATCAGGTTTTGCCTCTGCCACTAGCAACATCGCTTCTTCGCCGTTCTCTGCGCACCTGACATCATATCCTTCGGCCTCAAGGTTATAGGCCAACATCTCGCGTTGAGCTGGCTCATCTTCGACCAACAAAACCTGCGGTTTGGTCACAGACATCTCACTTAAGCCTTTGTTGCAATTGATGTTTTATCCGCCTTTGGACGTGCTTCTTCGGGGTGTTGTCCTGTCACAAGATACACAGTTTGCTCAGCAACAGATGTCACAAGATCCCCCATACGTTCAGTGTTTTTAGCGATAAAATGCAGGTGCATACAGGCGGTGATATTGCGCGGGTCTTCCATCATGAACGTCAGGAATTCCCGGAATAATGCATTGTACATTTGGTCGACATCTTCGTCGCGTGCAATCACATCCATCGCCAGATCGGCATCACGTTGAATATAGGCATCCAGCGCATCCTTGAGCATCCCTTCGACAGTGCGTGCCATACGCCGGATCGCACCAGTGCTGTCATTTACAGGATCAATTTGCGACAAAACGCCAGTACGCTTGGCCATGTTTTTTGCATAATCTCCAATACGTTCCAAGCTGGCGCTAATCTTGATCACGCTTAGGATCAGACGCAAATCAATCGCTGTGGGCGCACGCAGCGCAATCACACGAGCAGCACGTTCATTGATCAAATCCTCAAGCGCATCAATAGCCTTGTCCCCTGCCCGCACCTGTTCGGCCAATTCTTCGTCGCGGGTTTCAAGCGATTGTGCCGCAAGGTGAATGGCATTTTCGACCATTCCCCCCATTTTCATGATTTGCGCTTGAACAGCCTCAAGGTCGCGGTCAAAAGCAGATGCAATGTGTTGATTTGGCATAATATTATCCAATCCGGCCAGTGATGTAGGATTCTGTACGTGGGTCTTCAGGTGAGGTGAATATTTTGTCTGTTTCACCAAATTCAACGAGGTTCCCCAGATGAAAAAAGGCTGTTTTCTGACTGACACGCGCGGCTTGCTGCATCGAATGTGTGACGATCACCACCGAAAAGTTCTGGCGCAATTCATCAATCAATTCCTCGACTTGGGCGGTGGCAATCGGATCAAGGGCAGAACATGGTTCATCCATTAACAACACGGCGGGTTCGGTGGCGACCGCACGCGCGATGCACAGGCGCTGTTGTTGACCGCCTGATAGGCCAGTGCCGGGCGCGCTTAAGCGATCCTTCACTTCATTCCAGATCGCCGCGCGTTTCAGCGCACGCTCAACGATGTCGTCCAATTCGGCCTTGTTGCGGGCCAAGCCGTGTATGCGTGGACCATAGGCGACATTGTCATAGATCGACTTTGGGAACGGGTTTGGTTTTTGAAAAACCATACCAACCTTGGCACGCAACTGCACAGGATCAACCACGCGGTCATAGATATCTTCGCCATCGATACGAATATCACCCATCACACGACATACATCAATTGTATCATTCATCCTGTTGATACAACGCAAGAAAGTGGATTTGCCACAGCCAGAAGGGCCAATGAAAGCCGTCACAGTTTTGTCTTCGATGTCGACATTCACGTCCTTGATGGCGTGGTTGTCGCCGTAATAAACCTGCACATCGCGGGCGGCAATTTTGACGGGGTGTGTTGTCACGTCAGTCTCCGAAATTTGGTGATCTTTCATGTGGTTGTTCCCTTTACCAGCGCCGTTCAAATCGGCGGCGCAGCATGATGGCGATGGCATTCATGGTGATCAGAAAGACCAATAAGATGATAATACCGCCCCAAGCACGTTCATAAAAGGCAGGGTCGGCGCGTTTCGCCCATTCATAGATTTGGGCGGGCATGGCAGAGTTCGGATCAAGCAGACCTGACGAAATGCTGTCTGGGGCGTTTGAGGCAATGAAACCTACCATGCCGATCAGCAACAAGGGTGCCGTTTCACCCAACGCTTGGGCCAAGCCGATGATCGTGCCCGTTAGGATGCCGGGGGCAGCCAATGGCAACACATGGTGAAACACCGATTGCATTTTTGATGCCCCTACCCCCAATGCCGCATCGCGTATGCTGGGCGGTACGGATTTAAGCGAGGCGCGTGTTGAGATGATGATCGTCGGCAATGTCATCAGCGTCAGCACCAAACCACCGACCAAAGGCGCAGAGTTTGGGAGGTGCATGTAGTTGATAAACACCGCCAGACCCAAGATACCAAAAACAATCGACGGCACCGCCGCGAGGTTCGATATGTTGACCTCAATAATGTCCGTGATCCAGTTTTTCGGCGCAAATTCCTCAAGATAGATTGAGGCCGCGACCCCAATGGGCAGCGCCAGCACCAAAACCACCAACATCATGAACAGCGAGCCAATCATCGATACGCCCATACCTGCCGCCTCTGGCCGTGCGTCAGACGCATCTGCACCTGTGATAAACGCCAGATTAAACTGCTTTTTCAGCGCCCCATCCGCAATCAACCCATCCACCAGATCTAGTTGTGCCGCATTAATGTTCTTGTCATTGGCGATGCTGTCACGGGTCACCCGGCCCTTGAGATAGCCATCAACCCGACTGTTGGTCAAAAAGGTAAACTCCACAACCTCCCCGATCATTTGCGGGTTTGCCAAAACGTAATAACGCAATGTTGCGGCGGCATTTTTAGACAGGATCGCAGCCATCGCTTTGGGTTTTAGGGTGGTTTCAATACCAGCCTGCGCAACCTTCGCCTCCAACGCGGCAGACATCAGCGGTGTATACCCAAAGGTCGACACTTTTTTGATGTCAGCAAGGTCGCGATTGCCCTTTTTATCAAGCTTTGCCGCACTCAATTCGACGGGCAAAGTCACAAAAGTTTGCTGGAACGCGCCTGTTCCACGGCCTATGATCGTAATCAGAAGGATCGTCAGCATCAACAGGCCAATACTGATCGCAGCGATGCCATACATCTTAAAGCGTGTCTCGGCGCGGTTGCGGTTGCGGGTGCGCGCGTCTTGGATCAACAGCGATCCATGTGTGCGTGTGGGTTCGCTCATTCGTACTGCTCCCGATATGTGCGCACGATATACAGCGCCACGACGTTAAGGCCCAAGGTCAACACAAACAGCGTCAGACCCAGCGCAAAGGCGACCAGCGTTTCAGGGCTGGCAAAATCTGTGTCGCCGGTCAATTGGCTGACGATACGGGTTGTGATGGTGGTCATCGCCTCAAACGGATTGCCGGACACCCGGGCAATCGCCCCTGCCCCCAGTACCACGATCATGGTCTCGCCAATCGCGCGGGATGCGGCCAGTAGGATCGCGCCAACAATGCCCGGCAATGCGGCGGGCAAGATCACTTGTCGCACGGTTTCGGAATGGGTCGCGCCAAGGCCAAATGATCCATCGCGCAAGGACTGCGGCACAGCGTTTATGATGTCATCAGACAAGGACGACACAAACGGGATCAGCATGATGCCCATCACCAAGCCAGCCGTCAGAACCGATGTTGCCCCGGACATCCATTCAACACCCAACACACCATCTTCACCGCGCCCAAAGATACGCACCAGCGTTGGTCCAACAGTAAGTAAGGCAAACAGGCCATACACAATCGTTGGAATCCCGGCGAGGATTTCAAGCAGCGGTTTGGCGATGCTGCGCACCTTTGAATTGGCATATTCACTCAGGTAGATAGCGGCAAACAGGCCAATTGGCACGGCGACCAGTAAGGCGATGAGTGAGATATATAGCGTCCCCCAAAGCAGAGGTAAGATCGACAAATCACTATCACCGCGAAAATTAGGGGCCCACGAACTGCCGAGGAAAAAGTCTTTCCAATCGTGCAGACGGAAAAAATTGACCGATTCAAACAGCATCGACAACACGATGCCAACTGTGGTCAGGACCGCGAGCGAGGCCGCGCCAATCAGCAAGGCCAAAATGCCGCGTTCCACCACATTGCGGGCACGAAATGCAGGGCCAGCGGCGCGCAGGGCCAATGCGGCACCAATTAGGGCCAGCGTGATAACGGTGACAACCATCCAAAGGCGGCCTTGCGCTGAAAGAGCCCGCGTTTTTTGAGCAGCGGCCAACACATAAGGCTGTACTTCCGATCCCAGAGCCATGCCAACAGTGCCCAGAATCGTACGCAAATTTGATGGATCACCCGCCATCGCAGTAATTTCAGCCGGGATCAGCGCACCTTGAGAAATTGCAACATCCAGACCATCCGCCACGCGGCGCACATCAGACAGGATTAAGTTTTGCGCACCCGCGTTGGCGGTTTCGCTTGCGGGGATCAAGGGCAGCACTGCGTTTTGCACAAACATGGGCTGCGCGAACAACCAGATGACCATAACGCCAAGCGCTGGAATGGCGGCGAACATCGCAGCCGTCATACCGTAATAGTTTGGCAAGGAATGCAGATTGCGTGCATCCCCCCCGGCCTTGTCCATCGCGCGTTTACGCGCACCGACATAGCCGATGATCGCAATGCCAATCACAATGACGCTCAAAACGAGCGCGGTCGGAAACCCAAGAATGGTGGCAGTCATATCGTGTCTTCCGTCTTGGACATAAAGTGATCCCCCAATGCGGTGATCGTTTTGCATCAAGGCCCACATGTCAGTACAACAAGCGGCCCCTGATCAAGTTCAATAACGAGCCTTTAGGAACCGCCGCCGATTGTTGTTTCATCTTCTACAACCGCCTGCGTATCGGCCAATGCGGGGTCGGACACCAAACCATATTCGGCCAAGGGGCCATCTGGACCAGCAATCTCATCTGCGACAAAGAACTCAGCAAATTCTTTCAGGCCCGGGATCACACCGATGTGCGCTTTTTTGACGTAAAAGAACAAGGGGCGTGACACGGGGTAGTCGCCGGTCGAGATGCTTTCGGTTGAGGGCACCACACCGGACATCGTTGCGACCTGCAATTTGTCCGTATTGTTTTCATAAAAAGCCAATCCAAACACGCCGATGCCGTCTTTGTTGCTTTCAATGCGCGCCAGTGTTTCGGTGTAATCACCATCAATGTCCACTGATTTGCCATCAGTGCGCAGCGCGATGCAGGCTTTCTCAGCGGCTTTCTTGTCGTCGCCATTAACCGTTTTGAACAACTCAAAGTCGCCAGTCTCTTCACACCCTGCCAAGATCACTTTGTCCTCGAACACTTCACGTGTGCCGTGTTTGGTGCCGGGGATATAGGCTTGGATCGGTTGCGCAGGAAAATCCGCGTTCACTTCGTTCCACATCGTGTAGGGATTAGCGACCACCGCGCCGTCCACAACGATTTCTGCGCTCAGTGCTTTGTACCAATCAATCGCGGTGAACTCAAAGCTTTCGCCTGCAATATCAGAGGCAAAGACGATACCATCATAGCCGATCTGAACTTCGATAATGTCAGTTACACCGTTTGCAGTGCAGACTTCCAATTCGCTGCCCTTAATCTGGCGCGATGCGTTGGCAACATCGATTGTGTTTTCACCCACGCCTTCACAAAACCGCTTGAGACCGGCCGATGATCCACCTGATTCAACAATCGGTGTTGGAAAATCAAAGTTCTCGCCAAAGGCTTCGGCAACAATTGAAGCATAGGGCAGAACGGTTGACGAACCAGCAACCTGTACTTGGTCGCGTGCAGCAGCAGCAGTTGCAGATACAGCGGCAATCGCCAGCGCGGATGTGGTCATTTTAATGGATGACATGATGTCTCCTGTCAGCTTCTTTACGATCACCCCCATGGTGATCTTGAGGCCAGTTTAGGTGCCCCATGCTGCGCTTATGTGACAGTAACATTACAGTTTTATGACAGCACACCTAAAGGTCAAAAAGTATCAGGAAATTTGCATATCAAGAGGCAAAACAACTGTAAACTGCGCCCCTTGGCCCAATGTGCTGGTAATTTTCAGCCGCCCACGATGACGATTCAGAATGTGTTTTACAATTGCCAAACCCAAGCCTGTTCCCCCCAACGCGCGGCTGCGATGACTGTCGGCACGATAAAACCGTTCTGTCAGCCGTGGAATGTGCAACGGGTCAATGCCGGGGCCATGATCTGCCACAGTGATGCGCAACGCGGGGCCGCGCAATGCCTTGTCTTTGGCATGTACCGCAACGCGAACATCCACTGCCTTACCCGCACCGCCATATTTGATCGCGTTTTCCATGAGGTTGGTGAACACCTGTAACAACTGATCCGCATCCCCAAGCACATGATGCGCCACATCGCCAACCTCGGACCCAAAATCAGAATGTATCACCACATCACTGTCTGCGGCCAATGGGGCCAGATTTTGTATCGCTGTCTGTAAAACACCAAGTAAATCAATGCGGGTCGTCGGGCGGACCCTTTCGTCCGCCTCTACGCGGCTGAGGGACAACAAATCACCGACAAGGCGATTCATCCGCTCGGCCTCGCCTGTCATGATCCCAAGGAAGCGATCACGCGCCACAGCATCATCACGCGCAGGTCCGCCCAGTGTATCGATAAACCCCATGAGTGACGTCAACGGCGTGCGCAATTCATGGCTGACGTTGGCGACAAAATCGCGGCGCATCTGGCCTGCTTGGGTCAATTGCGTGACATCTTGAAAGCTGACGATAACAACACCCGTCTGGGCCATCGCGCATATGGTCACGTCATATGTGACGCTGCGCCCTGCATCCCCGCTGACGTAGGTGGCGGTGTGCTGCGTTTGATCCGCGAGGCATTGTTCGACAGCCTCAACCAGATTGGGTTGTCTTAAGACGGTTATGAAATGACGTCCATCTGCACCTGTGCCGACCAACGCCTGTGCCAATGGGTTTATGGCGACGATCCGTTCGCTTTTATCAATCGCCAAGGTTGGCAGCGGCAGAGCCGCAAGAAATTCAGGCAAGATCGACGCAGATGTCATACGCTACAGGGCGTGCAGATCACGCCGAAACCGCGCGGCATTTTCAGAGTAATGCAGCGCGCTAGCCGTTAGGTTTTGAATCGCCGCATCGTCCAATTGCTTGATCACCCGCCCCGGTGCGCCCATGACCAGCGATCCATCCGGGATCACCTTGTTTTCTGTGATCAAGGCACCTGCCCCGATCAGACAATTCATGCCAATCTTACTGCCATTCAGGATGGTCGCGCCCATACCAATCAGCGTGTTGTCACCAATCGTACAGCCATGCAGCATGACCTTATGACCAATCGTGCAATTCACACCAATTGTCAGGGGATAGCCAATATCCGTGTGAAACACAGAATTTTCCTGCACATTCGTACCCGCGCCAACGTGGATCACTTCGTTATCACCGCGCAGCGTGCAGCCAAACCAGACTGAACTGCCCGCCTCTAGCACGACATTGCCGATCACATTGGCATCCGGTGCCACCCATGCATCGCCGTCAACTGTCGGTGAGACATCACCAAGTGCATATAAAGTCATGTGTTTTCCTCAAATTCGCTTTGTAAGGCGCGCACGTGATCCACCAAATTGGGCTGCTGGGACAGGCGCAACCGTTCAGCGGTGATGATGGATTTCAGACGCGCTTCGGTCTCGGCCAGATCATCATTAACCAGCACATAATCATAGCCATCCCAATGGCTGATCTCATCCCAACTGGCCTCCATCCGTTTTGCGATTGTATCGGCATCGTCCTGTCCACGAGTGACCAAACGGCGGCGCAGTTCGGTGATTGAAGGTGGCAAGATAAAGATCGACAACACATGCTGTTTCAATGCTGAATTGCTGATCTGCTGTGCGCCCTGCCAATCGACGTCAAATAGCACATCGCGGCCATGATCGATGGCGCTTTGAACGGGCGCGCGGGGTGAGCCATAGTAGTTGCCGAAAACCCGTGCGTGTTCCAACATCTCACCATCATTCACCAACGTGCGAAAGGCGTCTTCGCTGACGAAATAATAATCCTTTTTGTCGACTTCACCCTCACGCGGCTTGCGCGTCGTGGCGGAAACCGAAAACCGCAGGGACGTGTCCCATTCCCGCAACCTTTTGGCCAAGGTTGATTTACCCGCCCCGGAAGGTGAGCTGAGAATGATCAACAGGCCGCGACGATCACCCTGTGGCACGCTGTGTTGCTCGTTCATGTCTTACTCCACATTCTGCACCTGTTCACGCATCTGGTCGATCACGGCTTTTAAGGCCAGACCAACGGTGGTCAACGCCGTATTTTGTGCTTTAGAACACAGAGTGTTGGCCTCGCGGTTAAACTCTTGCATCAGAAAATCCAACTTGCGCCCTACCGGGCCACCCTGCCCCAGAAGATCACGTGCGGCGGCCACATGCGCACTGAGGCGGTCGGTTTCTTCTGTGATGTCAGATTTTACTGCGATCAACGCCAATTCTTGGGCCACACGCCCTGCATCTGCACCATCTACGTTTTCCATCACCCGCGCCAGATTGCGCCGCAGCGTATCAGCCATCTCATCTTTGCGGGTCTCGGCAAGGGCTGCGGCCTCAGCCGTCAACCGTTCTACTTCAGTCAATTGTGCCGCCATCACCTCACCCAAAGCGGCCCCTTCACTGCACCGCATCGCGTCAAAGTCAGCCAGCACCGGGTCAAAATCAGCCAGCAAGGTTTTGCACAAGGCGGCCGTGTCCTGTTCTAGGGCTGCTTGCTCCAGAACGCCGCGCATGGTCACGATGTCGGTGGCCTTTGACGGGGCCAAAGACACGCCCGCATCCATCGCGCGTTCTTCGATTTCGTGCAGTGCATTAAGAACCGTATCCAATTGCAGGGCATTCACGGTCAGGGTATTGCCGCTTTCTTCGCGTGTCAGGCGCAGGTTGCAGGTGATGTTGCCGCGCGCGGCACAGGCACCCAGTTTCTTGCGCAGCCCTGCTTCAAGCCCGTCCACCCAATCGGGCACCCGCAAACGCAGATCAAGGCCCTTGCCATTGACGGAACGGACCTCCCATCCCCAGCTAAACGGCGCATCAGCACCACTACGTGACGCAAAACCTGTCATTGACCTGATCATTGGGGTCCCTTTTTCGCCAGATATTCTATGCCTTTGCAATATGGCCAAACACCCTCCTTGGGCAAGCCCCGCACGCATTAACCGATTAACCAGCCCTATAGAAACCACACCAATTACATCAAAGTTGCGCTATTAAGGTTTTGCTAAGGTTTACGGTGCCCCTCGCGTCAGCGCAATTTGGATCATACATATCTGACCCAGAGGACACAGGCGAACCGATGATTGTAAAAGTAAGGTGAACGTTGATGGACAAGCCAACTCTGAACGCGCAAAATGTGGTGACCATGTCAGATTATCAGCCAGAAACCGGGTACACCGCCATTGCGCAAATTGAATCCTATTGGGAGGCGCTGCGCGGTGATCGTTTGCTGCCCAAGCGCTCTGAAATTGACCCCCGTGGCATTGAAATGGCACTGGAATATGCCTTTATTCTTGAACGTATTGCCCCCGGTATAGCCCGGCTGCGCATTGCAGGCAGTCATCTAAATGATCTGATGGGCATGGAAGTGCGCGGCATGCCTTTAACCGCGTTTTTCACCCCAAATGCACGACGTCAAATCGCGGATATGCTGGAAGAAGTGTTTCAGATGCCCGCGATCAGCACATTACAGATGGTCTCGACGGCTGGAAGCGCGCAAACAGAGTTAAATGCGCGCATGATACTGTTGCCGCTCAAAAGCGATTTGGGGGATGTCAGCCGTGTTTTGGGCTGTTTTGTAAGCCACGGCGACATCGGGTTGGCCCCACGCCGCTTTGACCTAATCAAACAAGAGGTAAAGGCACTGGTACCAGGACACAGCCCAGTCCTAACGGATCGATCAAGTGTACCAGCATCGGTTGCTCCAGAACCTGTTGCTGGATTTGCCGCGCCAAAAGTGTCGTTCAGCGACAAAGACGGTAAACGCCGCCCACCTTATCTGCGTTTGGTAAAATCAGACGACTAAAGGTACGATACCCGGCGTTTTGAGGTGGGTTTTGGGCACGGCGCAAGATAGTCTTGATAAGACAGCCAGCGATTGCAGCGCTGCGGTCTGATACAAGGATACACATCATGCACATTGAACCCTTTGGCGTCGAAATCTGGATGAACGAATGGGAAACCAAGTGCGATTGGAACTTGGCGGAAACCTGTGTTGAAAGCCTGACCATTACTGAACTGCTCAAACTGGCAGGCAAGAACGATGTCGACCTTTCTGAATTGCTGTCTTTGAAAATGACCTATGGTGCGATTGAAGGCTCCATGCGTCTGCGCAACGCGATCTGCAAACTCTATGAGCGTCAAAAGCCTGAGAACGTGATTGTCACCCATGGCGCAATTGGGGCCAACATGTTGGTTCACAAAGCCTTGGTATCCACCGGAGACCGTGTTGTGGCAGTCGTGCCAACCTATCAACAACATTATTCAATTCCCGCCAGCATCGGCGCTGATGTTCATGCGCTAAAGCTTCGTGAGGAAGATGGATTTCTACCTGATTTGGACGCCCTACGCGCACTTGTGGTGCCGGGAACAAAGCTAATCGCGATCAACAATCCCAACAATCCAACTGGTGCGCTGATTGAAACGCCGATGTTGCAAGAAATCGCGCAGATCGCCCGCGAGGTCGGTGCATGGATTTTATGTGATGAAGTCTATCGCGGCACCGATCAAACCGGGATGGGCGTGACAACGTCTATTGCGGACATCTATGAAAAAGGCATCAGCACCGCCAGCATGTCCAAATCCTTTGCACTTGCTGGATTACGCCTTGGCTGGATCACAGCCCCGCATGAGGTGATCGAAGCGGTCTCAATCCATCGCGATTATGACACCATTTCTGTTGGGGTCATCGACGACCACTTTGCTGTCATTGCCTTGGAAAACTATGAAAAAGTATTGGCGCGCAGCAAGTCTATCACGCGTGGGAACCTCGCAATTTTGCAAGAGTGGGTCGCCCACCAACCTTTGATGTCATGGGTAAAACCGCGTTCGGGCACAACTGCATTGTTGAAATACGATCTGCCAATGGATTCACGTGATTTTTGTGTGGCACTGTTGAAAGAGACAGGTGTCATGTTCACCCCGGGCTCTGCCTTGAACATGGAAGGCTATGTGCGCATCGGGTACGCCAACAACCCAATGATCCTTAAAGAGGGGCTTCACCGGGTGTCACAGTTCTTGCTCAGCCACGGCTAACCCATAAAAAAACGCCGCTGAGCGAGATTCTCAACGGCGTTTTTTATCTTTTATTCAGCTAAATTAGCCCGCAGCTTGAGCCGCTTGCGCTGTTCGGCGCGCTGACAATTCCTCAGCAACCAAGAACGCAAGTTCCAGTGATTGGCTGGCGTTCAGGCGTGGATCGCAAGCAGTGTGATAGCGATCTGACAGATCTTCATCGCTGACCGCACGCACACCACCGGTACACTCAGTCACGTCTTGGCCCGTCATTTCAAAATGCACGCCACCCGGCACTGTGCCTTCAGCCGCATGAACACCAAAAAACTCGCGCACCTCACGTAGCACCGATTCAAACGGACGGGTTTTATAGCCGCTGGATGATTTGATCGTGTTGCCATGCATCGCGTCACAGGTCCAAACGACGTTTGCGCCCTCTTCTTCAACCGCTTTGATCAAGCGCGGCAGATGATCCCCTACAGCACCAGCACCAAAGCGCGCGATCAACGTCAAACGACCCGCCTCGTTTTCTGGATTCAGTTTGGCCATCAGCTTTTTCAGGTCATCCACTTCCATGGACGGACCACATTTCAACCCAATCGGGTTCTGCACGCCGCTGGCAAATTCCACGTGGGCACCATCGGGCTGGCGGGTACGATCCCCAATCCAGATCATGTGACCCGATCCTGCAAGCCATTTACCAGACGTGGAATCAAGACGCGTCAACGCCTCTTCGTATTCCAACAGCAGTGATTCATGGCTGGTGTAGAATTCCACGGTTGAGAATTCATGCGTGGTCTTGGCAGTGATGCCCGCCGCCGCCATAAAATCAATGGTGTCTTGGATGCGCGTTGCGATCTCACGGTATTTTGCAGCATCCTCAGCATCGGTAAAGCCCAAGGTCCAAGCATGCACTTGGCTCATGTCCGCAAAACCGCCCGTGGAAAATGCGCGCAGCAGGTTCAGCGTTGCTGCCGATTGTGTATAGGCCTGCAACATCTTGTTCGGATCAGGGATACGTGCATCAGGCGTAAAGGCCAGGCTGTTGATGATATCACCCCGGTAGCTTGGCAATTCCACACCATCCACCGTTTCGGTATTGGCACTGCGCGGCTTGGCGAATTGCCCGGCCATCCGGCCCAGTTTGACCACAGGCACTTTGGCCCCATAGGTCAAAACCATCGCCATTTGCAGCATCACCTTAAAGGTGTCGCGGATCATATCAGAATTGAACTGCTCAAAGCTTTCAGCGCAATCGCCCCCTTGCAGCAAAAATGCCTCACCGCGGCTGACGGCACCAAGGTGCGTTTTCAACCTGCGTGCTTCACCTGCAAAGACCAAAAGCGGATATTGAGCTAACTGTGCTTCAACTGCGTTCAGGGCCGCTTGATCAGGATAATCGGGCATCTGGATTCGCGGTTTGTTGCGCCAGCTTGCTCTGCTCCAGTTGGTCATTTGATCTCTCTCCGGTCATTTGCGCCAAATGTCAGCGCTATCAAGTATTCCTCATATACAAAAACAGGTGAGAAGTGACCAGAACCCAAATTCGCCCTCTTGACCTATACCAAACCGCGTGAGCAAGGTTTGCAAACGTGTTTGTCGCCATTGGTGAATAAGCACCATGATGACACAGCTAGAAAGATGTCGCGATGTCAGAACCGCGCCCTGCCACACGCATCCCTCAGAACCCAGACAAGCCGCGCCGCTTTGTCTTTGTGCTGCTGGAAAATTTTACGCTGCTGAGTTTTGCCTCAGCCGTGGAATGTTTGCGTATTGCCAACCGCATGGTCGAACGCGAAGCCTATGCATGGCAGATCGTTGGTGAAGGCGGCGGCACGATGGCCAGTTCTTCTGGTGCTGTATTCTCATTAGATGGCGATTTGGAAGACTTGTCGCGCGATGACACTGTGATGATTTGCAGCGGCATTGGTGTGCAGGCGGCGACCACTAAGAAATTATTGGGCTGGCTGCGCCGCGAAGCACGCAAGGGTGTAATGGTGGGCGGGCTATGTACTGCGGCCTTTACTCTGGCCAAAGCCGGGTTACTCGACGGCAAGAAAGCGACAATTCATTGGGAAAACCAAGACAGTTTTGCCGAGGAGTTTCAGGAAGTGACCCTCACCAAATCGGTGTTTGTTGTCGATGGTAATCGTTTGACCACTGCGGGTGGCACGTCGTCTATTGATTTGATGTTGAAATTGATTGCCGATGATCTGGGTGAGGACATGGCCAATGCGGTGGCGGATCAGTTGATCTATTCGTCAATCCGCACGGATCAGGACACGCAACGCTTGTCAGTGCCAACCCGTATTGGTGTGCGCCATCCTAAGTTAAGCCAAGTGATTCAGATGATGGAAAGCAATATCGAAGAACCGATCAGCCCGTCCATTTTGGCGCGTGACGTCAGCATGTCGACGCGGCAATTGGAACGATTGTTTCGACGTTATCTGAACCGATCACCCAAACGCTATTACATGGAGCTGCGCTTACAAAAGGCGCGCAACCTGTTGATGCAAACCGACATGAGCGTGATCAACGTCGCGCTTGCCTGTGGCTTTGCCTCGCCCTCGCATTTCTCAAAATGCTACCGCGCGCATTACGATACAACGCCCTACCGCGAACGTGGGTCACATGCGGCGCGTTTGTCGATTTAATTCCTAGAATCGCGCCATAACTGGCTTGATCGACGAATTTATGGTAAAGCTAATGACAGCCAGATCATTCTCACGTTGATGGAGAATGGCATAATAAAACGCATAGCTTTGCCCGGTCCAATACATGCGCCCTTCTTGCATGACACCGCCACCGAGGTCTTCTTTGCGGAAAATTGTAACATTATCAAAGTCTTTGCCCCAAACATTTTCCATTTGGACTTGCTTGCCAGCCAATTGTTCTTTGGTGAATTCGTCACGTCCGCCAAGCCCCAGAATAAGCGTTGAGAAATCACGTTGCATCACACGATTATCGACGAACTCTTCGTAATCCGCATAGTCGCGAAATACACCATCCGCAATTTGTGCAAATGCCGTGTGGGACATCCAAAGAAATGAGATCAGAAGTGCCGCGCAGTATCGCATGTCATCTACCTTATTTTGTTGGGGCCATACGATACACGATACCTTGGGGCTGCGAAATATACCAGATGGCTCCGTCCGGCCCCTGTACGATATCGCGGACGCGTTCGGTTTGCGGCGTCTTGATCTGTTCAACTTCGCGCAGCGGGTTCCCATCAAGACGGCTGATGTAGTCGAACTTTAAAGAGCCTACAAAGATGTCCCCCGTCCAGTTGGGAAACATCTGACCAGAATAAACCAGCAATCCAGACGGCGCGATTGAAGGATCCCAGAAATGTGCAGGTTGCTCCATACCTTCCTTGGCCGTACCCACACCAATCTTGCTGCCAGAATAGTGGCGACCATAGGAAATGACGGGCCAGCCATAGTTCGCGCCCTTGCGGATCATGTTGACCTCATCACCGCCCTTTGCACCATGTTCAGATACCCAAAGGGCACCGTTTGTGTCCAGCCCCGCACCCTGTGGGTTTCGATGTCCAAAGGACCAGATTTCAGGCTGTACACCCGCCTGCCCCACAAAGGGATTATCGGACGGCACAGACCCGTCGCGGTTCACCCGGATGATCGTGCCGTTGTGACGCGCGTTATCTTGCGCTGCGGGTCGATCACCGCGCTCTCCGATAGTGACAAACAGCGTGCCATCCATGCCCTCAACAACGCGCGACCCAAAGTGACGCCCACCACTGCTGCCCGGTGCCATTTCGAACAATTGCGTAACATTCTCCAGCCGTAAATTATCATCTGACAAGCTTGCGCTGGCCAAAGCCGTTCCACTGCCGCCCCCGGTCTGAGATTTAGCATAGGTCAAAAACAACACCCGCGAGCGGTCAAAATCCCGCGCCAAGGTAATGTCTAGCAATCCACCCTGCCCCTTTGTGGCGACCGCGGGAACGCCCGACACCTCATGCCGCGACCCGCTACGTTCAAAAATCAACGCCCCGTTCTTTTGCGTGACCAAGGCACCGCCACCCGGCAAAGGTGCCACCGCCCAAGGTGCATCCAACCCTGTGATCACAGGTTGTATCTCATATGAAATCTGCCCAAGGGCTGCAAACGGCAAGAACGCCGACACGACACCAGCAAGCAGGACGTTTGGCAAACTGAGTGCAATACGCATTTCATCTTTCCTATAATCAGGTTGAGTTTAGTTAAATTTAACTACCAAACTGAATTTTTCCACCCACAGTACGATGATGTGGCGCGCAATGCAGGTTTTACGCGCTAAAAACCGCTTTTCTTTTGGCAAACCACCGCCTAACTTCCGCTGCGAACAACATGTTCCAACAAGGGAGAATATCATGAAAAAGATGCTTATGGCCACAACGGCCGCGGCTCTGCTGGCGACAACTGCATATGCAGATGGCCACGCAAAGGAAGTTAAACTGGGTGTTGAGTTTGGTTTCACAGGTCCAATTGAATCGCTTGCAGGCCACATGGCGTCTGGCGCTGAACTGGCGATGAAAGAAGTCACAGACAGCGGCATGCTTTTGGATGGTGCAAAGGTGATCTCTGTACGTACCGACACAGGCTGTATTGATAACGGACTGGCCGTATCTGGCGCAGAACGCCTGATTGCTGAAGGCGTCGCAGGTATCGTTGGTGGTGACTGCTCTGGTGTGACCGGCGCGATGTTGCAAAACGTGGCGATCCCGAACGGCATGGTGATGATTTCACCGTCTGCGACATCTCCAGGTCTGACCACAATGGAAGACAATGGATTGTTCTTCCGCACGGCCCCATCTGACGCCCGTGAAGGTGAAGTGATGGCGGAAATTCTGGTAGAACGTGGCATTAAATCCATCGCTTTGACCTATACAAACAACGACTACGGTAAGGGTCTTGCAGACTCGATCGAATCTTCGTTCAAAGCTGCTGGCGGTGAAGTAACAATTGTTGCGGCGCATGAAGACGGCAAAGCGGATTACTCTGCTGAAGTGGGCGCGCTTGCCTCTGCTGGTGGTGATCTGTTGGTTGTTGCAGGTTACCTTGATCAAGGTGGTGCCGGCATTATCAAATCTGCATTGGATGCAGGTGCGTGGGAAACATTCGGTCTGCCCGGTGGCATGATTGGCGACAGCCTGCCAGAAGCAATCGGTCCTGACTTGAACGGTTCTTATGGTCAAATCGCAGGTTCTGATGGGCCCGGCATCGCAGCGTATTCAGCCATGGCTGAAGCCGCAGGTTTTGACGGTACATCATCTTATTCACCTGAATCCTATGACGCAGCTGCGCTGTTCCTGCTTGCCATGCAAGCCGCGAATTCATCAGCACCAGCAGACTATAAGGAAAAGATCCTCGACGTGGCAAACGCCCCCGGTGAGAAAATCTATCCCGGTGAGTTGGGCAAAGCACTTGAGTTGATCAAAGCGGGTAAAGACGTTGATTACGTTGGCGCCTCGGCGGTTGAATTGATCGGACCCGGTGAATCTGCGGGCACCTACCGTGTGGTAGAAGTCCAAGATGGCAAGAACGCCACCGTTGGTTTCAAGTAATACCTAACGAAAGCAAATGATGCAGCCTTCAGTGATGTGGGCTGCATCACCACATGAGACTAATAAATGATCGGCCAACAATGGCCTGACACGACAGGGATGGACGCATGAGCTTTGAGAACGAACACATGATTGTGGTCGACGATCTGCACAAGCATTTTGGTGGATTTCACGCAGTTGATGGCGCGTCTCTGACAATTGATCGTGGATCAATTACAGGATTGATTGGCCCAAACGGTGCTGGAAAAACTACACTTTTCAATGTAATAGCTGGTGTTCTTCAACCAACATCGGGACGTGTGTACATGGATGGTGAGGATATCACCGGATTGGCCCCACATGACCTGTTCCACAAAGGCCTACTGCGCACGTTCCAGATCGCGCACGAATTCCATTCGATGACCTGCCGGGAAAACTTGATGATGGTGCCGGGCAATCAATCTGGTGAAACCCTGTGGAACACATGGTTTGGCACCAAGCGCATTGCGAATGAAGAACGCGCTCTGCGCGCCAAAGCTGATGAGGTTCTGGAATTCCTAACCGTTGAACATTTGGCAGATCAAAAAGCGGGGCAAATCTCGGGTGGGCAGAAAAAGCTGCTCGAACTGGGGCGCACCATGATGGTGGATGCCAAGATCGTGTTTCTGGATGAGGTCGGTGCTGGCGTGAACCGCACCCTGCTGAACACCATTGGTGACGCGATTATTCGTTTGAACCAAGAGCGCGGCTATACCTTTGTGGTGATCGAACATGACATGGAATTTATAGGACGCCTGTGTGATCCGGTGATCTGTATGGCCGAGGGGCACGTGTTGGCCGAAGGCACGCTGGCCGAGATCAAAGCAAACGAGCAAGTGATTGAGGCGTATTTGGGTACTGGCTTGAAAAACAAGGCACAGGTGGGCGCATGAACCTGCGCGCGCTGACTATTGGAGGCATTGTGGCCCTCGCCCTGCCTCACACGGTGGCGGCCTGTTCGCAATTGTCCGCACACATTTGGATGTGTGACCGTGATACGCCTTGGGAAGTCGCCGGTTGGGATGCAGCTGGTGATGGATCGACCCGCATTTTGGGCGATATGGTGTTGAATTTTACCGAAGAATGGCCCGGATACGAGATCGCGGATGACCTTGCCACGCTTGAAGAACGCTATGCGACCTATTCAGAGTGGATTGCCGCAGATGGCAACACACCGCTTGAGGTTTTCCAATCAGATCGTGTGAATTTTGCAGGCGGTACAGCGGTGCGCGCCTTGCAACGGGACGCCCTTGATGGCGATGAGTTGATGAGTGCGGTGATGCTCGCAGAAGTGGGCGCATCACGGATCATGTTGTATTTGGACACGCCATCAGACACAGCACTTGCGGATGTTGACAGCCAATCGCGTAGTATTCTTGAGATGCTCAACGACACATGTGCTGATGCAATTTCTTGCGCTGATGATTACCAGCGGCCGGGTGCCGCGACGAATGAAAGAGGCTGAGCATGAGCGATGCATATAGTAATCGTGGCAACAAAGATCTGTCGCTTGGCAATGCCAAAGGTCAGGGCAGCGTGATCCCCAAGGCCAGTGGCGAAAGCTTTGCCGCGCCCGGTGGGCCCTTCCTGATTGGTGAGGGCATGACGGCGGGGTATGGCAATGGTCCCGACATCCTGCATGACTGCACAATTGCTGTGGAACAGGGTGAGATTGCCGTGATTGTGGGCCCCAACGGCGCGGGTAAATCAACGGGGATGAAAGCGGTCTTTGGTATGCTCGACATGCGCAAAGGTCACGTGCGTTTGGACGGTGAGGATATCACCCACTTGTCGCCTCAGGATCGTGTGGCCAAGGGCATGGGTTTTGTGCCGCAAACCTCGAACATCTTTACTTCGATGACGGTTGAGGAAAATTTAGAGATGGGCGCGTTCATCCGGCGCGACGATTTCAAAGACACAATGACGCAGGTCTATGACCTATTCCCAATTTTGAAAGAAAAACGGTTTCAAGCAGCGGGCGAACTGTCGGGCGGTCAACGCCAACAGGTCGCTGTGGGCCGTGCGTTGATGACGCAGCCCAAGGTGTTGATGTTGGATGAACCAACCGCCGGTGTGTCGCCCATCGTCATGGATGAACTCTTTGACCGGATCATAGAAGTCGCGCGCACGGGTATCCCGATCTTGATGGTAGAACAGAACGCCCGCCAAGCGTTAGAGATTGCCGACAAAGGCTATGTTCTGGTGCAAGGCGCGAATGGGTACACAGGCACGGGCAAGGAGTTGCTGGCCAATCCTGAAGTGCGCAAATCGTTTTTGGGGGGGTGAGAATATGTGTGCTGTTTCTATTCAACCCGGTGACCCGCTTGATCCAAATGCGCAGGCCCTTTTGCAAGCAAGCCAAGATATGATGCAAAGCCTATTTGCATCAGAAGACAATCATTTTTTGTCCTTTGAAGAACTACGTGCGCCTCATATTCAGTTTTTTGTGGCTAACAGTGATGCAAAAACTGTCGGCTGTGCTGCACTGGCCGATTGTGTTGAATATGGTGAAGTAAAATCAATGTATGTGGATCAAGATGCACGTGGCAACGGCGTAGCCGCTCTTTTGTTAGAACAATTGATGACTTCTGCACGCGCTCAAAACTTACCGTTGTTGCGCCTTGAAACGGGCAAAGGTCTTGATGCGGCGCTGCGTCTTTATAAACGGCTTGGTTTCGTTGACTGCCCTGCGTTTGGCGATTATGCGCCTGACGCCCAATACAGCATTTACATGGAGCGAGCTCTATAATGGACCTACTCAACGCAATCATCGCGCTCGCGAATTACGTGCTGATCCCAGGTATCGCTTATGGCTCACAGCTCGCCCTTGGCGCGCTTGGGGTCACACTCGTATACGGTATCTTGCGGTTCTCCAACTTTGCCCATGGTGACACAATGGCACTGGGGACAATGGCAACTATTCTGGTAACATGGCTGTTCCAAAGCTGGGGGATCAGCCTTGGGCCCCTACCAACGGCCCTACTCGCCCTGCCCTTTGGCATTGCATTTGCTGTTGTGCTATTGCTTGGCACGGACCGCTTTGTGTACAAGTTTTACCGTGAGAAAAAGGCCAAACCAGTCATCTTTGTGATTGTGAGCCTTGGCGTGATGTTCATCTATAACGGTGTGACCCGCTTCATCATTGGTGTGAAAGATCAGAACTTTCTGGACGGTGAACGCTTCATCATTTCAGCGCGTGAATTCAAAGCAATGACCGGGTTGGCCGAAGGATTATCGATCAAAACCACACAAGCCATCACAGTTATCACTGCAATCGCAGTTGTGGCGTTCCTATTCTGGTTCTTGAACAAAACACGTTCAGGAAAATCAATGCGCGCCTATTCGGACAATGAAGATTTAGCACTGCTGTCGGGGATCAACCCAGAACGTGTGGTGATGATCACATGGATGATCGTCGCCTCATTGGCGACCATTGCGGGTGTGCTGTATGGTTTGGATAAATCCTTCAAACCTTTTACCTATTTCCAATTGTTGTTGCCGATCTTTGCCGCCGCCATTGTTGGTGGGCTTGGCAATCCCCTTGGGGCCATCGCAGGTGGGTTCGTGATTGCCTTTTCCGAGGTAACAATCACCTATGCATGGAAAAAGGTGTTGGTTTATGCGCTACCAGAAAGCCTTGAAC
>CALKXT010000152.1 GCA_938003685.1 uncultured Sulfitobacter sp. | reverse complement strand
CAGCATCGCCGCCATGACAATGTCACGCCCTGTACGCAAACCGCCATCGGTGCGCAGTGTAATCCGGTCGCGCAAGTTGTTCATGCTGAGAACCTGATGCGCTTCGGTCAGGCCCATTTCCCACGGCAAACCTGCATATTTAATACTGGTCGCGGGGCTAGCCCCTGTGCCGCCGTTATGGCCGGAAATCAGAATAATGTCCGCCTTGGCCTTGGCAACCCCAGCGGCAATCGTGCCAACACCTGACGACGCAACCAGTTTCACGGTGACTTTACATCGCGGATTGATCTGCTTCAGGTCATAGATAAGCTGCGCCAAATCTTCGATAGAATAGATGTCGTGATGTGGCGGCGGTGAAATCAATGTCACGCCTTTCGTCGAATGGCGCAGCCGTGCAATCAAGTCGGTGACTTTCATACCGGGCAATTGGCCGCCTTCACCAGGTTTGGCCCCCTGTGCGACTTTGATTTCCAATTCTTCACATTGATTCAGATATTCGGCGGTTACACCAAAGCGGCCCGATGCCACCTGTTTGATTTTGGCAGATGGGTTATCGCCATTTGGTTCTGGCACAAAGTGTGCTGGATCCTCACCACCTTCACCACTGTCCGACTTGGCACCAATACGGTTCATCGCCACGTTCAACGTCTTATGTGCTTCGGGGCTAAGGGCACCCAAGGACATGCCGGGCGTAACAAACCTTTTGCGGATAGACGTGATACTTTCCACCTCTTCCAATCCAATCGCGGCACCCAATGGCTTGATGTCCAATAGGTCACGCAGATGGATCGGTGGGTTTGACTTCATCTTGGCGGAATACTGCTTCCACATCTCATATGAGGCTCTGTTACAGGCCATTTGTAGCATGTGCATCGAAGATGCTTCCCAGGCGTGGGTCTCGCCTGACTGACGCGCTTTGTAAAACCCACCAATCGGTAGAACGACACCATCACCTTGCCACCCTTTGGCATGAACTTGTTCTGCCTTGCGCTGAATACCGGTGACGCCAATGCCCGAGATACGGCTGGTCATGCCAGGAAAGAATTCAGCAACCATAGCGCGGCTCAATCCGACGGCTTCAAAATTCAAACCACCGCGATAAGACGAAATAACACTGATCCCCATCTTTGCCATGATCTTGAGCAAGCCCTGGTCAATCGCGGTGCGGTATCGTGAAACCGCCTCTGTTAGGGTCACATCTAGCAAACCACGTTCGATCCGATCAGCCAAAGAATCTTCGGCCAAATAGGCGTTTACGATTGTCGCACCGCACCCAACAAGCACAGCGAAATAGTGGGGATCAACACATTCTGCAGAGCGTACATTCAATGAACAAAAAGTACGCAACCCTTTGCGCACCAGATGCGAGTGTACAGCGCTGGTTGCGAGGATCATTGGCATTGAGACACGGCCTTCGCCGCTTTGCTCATCCGTCAATACCAAGTGACCTGCACCAGAGCGTACGGCATCTTCTGCGTCTGCTCTAATACGGGCCAAGCTGTTGTTTAGATTGTTGCCACCGGGTTCAAATGAGCAATCGATTGTCACCAAATCTGCATTGAAATTCTTGGTTAATTTGTCAAACTGTGCATTGCCAACAAATGGGCTGTCCAACACCAAAATTTCGGTCTGGCTGCTGTCTTCGTCTAGTACATTCTTGAGGTTACCGAACCGTGTTTTAAGGCTCATCACTCGGAATTCACGTAAGGAGTCGATGGGCGGGTTGGTGACCTGAGAAAAATTCTGCCGGAAGAAGTGACTCAGGGGGCGGTATTGTGCAGATAAGACAGCTGACGGTGTGTCGTCGCCCATACTTGCCAAGGCCTCTTTTGCATCTTCCGCCATCGGTGCCAAAATCTGTTCCAGATCTTCAATGGTATAGCCCGCTGCAACCTGACGACGGCGCAGTTCATTTCCTTCAAACAAAGGCTTTTCGGTCACTGCGGCCAATTCTTCGTCAAGCTCAACAATCTTGCTGACCCACTCTCCAAAGGGCTGATGGGCCGCCATCTTGTCCTTGATTTCAGTATCGTGGAACAGTTTGCCTTCTTTCATATCAACTGAGATTAACTGACCCGGCCCTAGCGCGCCTTTTTGCGTAACTGTCGCTTCATTGAGCGGGACCATGCCAGCCTCAGAACCCGCAATCAGCATCCCATCTGACGTCACAACATAGCGCATTGGGCGCAATCCGCTGCGGTCAAGACCCGCGCAAACCCAACGACCATCTGTCATCGCTAGGGCTGCTGGGCCGTCCCACGGTTCCATCACCGAGTTGCAATACGAATACATGTCGCGCCATGCTTGTGGCAGTTCGACAGCTTGCTTTGACCAGCTTTCTGGCACCAGCATTGTTTTTGCCATGGGTGCGTTACGTCCGGCGCGAACAAGCACTTCAAACACCGCATCCAACGCGGCTGAGTCAGAAGAACCTGCGGCAACAATTGGTTTGATGTCGCCCGCCATATCGCCAAACGTCGAAGACGCCATGCGAATTTCGTGGCTTTTCATCCAGTTCAAATTGCCCTTAAGCGTGTTGATCTCGCCATTGTGCGCCAACATGCGGAATGGTTGCGCCAGCCACCATTGTGGGAATGTGTTTGTGGAATAGCGCTGATGATAAATCGCAAAGGCGCTAATGAAACGGTCATCTTGTAAATCGGGATAGAATTCTGCGACCTGTTCGGCCAACATCATGCCCTTATAGATGATGCTGCGGCACGACATTGACGCGATGTAGAGCGTTGGAACCTGTGCTGCGATGGCGGCTTTTTCGATGCGACGACGGATCACGTATAGCTCGCGTTCAAATGTGTCTTCATCTACGCCTTTGGCGTTTGAGATTAGGATTTGCTCAATCTCTGGCCGTGTCGCGTTTGCTTTGTCGCCCAGAACAGAAATATCCACCGGCACGTGGCGCCAGCCATAGATATAATAGCCCATGCGCAACACTTCAGTTTCAACGATTGTCCGGCAGGTTTCTTGGGCCGCAAAATTGGTGCGGGGCAAGAAGACTTGCCCAACCGCAATCAGTTCATCTTCACGTGGCGTGTGACCTGTGCGCCTGACCTGATCATAAAAAAACGGCACAGGTATTTGCACGTGAATACCCGCGCCATCACCAGTTTTACCATCTGCATCAAGAGCGCCTCGGTGCCAGATCGCCTTGAGGGCTTTGATGCCGTTCAAAACAACATCCCGGCTTTTGGAGCCGTCGATGTTCACGACCAGTCCAACACCACAAGAAGAATGTTCTTCCTCAGGTGAATAAAGACCCTGTTCCGCCATTATTACGCGTTTTGCTTCTTCGCGGGCTACCCATGCGTCATCATATACAGTCATTCGGTAGTTCCTTCTTGTGGCGCGAACAGCGCGATTGTCTGGTCAGTGGTCAGGCGCTTGTGGTCACCCGCCAGTGAATAACCTTGCGGACAGTTGTCCACAAAAAATTCGAGTTTTAGCTGTGCATTCGCAGCGTTTTCAAACAGGCCCGCCGAGAGGTTTTTAACGCCGTCATGTTTAGTGCCATACCAAAGAGTCGATCCGCACTTTTCGCAGAAGCCCCGCTCAGCCCATTCAGAAGATTGGAACGATTTTGCAGGGCCTGTGAAGGCCTCGCTATGTGGGTCCGTTGCCAATGATATGAACATTGACGATGTGTGCTGGCGGCACATTTCGCAGTGGCATGCACGCACAATAGGGTTTGTAACCTGTGCTGTGACTGTCACAGCGCCACATAAGCATTGACCGGTGATTTGTCTGCTTTCGGCCATTGTTATTCCGCCGCGATGCGAGCAGGGGTATCAAGCCGTTTTAGAATTTCCTCGGCACAATCACGACCGTCTTTAATTGCCCAAACAACCAGCGAAGCGCCGCGTACAATATCACCAACTGCATAGACGCCATCGAGCGCTGTAGAACCCGTCACGTAATCTGCCTTGATCGTACCCCATCGGTTTACGGGTAGATCTGGTTCGTTCCAAAGCGTTGGCAGGTCTTCTGGTTCGAAACCCAAGGCGGTGATGACCATGTCAGCCTCTTCTACATAGTCAGCGCCTTCGATGACTTCTGGTGCTTGACGGCCTGAAACGTCCGGTTGCCCCAACCGCATTTTTTGCACCATAACGCCGGTTACAGGATCACCAACAAAGCCCTTGGGCGCGCTGAGCCATTCGAATACTACGCCTTCTTCTTCGGCATTGGCAACCTCACGCTGGCTGCCAGGCATGTTGACGCGATCACGGCGATACAAGCATTTGACGCTTGTCGCGCCTTGACGGATTGACGTGCGCACACAGTCCATAGCGGTGTCGCCCCCACCGATTACAACGACCTTTTTACCGTTCGCATTAAGGCGGCCATTTTCGAATTCCTCAACTGTATCACCAAAGCTTTTGCGGTTGCTTGCGGTGAGGAAATCAATCGCGCGCTCAACGCCTAAACCACCCACGCCGGGGGCCTGTATTTCGCGTGTTTTATAAACGCCGGTGGCAATGATCACCGCGTCATGTTTGGCGCGGATATCTGCGAATGAAATATCACGACCGACATCGCAGTTTTGTTCAAACTTAACACCACCTGCGGCCAACTGATCGTTGCGGCGCATGACGATATCTTTTTCTAACTTAAAACCGGGGATGCCATAGGTCAGCAACCCACCCGCGCGGTCGTAGCGATCATATATTGTGACCTGTACACCCTGACGGCGCAGCACATCTGCCGCTGCTAGGCCACCTGGGCCGGCACCAATGATTCCAACGCTTTCAGAACGCTCGACGCTGGGTTTGATGGTCTGCACCCAACCTTCTTCCCATGCGGTATCAGTGATGTATTTCTCCACCGAGCCGATGGTGACCGTGCCGTGGCCTGATTGTTCGATCACACAATTGCCTTCGCACAAGCGGTCCTGAGGGCAAATCCGCCCACAGATTTCGGGAAATGTGTTGGTGGCTTGGCTAATCTCGTAAGCTTCTTTCAGACGTCCTTCTGCTGTTAGGCGCAGCCAATCTGGGATATTGTTGTGAAGGGGGCAATGTGACTGGCAATATGGCACGCCACATTGGCTACATCTGCTAGACTGCTCTTTGGCTTTAGCGTCAGCATATTCTGCGTAAATCTCATTGAAATCTGTGCGGCGTAGATCAGGCGGCCGCTTTTCCGGCATATCCCGCTCAACGCTTACGAATTTTAGCATCGGTTGTTCAGCCATGATTCCGCCCTTTAACTATAACATCAGAACTGTGGCGTATTACATGTGGGGAAAAAGATAAAGTCAGCAATATTGACCTATATGCATAAATTTACTGAGCCAAGCTTATCAATCTTGGGTGCGAGTTGAGAATTTAGGTCCGATCCGGTTATAAATTCAGACTTAAGGCAATAAAAGCCACAGTCCCAACGATGATTCGCCACCAACCAAAAAGGGCGTAGCCATGCTTGCTGACATAACCAAGCAGCCATTTTACCACCAAGACCGCAGTGATGAACGCCATAACAAACCCAATGGCAATTTCATTTACAGCAGTAGTATCAAGCACATCTCGGTTCTTATAAAGATCATAGGCGAATGCACCTGCCATAGTTGGCATCGACAAAAAGAAAGAAAACTCTGCTGCTGCGCGTTTGCTGGCACCTAACATCAATGCTCCGACAATTGTCGCACCTGAGCGCGACACACCTGGGATCATTGCGAGACACTGAATGAAGCCGATTTTTAGCGCCATTCGCAGAGGGAATTCCATCGCGTCGTGCTGTGATGGTTCGGGTGCAACACGATCGATAAAGACCAACACAATACCACCAAGGATCAACATAATGGCGATCAGCATCGGCGTTTCAAACAGAACCGTTTTGATAAAATCATGTGCCATGACACCGATGAAGACGGCAGGGAGAAACGCAATAAGAATAGATAGAATGAAACGTCGGGATTGTGGATCATGTGGTGCGCTACTGAACACTGCCCACAATCGCCCAGCATATAGTGTCAAGATAGCAAGAACTGCGCCTAGTTGGATCACAACCTCAAAGGTCTTGCCCGCGCTTTCAAACCCTAAAAAATGTCCTGCAAGAAGCACATGGCCCGTAGAAGACACAGGGATAAATTCTGTTAAACCTTCCAGCAATCCTAGAAGGGCAGCAATTAACGTGGTTGATTGATCCATCAGCCGCGACGCAAATTCCGCGCGGAATCTTTGATGGCATCGTATTGTCCAGATGGGCGGAAGCGCCACAAATATTCAGGCAAAACAGACGTCATTGAGACGGGTTTGATACCCAATGTATCAAAATCCAAGGCGTCCTGCGAAACTACATTATCATTCTTGAGGTTTTTTAGCTGATCGCGCGTCAGCATCGTGTTGCTGAAAAGACCAAAGGTAACCGCTTGCAACATATCGAAACCGAATGCCATGAGGTACGCGGCGAAGTTCGGCAGGTTTAGGACTAAACGGCGACGCTGGATCACATCCAGCATCCGCTGCATCAATTCACGGAAGGTCTCAATGTCAGGCCCGCCCAATTCGTAAATTCCACCACTTGCATCACCTTTGATCGCCATCTCAGCAGCCTTGGCCACATCATCGACATAGACTGGCTGAAACTTGGTCTCTGCATACGCGACCGGCAGGACAGGACCCATGCGTGTCATCCCTGCAAATCGGTTGAAAAAGCCATCCTCAGGTCCAAACACAATAGAGGGCCGCAAGATCGCAGCATTAGGCATATGCGCGAGTACGTTCGCCTCACCTTCGCCTTTGCTGCGCGAATAATCACTGTCAGACGCCACATCTGCCCCGATAGACGAGATATGCACCATGCGCGCGACGCCACTTTCGGCGGCAATACGCGCGATGCGCTCAGGGGCGTCGGCCTGAACAGAATCAAATTTATTTTTGCCGCTTTCGACTAAAATACCAACGCAGTTCACAACTGCATCAGCCCCTTGCATTGCAGCGCGCACAGAGGTGTCATCACGTACGTTGCACAAGATTGGTTCGACTTGACCAACCACACCGTAGGGACGCACAAACATCGCTTCATTTGGGTTGCGCACAGCCACTCGTACACGCCAACCTGCTTTGGCCATACGCCGTGCGATATACCGCCCGACAAACCCAGACCCGCCATAGATGGTTACCAGCTTGGACATGATGATGCTCCTGCGCGCATAAAACTCACCGACAGGATGTACCTGTCACGCCTTGTTCGGACAAGCAGCAATTACAGCTTGTTCTTTAACAAGCGATCTGAATTGGCATTTTGCACCAAAATACAATTGACACCTGATCGTCTCGCGCATAGATGCTCGGCTCACGTGACCTGCCCAGGTGGCGGAATGGTAGACGCGCTAGCTTCAGGTGCTAGTACTGGCAACGGTGTGGAGGTTCGAGTCCTCTCCTGGGCACCAAAAACAACATAATTCTTTGATAATAAGGCAATTCTAGTGTCGAGTAGCTCGCTGCTCCCTTGGTGGTGCCGACGCTTTGGGCTTCAAGGTTGTCTATGCGGGTTGCGATAATTTCCTGCTTTTTCGCTGCCGCGAAAACACAACTAGTTTTTCGTCAGCACGAACTGCCACATGGTTAGCGCTCATGGCGGTTATGGAAAGGTCGATTATCGGCTTGATGATGACAAAGCTAGTGCCAAGCACATGGACGCCAGCACAAGCAATAAGGCGCTTGACCTCTGGTCAGGCGGTTTCATTTATCAAGAGGATGCTTGAAAAGGATAAGATTCTAGTAAGGTTCACGCCGTTTAACGGGAATCTGCAAGAATTCACGTTTGATATTCGCGGTATTGACGAAGCGAGTAAACCGCTTCGCAAAGAATGTGGGTGGTGAACAGCTACCTCTGCTGTAATTAGGGGTTCAGTGCCATCTGGGTTCCTATCGTCCCTATTTTCGCCTATTTTACGCTGTCGCAGCCTTGCGGATGACTTGGGGTTTGAAGCGCAGGCGATTTCAAATTCTTCTCGTTTGAATACTAAGTTTTGTCCCCATTGCTTTAGAGGATACGCACAAGGAAACCCTTTGCTTTCAATCAACGCGTTAATCTTAGGCCTTTTGAGGTCGTTAAAATCCCCCGATCAGGGATTATTGCAAATCCGTCAATCCTAACAGGCGTTGGCCCGATATTCTGGCCAGCGTTTACTTGTCCGCTGCAATCTTTGCCTTGTCCTCTAGCGCCCTTGGTCCCGGTAGAGCGCGCGCCATGAAACTTGCACAGCCTGTGCCCCGGCTCTGACTTGTTGTGGGTTGTTTGATATTTAATCAAAGCTGTATCTTGCGCATCGATCATTTGTAATATCCCACCCCCCACGCGCGCATCGACCGCGAGTTAATCGGCAAAGCCTTAAACCCTAGGACTGCGCCCATATCCTCCTGTCAAAAGGGCTTCTTGTGAGAAAACTAAACAAACGCACCGCTAAGTGCCTTGAAAATGCGAATGATATCGCTGACTGCGGCAAGCGCTTTTGCCAACGTATTGAGGTTGCGTACGGCCTGCTCAGCCCGGCCAGACAGTCCATTGAGCCGCCCGATGGCACCAGACAAGTCGCGAGACGCTGTGACCTTGCGCTTGGCGTTTACCAAAAGCAGATGCGCGTGACCCAGCCTTTTGCGATCTTGCGTGATTTGCTTGGCTGTGTCCCAGTCTTTACGTTTGATTGCCGCCTCTCGTTCGACCCGTAACTTTTCCGACAGCTTGGCTTTTGAGTCCTCGATCTGTTCCAGTTTCTTGAGTGCTTCGTCGATTTGTGCATTTTTAGTCATGTTATCCGCCTTTCTTTCTGATGATATCTACGACGGACCTGATCTCGGTCACTGTCGCTAAAATTTCGCTGGTATCTCCGGGTGCATTGAGCCGCTTGAGTAGGTCGCCATGCAACTTTCGCAACAGACGAAAACTGTTCCCAGCTGAGGAGTTCTGCGCTTTGACAAAGGCATCATGACGTACTCTCAGCGTATCCAAGGCTTGGCGATACTTCTCAGGATTGCCCGCCAGCTGCGTTTCCTCAACCGTGCCCCGCGCCAGAATAAACGCGGCATGGCGTGCGCCGAGATCGGATTTAAGATCAAGGTTTGCCGCCACAGTTTGCAGTATTTTTTCGATCTCTGGATCAGCTTGCCGTACGATCCGGCGCAGGGTCGCAACGCGGACCTGACTGGCCAAAAAGCCCGTTACAGCGACAGCCTGATCGGCATTTTTTGCACCTCTCGAGGCCAATTTCGCCAACGGTGCGTATTTTGCTTTCTCCGCTTCTTTTAAGGCAGCAGCAAGTGCAGTTGCCTCTTGGCGCACCGCGTCAGAGCTTTGCGAAGATGCAAGCGCAAGAAGAGAAGTAAAATAACCCTCTACTGCATCAAAGGCCACCAAAGCATTGCTGGCCGATGCAGGTTTCCCGCTAATATCCACAGTACTGACAATTCGGCAATTCGGCATGATCCCAAAGGCATCGGTCTTATCACAATCATGTAATTCATAGACTGTCTGACGCTGATCAATCAGCGTTTTTTCTGCTTTGCGTACATCCTTGTTGGCCTGCGCCTGAAGGGTGGGCCGGAATTTGGCAGTTGATGTGGTGGCCAGATCACTTGCAGCCTTGATCTGCGATGTGACATCAGGTGTTGTGCAGGCGGCCAAAGCCAACAGGCAACTCAGTGGCAGATATTTCATGTGTGGCGCTCCTTGTTTGATAAGTAATGTGGATTTTAGTGCCAGATGGCATGCCCCATGAGCTTACGAACAGGGGGAGAAAATCATTATGCGATGTGTGAAAAAGCTATCGAAATTATATTCAGCACTGGAAAGAACAATGTGCCCGCCGACAGGCATTCGGCGGGCATTGTAGATTATGCCATTGTCTTAGCTGCGCGCATAAGGCTGGCCATATCGTTTATGACAATACCGTCCGGGGTCACACCTTGATCCGGAGTCCAATCAACTCCGCCGGGGGCTTGTGCCCAATAACTATGAGGATCATTGGCGACCAACCCAGTTATGGTCTCGGCGATTAGACGTGTGCCCAAGGGACCCAACCGCTCACCGCCGCCCAACACTTCGGCTTCCTTGAGGACATAGAACCATAGCGGTGTAGCGCTATCGAAATTACCTGCACGCACTTCGTCCTGCGTAGGGCCGGACAACAGATCATCCGCCGAAAGTCGCGCATGATGCAGACCTAAATCGACCTCAAGTGCATCCAAACAACCTTGCGCGCTTGGCAGATTAAACAGATATCCCCGCCGAAGATTGCGCCGTGCCAGATGACGTAGAACACCATGATCGCCGATGGGATCATTGACCAGATTATTTACCTGCAACGACAGGTTCGTATCGATCTTGCGCGCAGCCCGGTCAGGCGTACTAGGCTTGGGACCTTCGACAAACCGCTGCCAGTCAATGGGCCAATGTGAGGGCAATGAAGGTGCATTGCCAACTCCCGGCACAGGCATTGGGGACTTGGCACCACCTGTAAATGAAAAGAGTTGGGTGAAACTCGCGCGCGGCACCAGTGCACCTGACTCGGGGCGTCCAAAGAGGTCGCTCCAATCGTAAGCGTCACGGGCCATGGTGTGTCCAAAACGAAATGCTGCGATCGAAAATTCCAGTGGCATGGGCATCAGATCAGGTCGTGTCGGTGTGTTTTGCGCAAAGAACCGATCATAAAGTCGCGGACCGTTACGCTGAATGTCTTGTAACGTATCATGGTCACACAACCTTGGCAGATAGACATGCAGCAGCAACCATTGATAATGCCAACTGGTCATTTTGCGTGCCCATTTGAACAGGGCATCACGATCGTTCACAGGCGCATCGGGGTATTTTTCTGGATGCCCCCGTGCCTCTACAACGATCAGGTTGTGCAGGCGTACCCAGACTAAATGAAACTGTGAAACTGCCAAATTTTCATCATTGCGCATGTCCCCCAAAATGGCCCGCTGAACCCTGATAGAGTCGTCATCGTTGACAAAAAGTGCGCGAAGATCAGTAGGTAAAGCGCGCAATTCGTCTTCGGTTACAATACCTCGACGCAACAGATCACGCACCCGCAAAACGTCGCGGCCAATGTCATTGGGGGGCCTTACATCACCAAAATCAGTTTGTGTGACTGTGCCAACCCAAAGCCGAGCACGATCTGCGTGAAACCTCAACGCGTCAATCAGCTTTTGCCCAAAGGGTCCAACCAGCGGACCGCCTCCATAGACGTTATCAAGGTTCAGCGCACCTGCACGCAAGTTTTGCACTTGGCCCGCCACTTGATCACGATCAAGTGGCGTTATCTGAGGGACATCTATCACTGAAATGCCTCCCTCACGGTCAGTGTTAGCTGTCATGTCGTGATCAGCAAACTGTCCGAAATAGGTAAAGACTGGCGGAATAGACGAGTTTTCTTCTGCGTCATCTGGTACCCGCACCATAGCATCGGCAAGGGCATCCAACGCCTGTGTTGTCTCTACGGTATTGGGAATCGAGGCGGCATTTTCGAAAAAGTAATTGAAACGACCAATTGCTGGCTCTGACGGATAGGTATGCGGATCGGTAAATCCACATGCGGCAGCGTCAGAAAAGACCTTTTCTGTTCCATAGGCCTCCATTTGATATGTATTCACGGCTGTTGTCCCGTGCCCCGGCAGCATAAACATCGTTTTCCTCCAATTGTTGTATGCCTTAAATTGGCATGCCCCAAGTGTATGGAATTGGATGGCAAAATCTGCATGGGTAGCGTGACAAATACGTGAATAATTCGTAAAATAACCATGATACGCATAAACAAAGACGCCGTGCTTTCGCACGACGCCTTGCACTGCTCGAATACCCTCAGGGAGGCTATTCGGTACCTAATCGAGAGGCGAGATTGCGCCGCTTGAGTTGTGTCGCTTGCGGAGTATGTGGCAATCGGCCATGACCTGATTTTGGCTTGGCTATCGCACCCTCGTATTTAGTAAATGTCTCTTCAGTTTCTGCATTGTTTTCCAATTCGATAACGGCCTTGGGTGGCAAAAAGCCAGCGTGGTTGACCAATATCCCCCACAGATGGCGCGTTGCCATTGCTGCCGAAAAACTGGTGCCTTGCAGGGCGGCTGATGATCCATCACGCGAACCGGATGCCAAAACCCCAAAATGCGCAGCCCCGTCCCGCGACGGAAATGATGCCGAAGGCTCTTCCCGCCGTTTCCTTCTAGGCGAGGCCAGACCTGTGCTTGAATACGATTCGGGGCGACCGTCCGTGCCCCGGTGACCTGCTACAGTCGCAGTACTGTTTGAAATGCCAACGGCATTCAGTGTGCCATGACGACGCACCACATTTGAGCTATCAAGGCTCTTGGGAACCTGACCGCGCTTTGGATAATCATAGGTATCAACCTTTCGACCGGTTTCATCAAAACGCCTGTAATGCGAATGCTCAAAATAGCTGCGCTGATTGATGGCAGTGACTGGGTTCTCAGATTGATCTGTCTGCACATTCAATTCGACATTAAGCTTGGTCTTGCCATTGTTGCGCACTCTTATTGTCCACACACCGGCCGGTGCGGTTTGGATCGAGCTGGTTCCACCAGGCATATTATCGTAGATTAGTGTTTGTTTCACAGCCACGACATATCGCTGACGGTATTCGGTTTCATGCAGATCTGCATGGTCTTCAGTGTCTAATTGATTTCGCCCCCTTGTGTGGCCTTTAGCGTCAATGTGATCGGAATATATCCGGGCAATAAGTTCACCTTGCTCGGGCAAAATTTGAAATCCGTTGGGTTGTTCTTTTTGTTGGATGTACAGGCTGTTTGCACTCCGGCTTGCGCCTTGCGATAGCTTGCTGGTTTCCCCATCTGGGGTGATTACTTCGATCTCTAGCGACTGATTGGAAGCACCTTGTTTGGATTGAGCCCAAACCTCGACAAAGTTAGCGGATTGATCGCCGGGCGGAATACGCCATTCAATATCTTCCATAGCACCTCCAGCCAGCGAGAAGAGTGAATTGCCCTGTTCCAAGTTTTCATTTCCTGCTGGTAAACTCAGTATGACAGGATGATATTCTGCGCGTGCGCAGTTGATCATTTCCATGGCTTTGGCAATCAGATCATTTTTATCGCGGCCACTGGCCTGTTTGCCAAACGACAGGTTTATGACCATACGATAGCCCTTTAGATCAGTGTGAACCTTATTGTTCTTATTCCTACGATCCCAGATCGCATCAGCCAGCCTGATCATTCGCCAGATGCCATAGACAGCAAAATATTCCAGAAACGCAGCGGAATGCCCGACCAACGCGCGATCTGGAAAATTGGTGACCATCAGGCGTACTTTGTCGGCTAAATCACATTCATCATCAGGATCCAGCCCAGCGGCCAGATCAAGAATATGCATCCCATGAGAGGCGCGCTGTCCCAATTCGCGTTGGCCAGACAGGCTGTAGTAATCTTCGGTTTGAGTAAAACGGTTAAACTTTTCTTCGTTTAGCGGCACGCCGCAATCTGCAAGTTCTGCGTTAATGCAGTCAGCATAAAGTTCGCGACCAAATGGCAAGTACTGTTGTTCACCATCCTTGTCACTGCGGTTCGCAGATTGCTGCCATGCGCTTAAAATGCGGGTCTTTGCGCCATTCAGTTGCGTGCGGCGATGCCCTAGTGCGATCCCCAGATCGACAACGCCGACAATGACCGCATCATCAGGAAGACACATACTTTCCGGCAGGTCAGTATCGCAATCGGGTTGCAAAAATGCGGGCAGCGGTCCGAAATCCCGCAAATACTGTTGATGAATTGCCGGATCATTTCCACCTGTAACCATTTCGGTGGGCAGGGGCGGTTGCACAGTATTCGCGCCCTGAATGGACAGAATTTGCTTAAGCACCTCCAATAATGGATCATTATAGGGCGGATCTGGTGTGTCTGCCGCGCCAGCCTTTACGGCTGAGAGTTGGCGCATTGCAAAAGGAGCTGTGAAAGATCCACCGCGCTTGGAGAAGTTTTTTTCAGGAGCGCGCAGAAACGGTGAAATGCCACCCACTTCTGAATCAAAGTCTACATAAGGCGTATCGACACCTGTTGCTGTGCCGTAGCCCTCCCACGTTTTGGTCCAAGCATGCCGATTCATTGGGTGGGGCCCCATTCCGCTTTGATCTGATCACCATAAATTGTGGCGAGCGTTTGTGGCGCGGTTTTTTCTATAGCTTCGAGTTTGTCGGATTGATAAATCAAATCAGACAAGAGAAAGTCCTGGTTTTTCTTGAAATGCGCTTCACCTTCTCCGGCTCTGAACTCGGTCATAACTGGATCTTCGCCAAACATCAGCGCCAGCATGGCATGCCCCATCGCAATACCGAGTTCTGCACCCGCGGCACTATCAACAGGGAAATGCACCCCCGCAATTGTGCGGTTCGCTGATATCCGATGCGCCACCCGATAAGACATGGGGGGGTCCACCGCCGGCGTTGCATTGCTGTTCAACACATGTTCCAGAACCACAGCCATGGCAAAAGCTTCACTGGCATGGGCACTAGGAAAGGTCGAGTGGTCGGGCGTTTGGATGATCGGATGCACCCGCGTCGAATAGGCGATAGGGCGCGGTGCCCACACCAGATGCTTGAGCTGCATGGTTACAGAATAAGTGACGTCCTGTACTACGCCCAACGCCTCAAGCGTGTATTTATGTGCCCCGGCATCTAACTGTCCAATCATGCCTTGAAATGACAGTAGATCAACAATTTGCGTATTAATTTCGGGAATGCGATCTACACGCAAATCAGCGTAATTGCGCAACCACTTGAGCTGTTCTTTGAAAAAGTCTCTGCTGGGCGCTCTCGTCTTGTGTATGTCTCTGCCGCCGAGCTTGACCTTTGATTTTTCCGTGGTGCTCGCCTTTTGGACACGAAACCGTCCCAGACTCTCTGCCGCGAACATGGACATACGGCGCGATGGTGTAAGATAGGAAAGATCGTCATGCCCACGCGGTTTTTCCATAGTGTTCCGATCGGGTGTGCCGTCCCAGAATCCAGTGATGGCATCACTCGTCACGGTCATCGCGGTGTTCAGCAACGGCGAAGATTGGCCTCCTGCGTGACCACCTGCGCCACTGCCGCCTGCGCCGCTTCCACCTGCGCCGCTTCCCCCGGCACCACTGCCGCCTGCACCGCTACCGCCCGCACCACTTCCTACAATTGCCATGATAATTTACTCCCTATTCCCGATCACTCTTGATGCGGAATTATACGAGGTCAATTCAGCTTCCATGTTTTGACGATTTTTTCACGCAGCCCAGAAATTTCAGCTATTCTAGAAAAATTTGCCAAAAATGGGATCGTCGTATACGTTAATCTTCTCTGGGGAGTTTTGGTTTCTTGAAGCCGCAAATTGAATTTGATTCCGACTTACGGGTCGGTCTGTCCGGACAATTGAATGTCACGGACAATAACGGGAAGTCTTACGCCCCGAAAAGCGCCAAGACATGCGGTCTATTGGCCCTGCTCTGCACCGGGGATAATTTGCAACGACCGCGCGCATGGCTTCAGGAAATGCTGTGGAGCGACCGCCTACAGGATCAAAGATCTGCTAGTTTGCGTCAAGCGCTGACAGATTTACGTCGCGCCTTTGGACCCTTTGCAGATGTTCTGATTGCTGATCGGCAATCAGTGTCGCTGGACCCCGCGCGCGTGCAGGTTGACAAAAACACCTGTTCTACAAATGCAGAATTCCTTCAAGGCTTACGTGTTGCTGACCCTGCCTTTGCCATTTGGTTGAATGAACAGCGGCTCTTGCGCGAACGACGCGGCGTGCCAACCTCACGTGCGCAAGCGACGCAACCAAAGGGCCAAAAGCGCATTGTTCTGCTGGGCGAAACCGACGACGGCTCAATGTATGCTGGATTGGAATTGGCACTACGACAGGTGGTGTCGCTCTCCTTACGTGAGACCTGTACTGTTGAACTTGGATCATCTGGCGCGTTTTATCTCCGACCGGACTGCATCCTGGTATCGGTCAAGGCAGCGCTTTGGGACCATGGCAAGACCCGTATCAGCGTATCAATCGAAGATATTGGAGCCAGCGTTATCTGCTGGTCTGGTAGCACCGAGCTAACTGATTCAAACGCTGACCCGTTTGAATCAGTTCCTTTTCTGGCGCTTTGCAATCAAACAACTGAAGCGGCAATGGAGGCGCGCGTCGCTGCTCATGCCGATTTGATGGGCGCTAACGACACAGGGGCAATCATGAATACTGCCCTGCGCAAACTCTTTTCGATTAGCGCAAACGGAGTGGCTGAAGCGATCCGCCTGTTTGAACACGCTCATACAATCACTTCCCAGCCGATTTTTCATGCCTGGCGTGCGCAAGCGATGACTATTCAATACGTGGAACGCTTTGTCCCTCTCGAAGCTGAACTGCGTGAAAAAGTGGATGAGGCCTGTCGTAAAGCACTTGAAGGTGACCACCAGAATTCAACTGTTCTTGCAGCCGTAGCAAACGCCCGTACGAACATCGAAAAAAACTACGGCGTAGGGCTGGAACTGGCCTTGCAATCAGTACAGATTAACCCCGCAAACGCCCTAGCTTGGTACGCCTATTCAAACGCCGTACAATGCATCGGTCGCTCAGAAGAGGCGTATCAAACAGCCATAGTGGCGCAAGCGCTGGCGCAAACGACAAGAATGAAATTCTGGACCGATTGTCAGGTTTCGATTGCAGCTGCCACTTCAGGCCGTACTGATGTTGCCATCCGCTTTGGCGAACGCTCGCATGCCCTGGCCCCTGGGTTCCGTCCGCCCTTGCGTTATCTAACGGGATTGTATGCTTTAGATGCGCGTCCCGAAGACGTAACGCGCACCATCTCTGCCTTGCGCCGCGAAGAAAAGGGATTTGAGCCACTTCAGATGATGGGAGATCCTGAATATCCTATCGGCATCATGCGAAGATATGGCAATAAATTGACCGAAAGCATAAAGCGAGCTGTAGAGGAATAGCGCTAAAATCGGCTAGCTGGACCTTAAAAAAAGCCAGCAAGCACAACCGTTTGCCACATATGAATAATTTAGTCCGATGCTCTCATTGGAGACTTAAATTTATGAAATGACAATTAATCAAAAATTGTTGAGACCTACCCTACGCCATTATTACGTAACGGTGAATTACATAAAACGACTTAATTATACTGAAGTCGGTATAGTCCACACTTGAGTATATTACCAAAAAGAAAAGCTTCAAATGGCTACCTACACATAGTCCATGTTCACAGTAGGCGATATTTAAGCGATCTGAAGTTTTAAGCTAGGAACAATTTCTGCGAGTACGAACAGCCTAGGGGGTATGACGCGTGCCCTGCTTGGGATCAAAATCGGAATCAAGATGCATACAAAACTGTTTACCGGAAAGAAAAGAGTCTACTTGGTCATCGTAAATATAACCAAGTAGATTTCCAACTTGATCCTCACGCATCGCGATCTGTGCATGCTGAACCGGCCAATCCAACAGATCACCGGCGATAAAAGAAGCGATTAGTTCAGACCAAATTTGTGCTTCTCTTAACGGTTTCGGTTGCTTGAATATGTATAACCTATCTTTATCTTGTTTGTAGTCTTCAGGGTTAGACACTGTAGTTTTTACCCTTGATCCAGCCAACACATCCTCAAGATCAGCCCAATCTTTGATCTGAACCACCGAAGAGATATCTATGTTCTTATATTTAGTCATGAACCAAATCCTATGGTTCTTTTAGTCATGATACCACCTGCGCGTTCTCAT
>CALKXT010000151.1 GCA_938003685.1 uncultured Sulfitobacter sp. | reverse complement strand
TTTGCGTTGGGTACGGGCCTCGGTATTTTGCTTGCGGTTGGCATTGTGTTTAACCGGACCATGGACATGAGTGTGATGCCGTGGGTGATTGCCAGCCAGACTATCCCCATCCTCGCGATTGCGCCGATGATCATTGTGGTTTTGAACGCTGTGGGCATTTCTGGGCTGCTGCCCAAGGCAATGATCAGTATGTATCTGTCGTTCTTCCCTGTGGTCGTGGGCATGGTCAAAGGGCTGCGTTCACCTGATGCGATGCAGTTGGATCAGATGCGCACGTGGCATGCGAGCAAGGCGCAGACCTTTTGGAAATTACGCCTGCCAGCGTCAATGCCATATTTCTTTACCTCGCTTAAAATTGGCATGGCAGCATCCTTGGTTGGTGCGATTGTGGGTGAACTGCCGACGGGGGCTGTTGCCGGTCTTGGGGCGCGATTGCTTGCAGGCAGCTATTACGGCCAGACCATTCAGATATGGAGTGCGCTGATTATGGCGGCGGCACTGGCGGCGACGCTTGTGGGGATCATCGGGATTATCCAGCGTGTCACTCTTAAGCGGATGGGGGTGGCATGATGGGGTGGTTATTGTTTGCCGTACTCGCATGGATCGGCGGTATTGCTGTAAACATGTTTCTGGCGCGTCAAAGCCCAAATCGTTGGAGCGCAGTGGCGGCTCCTGTTGTTTTTGGCCTCACGTTGTTGGCGGTATGGGAAGGGATTGTGCGGGGCTTTGACATAAACCAAGTTCTGCTGCCTGCACCCACTGTCATTGCCGTGCGGTTCGCCAACTCTCTGGATATCCTGTGGGTCGACTTTGTGCAGACTGTGCTAAAGGGCGCACTCTCAGGCTATGTCATTGGCTGCGGTGCTGCATTTTTGATCGCCGTGATGATTGATCGGTTTCCGTTCTTGCAACGTGGCCTTTTGCCCGTTGGCAACTTTGTGGCCGCCTTGCCGGTAATCGGCATGGCACCCATTTTGGTCATGTGGTTCGGGTTTGATTGGCAGTCAAAGGCAGCTGTTGTTGTGGTCATGGTGTTCTTTCCGATGCTGGTGAACACGGTGCAAGGGTTACAAGCGTCAGATGCGATGCAGCGCGATTTAATGCGCACCTATGCCGCCGGGTATTGGCGGACGTTACTGAAATTGCGTTTGCCAGCGGCGATGCCGTTCATCTTTAACGGGCTTAAGATCGGTACAACACTCGCTTTGATCGGGGCAATTGTTGCTGAATTTTTTGGCTCTCCGATTAAAGGTATGGGGTTTCGCATCTCGACCTCAGTTGGGCAGCTTGCGCTTGATCTCGTCTGGGCTGAGATCGTTGTCGCAGCGATTGCAGGATCAGCGTTTTACGGCGCAATGACCCTGATCGAAAAATCCGTCACATTCTGGCACCCAAGTCAGCGAAATTAGATATACTGAAACGACCAACCTGAGGGAGATAAGAAAATGAAAAACATCACCAAACTCGCAACCGGGGCCGCGCTTGGCCTCTGGGGCACGCTGGCGCATGCAGCCGACGATGTCACATTGCAACTAAAGTGGGTCACGCAAGCACAATTTGGCGGATACTATGTAGCGCTGGATAAGGGTTTTTACGAAGAAGAAGGCCTGAACGTCACGATCAAACCGGGTGGCCCGGACATTGCACCAACGCAGGTTCTTGCGGGCGGCGGTGCAGATGTGACCGTGGAATGGATGCCAGCGGCATTGGCAGCGCGTGAAAAGGGTTTGGCGATGGTCAACATCGCGCAGCCGTTCAAATCGTCTGGGATGATGTTGACTTGTCGTAAGGACGCAGGGATCGCCACGACAGATGATTTCAAAGGCAAGACGCTGGGCGTTTGGTTCTTTGGCAATGAATTCCCGTTCCTAAGCTGGATGAACAAGTTGGAGATTCCAACGGACGGCAGCGAAGGCGGCGTAACTGTGCTAAAGCAAGGCTTCAACGTGGATCCTTTGTTGCAAAAGCAGGCGGCTTGCGTGTCGACAATGACCTACAATGAATACTGGCAGGTGATTGATGCGGGGCTGACGCCGGATGACTTGCAGGTCTTCAAATACGAAGACCAAGGTGTGGCGACGTTGGAAGACGGGCTGTATGTATTGGAAGACAAGCTGGCTGATCCTGCCTTTGAAGATAAGATGGTACGTTTCGTGCGCGCGTCTATGAAGGGCTGGAAATACGCTGAGGAGAATTCCGATGAAGCAGCCGATATCGTTTTGGAAAACGATGCATCTGGTGCGCAGACTGAAAAGCATCAGCGCCGGATGATGGCCGAAGTTGCAAAACTGACGGCGGGCAGCAATGGCGCGTTGGTTGAAGCAGATTATCAGCGCACAGTGGACTCGCTGCTATCTGGTGGGTCTGATCCGGTGATTTCAAAGCAACCAGAAGGCGCTTGGACACATGCGATTACGGACAAAGCGCTGAACTAAAGCAGCGATTGATTGATCAATGAAAAAGGGCCGGTGGAAACACCGGCCCTTTTTACATGTCTGTGGTGTGGTTCAGAGAACGGTGACAACGGTGCCGATTGGCACGCGGTTGTACAGGTCCTTAACATGTTCGTTCAACATGCGGATACACCCGTTGGAAACCGAGCGGCCAATTGTGTTGGGCTGCGTTGTACCATGAATACGGAAATACGTATCTTTGCCGCCTTGGAACAAGTACAGCGCACGTGCGCCAAGCGGGTTACGTGGGCCGCCGGGCTGTGCATCTGTGTTGCCAACGAAACGGGCATAAGCCTTTGGATCACGCGCGATCATTTCGTTGGTGGGGCGCCATGTGGGCCATTCTTTCTTGACCTGAATGGTGGCGGTGCCTTTGAATTCTAGACCCGCTTTGCCGACGCCTACGCCGTAACGGATGGCTTTGCCCGGGGCCGTCACGAAATACAGGTAATGGCTGCGGGGCAGGATCAGCAGCTGACCGGGTTTATATTGACGCTTGATCGTGACCTCACGCGGGGCGGGATCAAAAGCAGCGGTTTTAGCAGAAACCAACTGCGGCAGGGCAGTGGCGGCCAGTGTGCTGGCCAAAAAGGTACGGCGGCGCATGGAATGCTCCATAATTTGAAATTGCAGATGCTCTATTTTCACCCCTGTCGTTTCCAGATCAACCCCGCAGACAACAAAAAACCGACCACTGTTGCACAGTAGTCGGTCAATTTATCGTGTGGACCAGACCCAAGGGTCAGGTCAAAGCCTTATGAAAGTGCGATGTTTGTCGCAGATTCGCGACCGTCACGGCCGGCTTCGATGTCGAAAGTCACTTTCTGGTTGTCGGCCAGACCTGTCAGGCCAGCGCGCTCAACAGCTGAGATGTGTACAAACACGTCTTTGCTGCCGCCATCGGGTGCGATAAAGCCGAAGCCTTTTGTTGTGTTGAACCATTTTACGGTGCCAGTAGCCATATCCGTAGTCTCCTAATTGTATGCCATCCGCGGAGGTGCGATGGCGCGGCGTAGTCGGTCGTAGTTCGAGGTCGTGACGCCGTATTAGGGAGACAGTAGGTCGAAGTAGAATAACGTTTGCAGTGCGGTATATGTCACCTCTGATAGATTCGATCAAGGGGCGCGGTGGGAGGCGCAGTTTTCGGCGGATTTACGCAGAAAGGGCGTTTTGTTGGTCCGGCTTATCAGCGCGCACAGGGATCAAGACGAATGCGATCATGCAGGCCGTCGTGATAAGACCGGATGCCATGTAGATGCCACAGGCGGCGAGGAAGGTCGCGTCAAAGGCGAGCAGGGCGGTTAGGAAGCTGACAAAGCCAATGATGCCGCCGAAGAGTGTTGCTATGATCGCCATGTGTAGGATTCTCCCGTCTTGGTTGAGGGGAGTAATACGGAGGAATGGGGCGATTTTGGGGCGGGGTGGAAGAATTTATAAAAAGTGTAGGGTAAGGATCGTGAACCCTAAACCGTCGAATGCGTAGGATGGGTGATTTCACCCATCATTAACCAAGTTCTGCAAACCTCGTCGCATGACAGCATACCGCCGCATGAAAATCCAAGGTGGCACGTATTTCTTTACCGTGGCACTTGCCGACCGCTCCTCTGATTTGTTGGTTTCCAGAATAAACGATTTGCGCGGCGCATTCTCCGTAACCATGTCAGAACGCCCATTTCGTTGTGATGCCGCAGTTGTCTTGCCCGATCACCTGCATATGGTTTGGACTTTACCAAGGGGCGATGCCGATTTTTCGACAAGGTGGCGTTTGATCAAATCACGCTTTTCCCGGGCAACCGGGATTTGCACGCCAGTTTCTGCGTCCCAAATTGCCAAGCAAGAGCGTGGTGTTTGGCAAAGGCGTTTCTGGGAGCACCGTATTCGGGATGAAGCGGATATGAATGCGCATATTGCTTATTGCTGGGGGAACCCGGTTAAACATGGGTTGGTCTCGCAAGCGATTGACTGGCCACATTCATCAATCCACCGAGATATGCGTGCGGGCAATGTGCCAGCCGAATGGGGCAGTGGATTGATAGGTACATTCGGGGAGCCGTAGGATGGGTGATTTCACCCATCGGTGGGTTATCATGAGGGAGGGGAGTAATGGGTGCAAGCACCCATCCTACGGCTCTTATCTAACAAAACAGCCCAACCGTTCCATAAGCTTTTCAACAGGTTTGCCGACAGAGTGGTATTCTATGTCCTCTTGTGCCTTCACAAACCTGTCCACCAGTGAAGCACACTTTGCATGAATTGGGTTCACAATTTGTGACTTTTGGATCCCACCAGCTTCGGAAGCGGACAGTACGGCGGCCCCGCCAGTTAATGTTTGAATTTGCAACTCTAAATCTGAAACTCTGCTTTCTACCGTAAAGAAGTACCATACAGATCCACCCGTTAACGCACAAATGGATGCAAGACCGCCAGCCCGGTTGAGAAATGACCACATACTATTCAACGAACGAACTTCTTATGCTTCAACCGCTTCGGCTCCAGTGCATCCGCACCCAACCGCCGCTTTTTGTCTTCTTCGTAATCCTCAAAGTTCCCCTCAAACCATTCAACATGCGCTTCGCCTTCGAACGCTAGGATGTGCGTACAGATACGGTCGAGGAAGAAGCGGTCGTGGGAGATGACCACCGCGCAGCCCGCGAAATCGACGAGGGCGTCTTCAAGTGCGCGTAGGGTTTCGACGTCGAGGTCGTTGGTCGGTTCATCGAGGAGCAGGACGTTGCCGCCGTCTTTTAACAGGCGCGCCATGTGGACGCGGTTGCGTTCACCACCGGACAGCAGGCCGACCTTTTTCTGTTGATCACCGCCTTTGAAGTTGAAGGACGAGCAATAGGCGCGGGAGTTTACTTCGGCGTCGCCCAGTTGGATGATCTCTGCGCCGCCAGTGATGGCCTGCCAAACGGTATCGTTGTCGCCCAGATCATCGCGCGATTGATCGACGTAGGATAGGTCCACTGTGTCACCGTATTCGATGGTGCCATCGTCGGGCGTTTCCTGTCCTGTCAGCATTTTGAACAGGGTCGATTTACCCGCGCCGTTGGGGCCGATCACGCCGACGATACCGCCGGGGGGCAGATCAAAGCTGAGGTTTTCGATCAGCTGCTTATCGCCCATGTGTTTCTTGAGGCCAGTGACTTCGATCACTTTATTGCCAAGGCGTGGGCCGTTGGGAATAACGATCTGGGCGCG
>CALKXT010000150.1 GCA_938003685.1 uncultured Sulfitobacter sp. | reverse complement strand
GTTTCGCACCCGCACCACGCGCCGATAATGATCCGGCGTATATTTTGTTTTCCTCTGGCACGACTGGTAAGCCTAAAGGCATCAAAGTCAGCTATGCCAATGTTTATCACTTTGTGAATTGGCTGGAAACTGATCTGCTGTATGATGATACCAGCACTGCAGTATCCGGTAACGTGCGATACTGTTTTGATGTGTCATTGTTTGAGATGTGGTTCAGCTGGACCCGGCGTGTCCCGATCTCAACGCTAGACCTCAAAGACTTCATAAATTCACGCCAATGTATCGCACGCTATGGTCAACACGATGTTGGCTTATGGGTCTCCACACCCTCTGCATTGCAATTCTATCTGCGTGATAAAAAGTTCAATGGCACCGAACTGCCCAAGCTCAAAACCTTTCTCTTCTGTGGTGAGATACTGCCAAAAAGTACCGCTGCAAAACTGTTTGAACGCTTCCCCGGTGTGAGGATAATCAATACCTACGGCCCAACAGAGTGTACCGTTGCCGTCACGTCGGTTGAGATCACACCAGAACATATTGCTGCTGAACGTCCGTTGCCCATCGGTACGCCGCGTCCCGGTTGTCAATTGGTACAAGAAGGATCGCAAATTTCTATTCTTGGCGAAGACGTCGTTGGCCTCGGATATGTGAATTTACCTGAAAAACAGGCTGCGGCCTTTCCTGAGCCAGATAAGTATCTCACTGGCGATATTGGTCACTTGGGTAAGGATGGATTGTGGTATTTTTCAGGTCGGGCTGATCGCGAGATCAAGCTACAGGGCATCCGTATCGACCTAAACGAGATCGAGGCGCATATCTGTGATCAAACCGGGGTTGAGACAGTGCATGTTGAACCGCATCTGATTCATAATTCGATCCGTGCGATCAATGCTTTTGTATGTGGTCCTAAGGATCAAGGTGAGTTGAAAAACTTGGCATCAGCTTCGGCCGCGTCCCTTCCCACATGGATGGTTCCGCGATTTTGGTATGCCTATCCCGACTTCACAATCAACCGAAATTCCAAACTAGACCGCGTTGATTTTGCACGTGTCGCACAGGCAGAGGGCGTTCGTTATGTCTATGAGTGATCTAGCAGAGCCACAGGTAAAGACACGGCCAGTTTTCCCAATCTCTGATGCAAAGTTTAGAACTTTGGGCATGATCAAGGTCGCGCAAAAAGCGGTGACTGCGCATGGTCAGGTTGTCACGCTCGCGTTTGAAGGGGATCGCAATTCGACATTGTTGGTCGCCCCGCGTCACACTGCGTTTTGGCGCAAGAACGATCATCTGTTTCATAAGGATATAGCCAACCCACAAACAGGGGTATCTGCCGCACGCGATGTGTTGGGCAAGAACCTATTGACGGCTGGCGATACGGACGAATGGACTGCAATGCGCAAAGAGACATTGCGCGTCATCAATACGTCAAAGCCATGGTTTGATCGGTCCCTACGAAGCGCAACTGACGATTTGATTGAGGTTATGCTCACCAAACAAAGTACCCCAACCCTAGATCATTGCGTTGCATGGTCGGTGCGCATGACTTGTGATGCCTTATTAGGGACTGATAATCTTAATCAAGACGCCGAAGATTTGGTGCAGTCGCTGAATCGTGCCTTTCTGGATATGGGCACACCAAATGCTAGGGTGGCGAATGAAAATGCCAAGGTGCGCGCTGCTGAACTGCTTAATCAAGCACGCGCACAGCATGGGCCTGACAGTATTGCCGCCCTCGCCTTTGGAACGGATCAATTTGACAGCCATGTGATTGGCCTGCTCGCCGCCAGTCTGCACATCAATGCGTTGGTGCTGTTTTGGGCGTTACTGCAAATAGCAGAAAACCCCGACGTGCAGCGCAAGCTACATGACGAAGCCGCCCCCTTGGGCGATGCAACGCGCCGCTTGTCCAACGCACCCTATGCCTACGCGACTTTGCAAGAAACCCAGCGGTTGCGCCCAGCGATGGCCTTTATTGAACGGCAAGTGCGAGAAAGATTTGTACTAGATGGGTACACATTCGAACCCGGCGAAACCGTTTTGTTTTCCCCCTGGTTTGCCCAGCGCGATGAGGCCGCGTGGCCCGATGCGCAATCTTTCGATCCAATGCGGTTCCAAACCCCCTCGAACATCATCGACGGCAGCTTTTTCCCATTCGGTACTGGCCCACGCATGTGCCCCGGATCACCGATTGTGAACCAACAAGTGGCCTATGCGATATCATCAATTGCCAAGGCGCTGACCTTGCGACTAAATCCTGAAACCCGGCCCGGTGATCTAGCCCCGTTGTTCCAAATCAATCTGGAACCACGCGGCCCCGTTTATCTGCTCGCCACACCAAATCCCGCCTAAAACGGAGGACCCCCGGTGCATAAATTGCTATGTGAACGCTTTGACGACCTACTTGGTCTGTGTCGTACCCAGCCTGAAAAAGTGGCCCTTGTATTTAACCACAAGGTGCTGAATTTCGGCCAATTTGGGATGCGTGTCCAAGCGATATTTGACGCACTCGCAGATGCGCCTGCGGGGCCTGTTTTGATTCATGGTCACAAGGACTTGGACATCATCCCCGCGATGGTTGCCGCAACATTTGCCGGACGTGGCTTTGCCTTTGCCGAAGTGGTCTATCCCTCATCGCGCATCAAGCAAATGAACATGTTGTGTAATATTGGGGTTATCCTGCGCACCAATCCTGCCGCTAATGCGCAAGATTTCCCAACGATAGACACCGCCGATTTGCCGGATGTTGCGCTGCGTGACTTACGACTATCAGCTGACGATGAACATGAATTGTTCTACATCACATTCACCTCTGGTTCGACTGGTGTGCCAAAAGGCATCCCAACAACGCGCACATGTTTTGCATCGTTCCAAGGTTGGTTTGAGCCCCTAAATACAGGGTCCAAAGGTGGCTCGCGTGCACATGTGAACCACGCCAGCATGGCATTTGACATGTCGATGAGCGATATTTGGACCGCGCTGTTTGCGGGTCGTACTTTGTATCTGGTGGATCACGCAGACACGCTAAATCCACGCAACACATTGACTAAGATCACCGGCATTGATGACGTACCTGTTGGCACATTCACAGCAACCCCAGCGTTCTTTGCAATGATGCTCGGTGACCCTAAATTTAACGAAAAAACGCTGCCCGGCCTATCCGCCTTTTGGATCGGCGGCGATGTGGTGCAACAACCCCTATTACGTGAGCTGAAATCACGGTTTCCCTCTTGCGAAATCCACTGCGCCTATGGCCCTTCAGAGGCCACATGCGTTACACATTCGCAGCTTTTGACCGATGCTGATCTAAACACCACTGGGCCGCTTAACCTTGGCCCTGCGCGCGCGGGATGTGACGCGATGATCGCAACCTCACATGGCTTACAACCACATGGCAAAGGCGAGGTTGTGCTGCTTGGTGATCAGGTGGCCACGCGCTATCTGCCTCTCGATCACCCCAACAATTCCAAGTTCGTTAGTGTCAGTGGACAACGTGCATTTTATACTGGCGACATTGGCGAAATTGACGTTGATGGCAACCTCAAGATTTTTGGCCGCAGTGATGGTCAGGTCAAGGTAAACGGCTACCGTATTGAATTGGGTGAAGTTGAACGGACCGCGCAACAAGTCAAAGGTGTAAAGTTTGCGATTGCTTTGACATCCCAAACGCCAACTGGCCAAGATTTGGTGCTGGTCGTATCCCCCGAAACGCCAGGATATGATCTGAGCGACACTGTGCGAGCCCATCTTGCGGACAAGTTACCGCCCTACATGGTGCCTTCGCGGATCAACTGCGAAGATTTGATGCCATTAACCGTGGCAGGCAAGATTGATCGCAAGCAAATTACGCAACGCTTGGCAGCTATCTAGGTTTCAACTATCAAGTGCGCACAGCGGAATTAACCAAAGTGCGCACTTGTGATTTCAATACCTTCCCAGATTGTCGTTGTTCTGTTCCTGACAATGTTCCTTGTCAGGCTCATCATGGACGACCGCCCATGGACATTGACCAAGCGCGCCTTTGCAGCGCTGATCGCATTGTTCACCTTTCACGGCCTTATCAATGGTTTGGTTTGGGCATATGGGTTCACGGCGTTACGCCCATTGTTGCCGATTGTCGCATCACTGCTACCCATCCTGACATGGTTCGCGTTTAAAACACTATCAGCGTCCAACGTGCGCCCACTGTCATGGCGCATCCTTGTGCGATTATTGCCTGCATTGACCGTCGTCATCTGCATGTTTGTATTTCCTCCGCTGGTTGACCTTATCATCCTGCTTCAGTTTTTTGGCTATGGCATCGCACTGATCTACATGGCGTCCGCGGGGCCGGACCAATTTCAACAATCCGTCCTTCATCGATCTTTCTCTGCGATGCGCGCCAGCCAGCTTGCTGGAATATTGCTGATCCTGAATGCACTGATCGACATTGGAATTGTTGTAGATTTTCAAATGACTGGGGGGCAAAACTTTTTTGGTATCCTTTCGGTCGTCAGTATTTTGATCCTCATGTTTCTTGGGATCGCTGCTGTTGTTGGGCTGGATTCAGGCAAGTCCGTTGATGATGACGAAGATGAAACAACAAACACCGCACTGATCCCCCTTACCGAAGATGACCATGAAACACTGCGCCAGGTTGAAAGTTTTTTGGCGGAAACACGCATCTATCTGGATCCAGAGCTAACACTGGCAAAGCTGTCAAAAAAGCTGCGTATTGGATCACGCGATATTTCCAATGCGATCAATCGCCATCACGGCATCAATGTCTCGCAATATATCAACAAATACCGTCTGGATGAGGCATGTCGCCTGATGCAAACCACCGATGATTCCATCACCAACATTCATTTGGATAGCGGATTTCAGACCAAGTCGAACTTTAACCGTGAATTTAAACGCGGATTTGGCATGTCGCCAACGGAATGGCGTAAGGCCGAAAAAACGAAAACGGCCTGACAGGTTTCCCCATCAGGCCGCCTTTTAGATCAGTCTGACCTAAAAGATTTAGGCGCGACCCGTCAGTGCCTGCCGCAATGGGATGCGCGTGGCATTGAGTGCCGGTAAACCACCACCAATTGCACCGATAATCAACGACAGTACCACGGCCTGCAAGATGATGTCAGGAGACAACGACAGTTGGAAACCGATCTGCATCTGATCATTGCCTGCGGTCGATGCCGTGCGCCCTTCGAGGGCAAGAAAGGCAATCACAATCCCAACCACACAACCAATCGCCGTGAGCAGGATCGCTTCTAACCACGTGCTGACAAAGGCAGCAGTCCGCGAGAAGCCAATCGTGCGCAAGGTTGCGATTTCAACGCTGCGGTCAGATACGCTTGAGTACATCGTGGTCAGTGCGCCAATCGCGGCACCAATCGCCATGATTACGGCCAAAGGCCAACCAAGGAACAAGATCAGTTTGGATGTACTTTCCGCGAGTGAAGAGAAATAGTCACGTTCGCTTTTGATCGGCAATGCCAATTGTGCTGAAGTTTCCGCAAAAGCCGCCAAGGTCGCAATGTCGGCTGGCGCATTCACCTTAAACCGGGCTGATTGCACCAAATTTGGACGGTTAAACAAAGTCTGAACAATCTGCGCATCTGCAAAGATCTCTGATTCAAACACCGAACCACC
>CALKXT010000149.1 GCA_938003685.1 uncultured Sulfitobacter sp. | reverse complement strand
GGTACATCTGGCGCGATGCCGTTGTAACGGGCGAGGGCGGTTGTATCGGCACCCACACGTGCAGCCACATCAGCCAGCGTGTCGCCACGGCGCGCTACTGCGACCTGATAGTTGGGATAAGAGATCACACCGCGATTGTCGGGGCGTGGACGGGTGGCCAGTGGTGCGGTGGCTGCTTCGGCTGTGCTAAACCCGCCACCAACGCCACGCAGGTCAAAATCAAGCGGTTGACCTTCGCATCCTGCCAGCAAGATAACGCTGGTCCCGGCCAGCAGGCTTAGCCGCGCGTTGCGGCGCAAAATTGTATGGCGCATCTGCTTGTCCTCATTAACGTCGATCCCCGTGTATCCAGGGTTTTGTATTTCTTAACGCATTTACGTGTCTTTGCCCAATCCTTCTAGCAAAGGAACAAAGCGCACAGCGCGCATTTCGTCATATTCAAGCCCATCGGCGGTTTTCCGCACTCGAATGAGGTGCTGAACGGTGTCAGATTGGCCCACAGGGACCACCATGATGCCACCGACCTTGAGTTGCGCCAGTAAAGGGCCGGGCGGGTCTTCGGCGGCGGCGGTGACGATGATGCGGTCAAACGGGGCCTGTTCGGACAACCCATGTGATCCATCAGCGGTGATTGCGGTGATGTTGTTCAGATCAAGAGTATCGAAAATTTCGCGTGCTTCGCGCACCAAACGGCGGTGGCGGTCGATGGTATAGACCCGGCGCGCCAATTTGCTAAGGATTGCAGCCTGATAGCCAGAGCCTGTGCCAATCTCTAACACTTTGTCGCGCGGATTGATCTGCAAGGCTTGCGTCATCAGCCCCACAACCGAGGGCTGGCTAATGGTTTGACCACAGGCGATCGGCAGGGGCATGTCTTCATAGGCGCGTTCAGCAAACAACCCACGAATGAACGGGCCACGGTCCACAGCTTCCATGGCGTTTAGCACGCGCGCGTCTGTTACACCTTTTGAGCGCAAGGCATAGAGGAACTGCATTTTGCGTTCCGCGTCGCTTTGCGCGGGTTCGTTCATGTGTTGATGCCTACATGGGTTTCCAGCGCGCTATGATCTGTCAGGTCTGCCCGCATTGGGGTTACCGAGACATAGCCATCCAAATTGACGGCTGCATCAGTCCCATCTGTGGTGCGCACAGTCTGATCCCCGCCTTTGATCCACAAGAAGCGTCGCCCAGAGGGGGATTCATGTGGTTGCGTAGAAAAACCTGTGCCCGGGCGCATCCCTTGGGGGGCGACACGGATACCTTTGACGTCCTTGGCGGCCACAGGTGGGAAATTGACGTTGTAAAACAAGCGATAGCCGCTTTGGTTTTCTGGCGTGTGTGCCAAAATGCGGCGCACCACATCGGCACCATGGCTTGCTGCGGCTTCAAAAGGGTTCTCTAGATCGCGGTTCTGAATGCCGTAATATTGTGACAGGGCGATCGCGGGCAGACCTTGCAACGCGGCTTCCATCGCAGCACCAATTGTGCCGGAATATAGGGTGTTTTCGGCAGAGTTGTTGCCCCGGTTCACACCCGAAAGGACCAGATCGGGCGGCGCGGCGGTCATTGCGTCATGAATCGCGGCCAGCACACAATCCGCAGGTGACCCTTCAGCGGCAAAAACACGTGCGCCCAATTGATTTATCATCATCGGATGGGTGTAGCTGATACAATGGCCAACGCCGGATTGCTCAAATGCGGGCGCGCAGGTCCAGACTTCACCGTCCGGTCCCGCCACTTCAGTTGCGATTGCATGTAGAACCGACAGGCCCGGTGCGTTGATGCCGTCGTCATTTGTGATCAGAATGCGCATGATATGCCCCTTTTCGCCTTGATAAGCGAGGGTCCGCCGCGCGGCAAGCGTCGCGCATGGGTATTTGAAAAAGGGTGAAGCTTAAAGTTGCGCCAAAACCGCAGATGCTTGGGTGTGTGCGTCTGATAACACTGTACGATCTTCACCGGGAAAGAACCGCGCGCGGGTGGCCGTGGGCATTGGTTCTGGGGTGAGGATATGCACCTTTGGGCCAATTTTGCTGGTTTCTGCTTGCCAAGAGCGGGCCAAAGAAATTTGAGCAGTCTTAGTGGCACCGTAGCTGCCAAAGAACTTTTGCCCGGCGCGGGGATCGTCAAAGAACACCGCCTGACCTGTCGTTCCAAGTAACGGGGACACAAATGGGATCAACATAGCGGTCGCAGTGACATTTCCTGCAATTGATTTGGCCATATCCTTGGCGTCCAAATGATCCGTCGGGGTCAAAGGGGCGGCATGAATTGCGGTGTGCAGCCACAAATCAAGGCTGCCCCAGCGGTCATGGATGCCGCGGCACAAGGTTGCCATTGCATCGGTGTTAGTGATGTCCATCGGGGCGAGGGTTGCAGAGCCACCTTTGGCCTTGATGCGATCATCAAGTTCCTCTAGCGCGCCTGTGGTTCGGGCCACTGCGACAATATGATGGGTGGGGGCCAAAGCCTCAGCCAATGCTGCGCCAAGGCCGCGTGATGCGCCGGTGATCAATGCTATTTTTGTCATGTCTTGGCTTTGCACCGCACACGGTTCATCGTCAAGAGGCGAGCCTTACGCGCGGGGCAGTTTCATCACTTTTGTTTTGCCACTGCGGATTAAAACCAGACTGTCATTGTCGATGGCTTTGATCACGCCACCGTTGAAACGATCACCCACGCTCACGCGGGCAAAGTCACCATTGCCTTCACGCACCAGCGCGTTCAGGTTTGCTGCGCTACCAAAGATACCAATCACGGCAATCCGATTGAGCGGCGCCTTTTGGGTTGCGATCTTTGCCACATTTTCAGGGGTGGGCAGGTTTTTTTCTTTCGATGCCATATCCGTGCTTTCTGGCGTACCTATCTGTCGATACGCGACTCATCATTACCTATGCTGCAGTGCAGCTAGTGATGATGGTGCAGGAACAACAGAGGCGAGAAAATGCATCGGCCAAAGCCTGCCAGAGCATCGGCAAAGAGTGGCTTAAGGGGCGTTTTGGCGTTTGGCGCGGTGGTAGGTAAAGGTCATTTCCGCCAGATGCGCAATTGCCTGTTCAGGAAGCGGCGCATCAAGTGCTATTGCTATATGTCGCTGGCCATCATTTACGGGCAGGTCTGGGTAAATGTCCTGCATGCGCGTGGCCAGATCAGTTTTGCAATCCACAAAAAGCGACAGTTTATCAGGGAACTTAGGGTTCCAATCCATACGCAATGTTGATCCAGTACGCGGTTTGACGGGACGCCATGAAGGCTGTCGCCATTTCAGCGTTTCATCCAAGGTGCCAACCTCAGCCTGTTTGGCTATGTCATGAAAGAGGGCGCGACAGGCCCACAGCATGTGTTTCGCAGATGTGGGCCAATGGGCAATTTGAGCGAGCAAGGGTGCGGGTGCATTTTCCATGCTTAGAATGTGCCATACCCTGCTGACAGTTTCCGGCAGTGGATTACTCCGCTGCTGGTTTCATTTCAAAGCCTTGGTCAATTTGATCCGCAGGTGTCACAGGATATTCGCCTGAGAAACATGCGTCGCAATATTGAGGGCATTTGGCATCGCGGCCCTTTGCCTCGCCAACGGCACGGTACAATCCATCGAGCGATATAAATTTGAGGCTATCAACCTGCAAATGATCACGCATTTCGTCCTCAGACATGGTCGCCGCCAGCAATTTTTCGCGCTGTGGCGTGTCGACACCATAAAAGCACGGCCATGACGTGGGAGGTGACGCAATGCGAAAATGCACCTCGGCTGCACCTGCGTCCAAGATCATTTCCTTGATCTTGCGGCTGGTGGTGCCACGGACCACGGAATCATCAACCAGAATGACCCGCTTGCCCTTGATCAGCGCGCGGTTCACGTTGAGTTTCAGGCGCACACCCATGTTGCGGATCTGTTCAGTTGGTTCAATAAATGTGCGGCCCATGTATTGATTACGGATGATGCCCATCGCGTAAGGGATGCCAGATTCAAGGCTATAGCCAATCGCAGCAGGTGTACCAGAATCAGGCACCGGGCAGACCAGATCAGCATCAACCGGGTTTTCCTTGGCCAATTCACGGCCAATCGCCTCACGGGTTTCATAGACACTGCGCCCACCAAGAATACTATCGGGGCGGCTAAAATAGACATGCTCAAAAATGCAAAAGCGCGACGCCATACGGCGGAATGGGAAATGTGATTCAACACCTTTATCCGTAATCACTACCATTTCACCGGGTTCAATTTCGCGCACGAACTCAGCGCCGATGATATCAAGGGCACAGGTTTCTGATGAAAGCGCCCAGCCGTCACCAATTTTACCCAGAACCAAGGGGCGTACACCCAAAGGATCGCGCACACCGATCAGTTTGGTGCGGGTCATCGCAACCACAGAGAACGCTCCTTCAACCCGACGCAGGGCGTCTTCCATGCGTTCAGGGATGTTGCGTTGCAGGGACCGCGCCATCAAATGAATGATACATTCACTGTCAGATGACGATTGAAAAATACTGCCGCGCTCAATCAACTCGCGGCGCAGGGCGTTGGCGTTGGTGATGTTGCCGTTGTGGGCAATCGCGGCCCCACCCATGGCAAATTCGCCAAAGAAGGGCTGCACATCACGGATCGCTGTTGGACCTTTTGAGCCCGATGTAGAATATCGTACGTGCCCAATCGCCAAAGCACCGGGCAATGTTTCCATGACTTTCTGCGAGGTAAAGTTGTCACGAACATAGCCAAAGCGGCGTTGGGATTGGAACCCGGCAGCGGGGTCATAACTGACAATGCCGCCTGCTTCTTGGCCGCGATGTTGCAGGGCGTGCAAACCGAGCGCGACAAAATTAGAGGCATCGACTGCGCCGATCACACCAAAAACGCCACATTCTTCTTTCAACTTATCTTCGTTATCGCCGTCGCGCAGATAGGTTGTATCAAATGGATGGGCGGGGGGCATGATCTTGGCAGAGGCTTTGGGCGTGGTTTTGGTCACGGGCAGCTCCGAATCCGGCAGTTGGGATAGCCACTGTTTAGGGGCAATGGGGCTGGCTGTCACCCCGCTAGACGCATCGATCATCAATGATGTGAAATGGGCCTATCATGTCGCGGATATGCCGCAATTTTGATAGGCTCAAATCGATCCACAGATTCCCTAGCGTCAAGTCAGAGCGCTGGATTACTCCCCGCAGCTGCCAACCAACGCTTCATAGCGCGTGGTGATCCAACCCAAAGCTTCTTCTGGGTTTTGCTCTTCGATCTGGCCTGTAAACTTGCCAAAGACAGCGGCAGAGCGGCTTTCGTCGACGATGGTGAACGTCTGTCCGGTGATGACCGTATCATAGACAAAGAACGCAATCGCCACCAATAGGACGCCGCGCGCGACGCCAAAGACAAAACCAAGGCCCTGATCGGCACCGCCAAAGATCGAGCGTTGGACAAGTGAGGAAAACAGCGGAGTGAACAGCGACACCACGATTAGCGCGATTGCGAACACGATGGCAAAGGCACCGATGATCGACAATTCACAGCTATCTGCGAGGAATTCGCCTACAACCGGGATTTCGCGCACCAATGGTTCGACCTGTGGGGCAAACAGAAATGCCAAAATGGCGGCGGCTACCCAGCCGACAATCGCCATCAACTCGCGCACCAGCCCGCGGCCATATGCCAATAGGGCAGACAGTACGATGACCAATGCCACCACCCCGTCGATAATGGTAAAACCTTCCATGCGCGTCTTGCCTTCTTTTGGGAAGCGGTCAGCCCGCCCCGAATATTTCGCCTACAAATCCAGTCAGATCACTCATTTGATTAAGCGAAATGCCGTTCACGCCCACGGATTTCCCACCGCTCGGAGTAATTGCGCTGGTAAAACCAAGTTTTTGCGCTTCTTTCAACCTGTTTTCGGTCTGAGAGGCCGGACGAAGCGCACCTGACAGGCTTATTTCCCCAAAAACCACAGTTTCGGCGGGTAATGCTACATCTTCACGTGCAGAGAGAATTGCCGCTGCAACTGCAAGGTCAGCAGCAGGTTCGGATATTTTCATGCCACCCGCGACGTTGAGGTACACATCAAGCCCGGCAAAGGGGATGCCGCAGCGCGCTTCAAGCACCGCAAGGATCATGGCAAGGCGCCCCGAATCCCAACCAACAACCGTGCGGCGTGCTTGGGAATGGGGCGATGGTGCGACGAGGGCTTGCAGTTCGCACAGAACGGGGCGCGTGCCTTCGATCCCGGCAAAGACAACAGAGCCGGGCGAGGGCTGGCCGCGTTCAGACAGGAACAGGGCAGAGGGGTTGGTGACTTCGGCCAACCCCCGGCCTGTCATTTCAAAGACACCAATTTCATCGGCAGGGCCAAAACGGTTTTTGACGCTGCGCAGGATGCGGAACTGATGGCCGCGCTCGCCTTCAAAATAGAGTACCGTATCAACCATGTGTTCAACGACGCGCGGGCCCGCGATTTGGCCGTCTTTGGTGACGTGTCCAACAAGGATCACAGAGGTGCCTTTGCGTTTGGCGAATGTGGTCAATTCATGGGCTGCTGCGCGCACTTGGCTGACAGAGCCGGGGGCAGATTCCACATTGTCGGCCCACATGGTCTGGATCGAATCGATGATCGCCAATTGCGGTTTTTCAGCATCAAGCATCGTCAGGATATCGCGCAGGTTGGTTTCGGCGGCCAGTTTTACCGGCGCATCGGCCAATCCCAAGCGTTGTGCGCGCATACGCACCTGTGCGCTGGCTTCTTCGCCACTGACATAGATCGTTTTGATGCCGTTTTTGGCAAAATGCGCTGCGGCCTGAAGGAGGAGTGTGGATTTACCAATGCCCGGATCACCACCCACCAGAATTGCAGAGGCAGGCACCAAGCCACCGCCCAAAACGCGGTCAAGTTCGGTAATGCCGGAGTGGCTGCGCGGTGGGGGGGCTTCTTCGGTGGATAAATCACTAAGCTGGATTGTAGCGCCGCGTTTGCCACCAAGCGATTTGCTGGGCGGACCGGACGAGATGCCCTTGTCTTGCTGAATGGAATTCCATTCCCCACAGCCATCACAACGACCAGACCATTTATTAAAGCTGGCGCCGCAGGCGGTGCATGAAAATGTTGTGGTGGATTTAGCCATAAAGCCTTTTGGCGCAGCGACCGAGCGGCGTCAAAGGAAAACAACCCGGGCCATGTATTCGGCCCGAGTTGATCTGAACCCATTGGCCTTTTACGTAACCTTGCGAACCATCTTTTTGGCAGTGCGGCCCCGATAGACCTGTGGTTTACGCACTTTTTCCTTTTGCATGATCGCGCAAAGGGTTGTGGGCTTGATGGTGCCGTTTTCGATCAACACTTCGTTCAAGTCGTCCACCAGATCAATGAATTTGCAATCTGCGGATACGGCGGGATCAAAGTTTGCACCATAGCCACGTCCAACAAACACATCCGTTAGGCCACCCCATGCGAAGAATGTATGAAACTCAAAGCGTTTGATCAGTTCGGGCAGAATATCTTGGGCGCGGATGCCCTCAAACCCTTGGGTCGAACAATCGTGGTCACGGTAATCTTCGCTGGTCCATTTCAGAACGGCATGTTTTTGCTTTTCTTCGGGCAGAGAATGCCAAAGCGCGTTCACGACCTCATAGGTTTCGGGCCAACGCATGTGGCCATTGCGGCCAATGATGTCAAAGGTCGCAAATGTGCCACCATCGTCCAGCGCTGATTTGACCTCATCAAACAAATGCTCAAGGCCCATCACGTGGTGCAACGAATGGTGCGCCATCGCTGCGCCATATGTGGTGGTTGCTTTCCATTCGCTAAGGTCCGCATCGAAAGTCACGAACTTGCCAGACAAGTTTGCGTCTTTCGCCATCTTGCGCGCGCGCTCGTTTTGAATGGGGGACAGTTCGAGCAGGTGAAATTCATAA
>CALKXT010000148.1 GCA_938003685.1 uncultured Sulfitobacter sp. | reverse complement strand
GTTGAGGAACGCAACTTTACCATTGATGAAGCCAAAGAAGCGGATGAGGCGTTTACCACGTCAGCAAGTGCCTTTGTCATGCCTGTGGTTGAGATTGACGGTATTGCGCTGGGCGATGGCACGCCGGGTAAAGTGGCACCACGTTTGCGCGAAATCTATCTGGACGAGATGCGCAAAGTTGCGGTTTAGGCCCCGCGGATGATGACCACAACCATCAGCCGCGAAGAGATGATCGCGTCGCAAGGCCAAGAGATTGGGTATTCGGGCTGGTTCACAATGGATCAGACGCGCATTGATGCGTTTGCTGAGGTCACAGAGGACCGCCAGTTTATTCACATCGATCCAAAACGCGCTGCTGACACGATCTTTGGTGGTACAGTGGCGCATGGGATGCTGACGCTGTCGATGATGTCAGGCATGGCATATGGCGCGCTGCCCGCGATGGAAAAACAAAGCGCATCGGTGAATTATGGATTTGATAAGGTACGTTTTATCACGCCCGTAAAGTCCGGGGCGCGGATCAGAGGGCGGTTTGTGCTGGCAGAAGCAACCGTGCGGGGCGGTGACAAGCTGATGACGCGGTTCGACGTCGTGGTCGAGATTGAGGGCGAGGACCGACCTGCTTTGACTGCGGATTGGTTGGTTTTGTATGTGTTTTAACTTTGGTTTCTGGATAGCAGCGTCTGTCGCGTGGGCTTTAGCGTCGTCGGCTGTGGGAAGTTGAGCGGCTGTTTTAGTCGTTCAAAGCTAAAGAGTAAGAACCAGCGGACAATGATCCGAGACCTCTGGATCGTAAACCACATCAAATTTCCGCACCGCGTCAGCGTCACTGATCAGCATGTAGTCGGCGAACCTGCCCGGCTTTTTGTATTGGGAGTTTCGGGTGCTGGTAAAGCCGCGCCCCGTTACCAACTCAGAAAAGCCAGCATCAGCCAATAGCGCCAGCGTTTCACTATCCGGTTCGACATTGAAGTCACCACATATCACCGCCACGTCTTCTGGCTCGGATACGTGCTGCGACAGATCAAGGAGGCGTTTGGCCTGCTCTGCGCGCTCTGGCGTGTCCATTTTGCCGTTCAGATCACGCAAGCCATGCATATGCGTAACGCTGATGAATCTTTGAGAGTCGTCGTCGTAAACGCGCACGCCATGTGCGCTTCGTGATCGCGGGTGATCCCCATACCCGACAGGTGAATACGCTTTGTGAACGAAACCCTGAACCTGACCAACGATCGGTACCGACTTATGGACAAATGTCGCCAGGCCCCATTGAGAGGGGATCGACTGGTCTTCATCCCAAAGAACTCCCTGCGCGGCAGGGCAAAAGACTGCGACGTGATCGGGGAGGGCACGGGAGACATCGCGGAAGAAGTTTGCCCGCTGCGGCAAAATATGCTCACCATCACGGTACGTCAGCCAATCTTTTTCTGAAGCCGGACTATGGACTACTTCTTGCAAGCATAGGATTTCAGGCGCGGCGGTTTGGACATAAGGCAGCAAGGTTTCGTGCAGCTTACCACCCCAGCCATTTAGGCACATAATTTCCATAAACTAACCCTTGTCGGCATCAAAACCCGACATTCGCTGCATTACAGAAAAACTGCAAGATGGGCTCAATGCAGCCATCCGATAACTTTGGTGTTAGTGCGCTGTTCGCCTAGGTGGAGATTTCACACCTTTCCCACGTTTTCCTCAAACGCTGTCTTGAACGCCTCTTTCTTCGCATCCCCAGCCTCGGTCTGATAGTCTGCTTTCCATTGATCCATGGTCATCCCGTAAAACAATTCACGTGCTTCATCTTTGCTCATTTCAATCCCGCGTTCATTTGCGGCTTCTTGATACCAACGCGACAGGCAATTTCTACAAAACCCTGTCAGGTTCATCATATCGATGTTCTGCACATCTGTGCGGTCTTGCATCAGGTGCTTTTGCAGGCGACGGAATGCGGCAGCTTGTAGTTCGATTTCAGTTTGAGTTGGCATGGCGGTCTCCTTTGAGATCAAAGTTGGGTCTGGGCAAGGACTGTTTCAAGGATTGGTGCAAGGCGCGCAGCCCATTTTTGTTGTCCTGCCGCATCTGCAATCAGATCATTACGCAACTCGATCAGCACATTGGGGCGGCCCTGTTGCAAGGCGTGACGGTCAACCGCGTCGCCGGGCAGGTGGCCGGAATAGGGTTCATTGTCTCCAATTGTAAGGTCGTGTTCCGCATGCAGGTGATCGATCAAAGGGCGGGCAAAGCGATCATCTTTGGCATATAGTATGCCGATTTCCCAAGGCCGTAGTGCCTTGTTGCGCAGTTGCGGGGTAAAGCTGTGGATCGCTAAAAGCACGGTCGCAGGGCGTGCGGCGAGGCCGGTTAATGCATCATGATAGGGGCGATAACATAGGTTCAGCCGATGTTCGCGTTCTGTTGCATCTGCGTGTCGATTGGCGGGTATAATGGTGCCATCATACAATTTCATCAGCAGGGTCGGATCATCCTCGCCGCGGTTTGGATCAATGGCGAGGCGGGAAAAGTTCGACAATATTGCAGGGCTATCAAGGATTTCTGCCAAGGCGCGCGTCACACCCGCCGCGCCCACATCATAGGCAATATGACGGGCCATATCTGTAGCGTCCAAGCCCAGATCACCGCCGGCAATTTCATTGGGAACTGTGTTGGCTGCATGATCACAGGTTACTAACCAGCGCCCCGGTCGGTCGCTGCCTTCGATATGGTATGGCAGGTACGTCATTTTTGTGAAACCTTTGACTCGTATCGCTGTGGCGGGTAAAGCCATATCAACTTGATTGTTAACGCTAACATTTTGGCCACGTGGCCCGTGAATCGAATAAGGACGCACCATATGAGACGCCTGCGCAATGTAAAGATCGTCGC
>CALKXT010000147.1 GCA_938003685.1 uncultured Sulfitobacter sp. | reverse complement strand
GATGATCGGTCTGGCCGCCCTGATGTACGGTGTTCTAAAACTCGCCCGCTGGCTCTGATCCACTTTGGAAACAGATCGTTCCGCTGTTTCCATGCCTTGAACGATCCCTGCAATTACCTTGGTACTGTCCCACCCCTGCCCTGAACCTGCCCCATTTCACCACCATTACTGATCCTCGAAATAAGTATTTGAAGGGATCGGGCATGGACCGCCTTACAGAAATGGAAGCATTTGCCACAGTGGTGGATCAGGGGGGCTTTACCGACGCCGCCAAGAAAATGGGTATCTCCAAATCGGCTGTATCCAAACATGTGTCGTCACTTGAGGCACGCCTTGGTGCACGTCTGCTTAACCGGACAACGCGCCGTGTCTCACCAACCGAGATTGGCCTTGCCTATTACGACCGCGCCCGCCGCGTTCTAAATGACGCTGGTGAAGCAGATGCATTGGTCACATCCATGCAATCCGCGCCTTCAGGTCTGTTGCGAATTAGTGTTGCCACTGACTTTGGTGTGAACCACCTGTCCCCCGCATTGTCTGAATTCCTGAGCGATTTCCCGGATATCACGGTAAACATGGTCCTCAACAACCGCTACGTTGAACTGATCAGCGAAGGTTTCGATATGGCCGTGCGCATTGGTGAGTTGGAAGACAGCACCCTGCGTGCCCGCAAACTGACCGAAACAACCAAGCGCATGATCGCTTCACCAAAGTATTTTGAAGAATACGGACGGCCCGAAAAGATCGACGATCTGAACGATCACAAGCTGTTGCACTATTCAAACCAATCCTCTGGCAACGTCTGGAAACTGACCGCACCTTCCGGTGAGAAACGTCAGGTCCGCACTGCTGGCTGGTTGTCGGTGAATGATGGTCAAAGCCTTCTGAACGCCGCGATCTCTGGTCTTGGCATCGCTTACCTGCCTAGCTTCCTCTATGCAGACGCAATGGCAAAAGGTCTGGTTGAGGATGCAATTCCTGAACTGCCGCTGGAAACCCAAGGCATCTATGCTGTCTATCCTCCGGGCCGTTTCACACAGCCCAAGGTCCGCGCTTTTATTGATTTTCTGGTCCACGAATTTGCCGACAAAGGTCCTAGCGACTGGTAAACTCCGCGACCTTTAATACGAACACCACCTCCCCTCGGTGAACTTGAACCCCGATGTCTGAATGACATTGGGGCTTTTTTGTTTGGTCGCTGAAGCGGGAAAATTCTTGACTCGTTTCGCAGGAACGTACAAAGATTAAGCAAAATTCAGATCATTTTAAATAATCCATTAAACCCAGAGTTCCCATGTCATTTTCCGCCACTCATAGATGGTTTTCGTCCGTCCTATCGAAGCTCATTTTGGTCGCAACCCTGATCGCCGTAGCACCCACGTTCGCAGATGCAAAAACCACCCGTCAACACACCGACCGTATGAAAGGAAAACCCTTTACCGCGGCCGAATGCGCAAACTCATATCGTTTGAAAATTGAAACTGGCGACTGGGACGAAGGCGGCACTGACGGGTTGATCGACATCACGCTGTTTGGTGAAAATGGGACCGGAGCACGTTTTACCAACGTCGATGGTGCCGTTTCTGGCAATGCTTTTTCGGCGAACACAACCGATTATCTCTATCTTTGCCCGAGCACTGATATCATCGGCAGGGTTACAAAGGTGAAAGTAGAACTCACCTACAGTAATTTTGCACCCGCTTGGGATCTAAAGAAGATCACAGTAACGCACCCTGACAGCGAAAATGCAGTCTTTAACTTTCTCACAACTTTGAAGTCAGGGCGGCAAACAGTAACAGAAAACTGCGGCACATGCGTCGCCAAATCTAAACAATGGAACGCGTATAGCGTTAAAATCAAAACAAGTACCGGAACAGGCGCAGGTACTGACGCCAACATCTTTTTAACGCTGAGCAACACGGATGGAAAAAGTGATCGCTATCGCCTAAACTCGCTTGTGTCGCTGCCAGAACTTTTCAAACCTGGCTTTGCATGGGGTGGGCTCTTTCGTGAGGGTGAATCTGATACTTTCATCATTTGGAACCCTCGCAGCCTGACTGACATCGGCATCGTAAAGTTGGAAAACAGCGGTGCGTACTCTGCATCTGATTGGCGGGTTGATGACGTCGAAATCACCGACAAGGACGGCAATAAAGTTCGGTTTGTGTTCGATAAATGGATTAATGGTGATACCCCGCCCTCAGAATTGAGCGGCAAACGCCTAATTGACCTAAACAATCCACGATTGCAGCCGGTCAAAACAATAGATTACAAATTTTCCAGTACGCTTGGCGACCTTGATGACATACCGTCAGGCACTGAGGGCACGTGGAAAGAAGAGCTAAGCTATACACTTGGCCGCACTTTGCGCATGACCTCTGCCTCAGAAAGCAAAATTGGTATCGGCGGTAAGGCAGGGTGGCGCCCAGCCAGCGCAGCAGACGGATATTACGCCGAAGTATCTGCAAGCTGGGAAAAGAAGAACAGCAAATCGCTGGACGATCTATCCAGCTATGCTCAAACCAAACACACAACACGTGCCTATGAGAGGCACAAAGACGAACTTTTGGTTATGGTCTGTACGTGGTCCGCCAAATATCAAACATATGACATTGGTGGCGTTGGCGGCACCGTCAGTCCCATTGGTTTTATTTCTGAAAACCCCAAATGCGCCGAGTCGATCAAACGGTTTCCCTCAACTCACAAACAGATGGTTTTTGGAATCTACAACGCGCTCAAGCAACAATTCAGCGAAAATCAATTTGAGGATATCATCTCAAACCTTGAAGCGCGGGGCGTCACAATTGATAAACACCGTTTCCGCGGCGATTTCGTGATCTCAAACACCTACAAATGTCCCGGCCATCAGTTTTGCAATTGGAACCTGTCATGGGATAGCGGCGATCCACATCCAATGGCTTCCGTGGAGGACGATGGGTTTAGTTGGAAAATCAAGCCTGTAAAAGGGAAGCCAAACACCTATAAAATTCTCAACACTTGGAATTGCCCCACTCAGGAATGGTGCAATGCGGAGTTGTCATGGGACACCACAGACGGCCCACACCCACGTGCATCTGTGGAACATAACGACCCCGTAGATTGGTTGATCACTGAGGACGTAGATGGGCTTTTCTCCATTCAAAGCACATATGGCTGTCCCCACGAAAAATGGTGTAACGCCTATCTGTCTTGGGACACCGAAGACCCGCACCCGATGGCTTCTGTCGAAAACAAAAAGTTCACTTGGCAAATCGAAAAAGTACGATAGCGAACTGCACGAACACCCAAACGTGACTACCCCTTGGTTGGTTATGCTATTACTTTGGCGGTCCTGAGCAATCACAAGGACCGCCAAATGACCCTGAACGCCGATTTCACCACCCGCGTTGTTGTCCATTCTGATCAGCTTGACTGGCAAGCGTCCCCGATGCCCGGTGTTGATCGTCGCATGTTGGATCGGATCGGTGATGAAGTTGCCCGCGCCACGACAATTGTGCGCTATGCGCCCGGCAGTCATTTTTCCAAACATACCCATACAGGTGGCGAAGAATTTATCGTTCTGGACGGTGTGTTTCAGGATGAACATGGGGATTACCCGACAGGATCTTACATTCGCAATCCGCCCACATCGGCGCATACGCCGGGGGCAGAAAAGGGATGCACGATTTTTGTGAAGCTTTGGCAATTTGCCCCAGAGGACCGCACGCAGGTCAAAATTGACATGAACAAGATGGAAGCGGTTGCAGCCGTGGGCCGCCCCGGTGTCGCTGTCATGCCGCTGTTCCAAGATGATCGCGAAACGGTGAGGACCGAACTTTGGGATGCGAA
>CALKXT010000146.1 GCA_938003685.1 uncultured Sulfitobacter sp. | reverse complement strand
CGGAAAAGTCGCAGATATGTTTTGGTCTTGGAATAGCTTTCTCACAGATTGTAGCGAGGGTCCTGAAGCATCCCGTATAACTGCTTTGGGCACCTTGCTCAAATGCCTCAACTTTTGGGCAACAGTGTTGAAAAACCACCTGTTGCCCGTCGATGAGTTTTCTATTTGAGCAAGGCTGAAAACATTTCAGCAGCGCATGTTTGCACCGTTGGGGTCATAGATCGGCCCGCCCAGCACTTCAGCGTCATAGAATTCGCCCAATATTTCGACCTGCAAAGCCGTGCCCGGCACCGCATTTTCGGCTGTGACATAGCCCATCGCCATGGATTTCCCGGATCGGTGACCGAACCCACCGGAGGAGACATACCCAACCGCCGCGCCATCCTTAAGGATCGCTTCATCATTGCTGACGTCGATGCCATCCACGCCGATGGTCATGGTAATCAGTTTTTGCTTTGGTCCTGCGTCGCGGATGGCTTGGGTGGCGTCCTTGCCAACAAAGTCTTTCTTCCAGTTGATAAAGACATCCATGCCGCTTTCGACCGCATCAAAATCTGGTCGGAATTCCAACGTCCATACGCCCCAGCCTTTTTCCAAACGCATCGACATCAACGCGCGTGCGCCGTACCAGCGATAGCCCAGATCAGCGCCTGCATCTTCGATCGCTGTGGCCAGACGCAGGAGGTATTGCGGCTTGCAGTAGATCTCGTAGCCAAGCTCGCCCGAGAAGCTGATGCGGTTCAGGATCACTGGCACATCCCCCACAAAGGTTTGGCGCAGGTCGCGGAATTTGAAGGCTTCAGCCGAGACATCGTCGCGGGTGATGCGGGACAGCAATGCGCGAGATTTGGGGCCAGACAGGGCAATGCCGTGCCAATCGTCGCTGACGTTCTGATATGTCACATCGTCGGGGAGGTCCTTTTCAAACCAGCGGCGATGCGCCTCTTGCATGGCGCCCGACCCGAACAGCATGAAATGTTCTTCACCCAGACAAGCGACGGTCAGATCCCCATAAAGCTTGCCCTTGGGCGTCAACATTGGCGTTAGCGTCAAACGGCCCGGCTTGGGCACGTACCCTGCAAGCGTTTTGTCCAAATAGGCCCGCGCGCCTGCGCCTTTGAATTCATGTTTGGCAAAGTTTGCGATCTCAATACCGCCAACGGCCTCTTGTACCGATTTGATTTCACGCGCGACGTACTCGTGAGAGCGGTTGCGTTCAAACGTGGGTGTTTCGTGCGCGTCCTCGGGGCTGTCAGCAAACCACTGCGCGTTCTCAAGGCCAAAACCTTGGTTCATCAAGGCACCTTTGGCGACCAAGCGATCATACAGTGCGGTGGTTTTTTGCATCCGACCTTTGGGCAGTGTTTCGTTCGGAAAGGTCATCACGAAACGGCGCTCGTAGTTTTCGGTCGATTTGATCGTGCCCCAATCAGGTGTGGCAAATTCACCAAAGCGGGCCACATCCATCGCCCAGACGTCAATTGAGGGTTCACCGTCAATCATCCATTCGGCCATGGTCAGACCAACACCACCGCCCTGACAGAACCCCGCCATCACGCCGACAGCCACCCAGTAGTTTTTCATCCCCGGTACAGGGCCAATCATTGGGTTGCCATCCGGCCCAAAGGTGAAGGGGCCGTTGATCATGTCTTTGATCCCGGCCTCGCCAATCGCGGGGATGCGTTCAAACGACATCTCCAAACGATCCGCGATGCGATCAAGATCAGGCTGCAACAACTCGTGACCAAAATCCCAAGGTGTGCCGCCAACTTTCCACGGTGTTCCCTTGGGTTCATAGGTGCCAAGCAACATGCCTTGGCGTTCTTGGCGGAAATAGATGTTCGCCTCATAATCGATGCCAGCGGGCAGGCGGCCTGCCTCGCCCATGCTCTCCATCCGGTCTGCGATCATTGGGATTTTGTCGGTGATCAGGTAGTGATGCTCCATCGGTTGCACGGGCAGATGCACGCCGGACATGTGCCCCACCTCGCGCGCCCAAAGGCCCCCACAATTCACGATCTGCTCTGCGTTGATCTGGCCCTTTGGTGTGGTCAAATCCCATGATCCGTCTGGGCGCTGCGACATCGCCGTCACACCGCAGTGGGTGAAATATTGCGCGCCGTGAACACGTGCGGCTTTGGCAAAGGCATAGGTCGCACCAGATGGGTCAAGATCACCGTCTTGGTCGTCCCACAACGCGGCATGATAATGCTTGGGATCAATCAACGGGTGCCGTTCAGCGAGTTCCTTGGGGCTGATGAACTCTTGGTTTAAACCCATATACCGCGCTTTTGAGCGCTCGCGTTTGAGGTAGTCATACCATTCTTTGGTTGAGGCTGCATAGAACCCACCTGTAATGTGAAGACCCACGGAATGTCCTGACAGTTCTTCAATCTCTTTATACAGATCAATGGTATAGCTTTGCAGGCGCGAAATATTGGGATCGGATGAGATCGTGTGGATTTGCCCAGCAGCATGCCAGCTGGATCCGGATGTCAGTTCGTCACGTTCCAGCAGAACCACGTCTTTCCAACCAAATTTGGCAAGGTGAAACAGGATCGAACAACCAACAACCCCGCCGCCGATGACAACGACTTTTGCGTGGGACGGCAGGGGTTTGCCTGTGGCGGTTTCGTCGTTTTGAATTTCGGGCATACGCTAATCCTTGTCGTTTTGCCGCTCTACGCGTGCTAGTTGCAGTCTTTCGATCAGTTTTTGGACGGTCGGAGCAAGCTCAGTCAAAACATCTTTTGGATCGACACGCCCTGCTAACAATACAACATTCTTGAGTCCTATCGTTTGATTCCCTTGGGTGATATCGCAGTTTTGAAAGGAAACTCGGGAAAGGCCATTACCATCAAAAAACGGAAGAATTGATGGCTTTTCGAAATCTTTTCTATGCTTACCTCTACCGGATGCATATTCTTCCTCGTGAGCATGGAAATCGCGCAATCTTGTGATTTCTTTCACATGCTCTTGAAACTCAGAAAGTTCACTCCTGAACACTTGATGCTCACTGCCTTTTCTAAGTTTAAGAAGTTCTTTTGCCCATTGACTAGCTTGCGCAATTCTTACGACGAATAAGATTTCGGCATCCTCAGATTTGAGATGATTTTGCGCCCAGTCTTCAGCGGAATTGTTTCCGTTCAAATCATATAGGCGCTGCAAATTTTCATTTGCTTGCGTCAGTCTGCGTATCAACATCTCTAAGCAATGATGTTCTGCATCATTATATAACCTATTTGGGGGGTATTCGGTGCTCATTTCTCAATACCAAGCATCTGGCAGTTCCTCTTTGCGCTTGGCTACAAACGTGTCGAGTTCTTCTTTGAGGGCAATATCAATCTGTGGTGCTTCGTATTCTTTCAACATTTGTGTCCAACGTCCGTGGGCGCGTTTACGCATGTCATGGCTTCCGCCTTCTTCCCAGCTTTCGACATTTTCACTGTCGCTGAGTTTCGGCTCATAAAAGGCATCCTGATAATTGCGCATCGTATGTGCACAGCCAAGGAAATGACCACCTGCCGCGACCTCGCCGTAGGCGTCGCGTGCCATCGCCTCGTCCGAAGTATCGAGGCCCTGATCAAGCACCTTTTGATAACTGCCCAAACGATCTGCATCCATGATCAGTTTTTCAAAGCCTGTGCAAAGACCGCCCTCTAGCCAGCCCGCCGCATGCAGCACAAAATTTGCGCCTGCCAACATTGTGGAATGCATGGAATCCGCGCTTTCGTAAGCCGCCTGCGCGTCCTCGATCTTGGAGGCGGTCAGCGACCCACCACAGCGCAGTGGCAGACCCGCGCGTCGGGCAAGTTGGCCAATCGCATAGTTTGAGATAATCGGTTCCGGCATCCCAAATGTTGGCGCACCGGATTTGAGCGACATCGACGACAGGAAATTGCCCAGCACAAATGGCGCACCGGGGCGCAGCAACTGCACATAGGCGCAGACCATCATCGCCTCGGCCATGGCTTGGGCAACGGATGCAGCCGTTGAAACCGGCCCCATGGCACCTGACAGGATGAATGGCACAACGATCATGCCCTGACCCCGGCTGCTGTAGACCCGCGCGGCTTCGGTCACGACCTTGTCCACCAACAGGGGAGAGTTGGTGTTGACGTTACCCATGATCACGCAATTCTCGGCCATCACATCCGGGCCAAACACGATCTCGGCCATATCAACGCTGTCTTGGGCGCGGCTCATCTCGGTGATTGCGCCCAGATGTGGTTTGTCGCTTAGGGTCATATGGGCCAGCAGCATATCAAGGTGGCGTTTGCTGACAGGCACGTCGCAGGGTTCGCAGGTCACAAAACCACCGTGGTGCAGATTTGGGTGCATATAGGAGAGGCGCACAAGATCCTTGAACGCGGCGATATCGCCATAGCGCCGACCGCCTTCCAGATCACGTACAAACGGCGCGCCGTAAATCGGGGCAAAAACCTGATTATTCCCGCCAATAGTCACGGATCGTTCGCGGTTGCGGGCAAGCTGGGTGAATTCACTGGGGGCCTTGGCACATAAGGCGCGAATCCAATCGGCAGAGGCACGCACATTATCGCCATCAATGGTTGCCCCTTCACGTTTCCACAACGCGAGCGCCTCAGGGTCATCACGAAAGGTGATGCCGACATCTTGCAATATCCAGTCTACTTGGCTTTCTAGTTTTTCGATCTGTTCATCATCAAGCACATCATAATGTGGGATTTTACGTTGAATGAAGGGTGAGGCGGGTACACCTGTTGGCGCAGAATCCCGTCTGCGTGATGTGCCTGATCGACGTGCCATGCAAAAGCTCTCCCTTTTTCAGTTGCCCAAAGGTATCTGTAATTCGCCCTGCTGTGACGGTTGATAATTCCGATGCTTTGGATAATGTCAGATTATGCAAAAGCTCTGGTCTCAATTGTCTTCACCCCGTCACCTCGTTGTTTTTGAGGCCGCTGCGCGTACGGGTTCATTTACGATGGCCGCACAGGAATTGAACGTACAGCAACCTTCAGTGAGTGCATCAATCAAACAGTTGGAGGCATCGCTGGGTGTGCAGTTGTTCCAACGCAGTCACCGTAAGATAACACTGACAAATGCAGGGAGCCGTCTGTTTGCTGATGTTACACGCGCCTTTGAGCACCTCGCGCAATCGGCCGCGTCCATTAGGCAATTTACCAGCAATGACCATGTGACGCTCAGCGCGTCTTCTGCCTTTAACAACTATTGGCTGCTGCCCCGGATTGGGCCCTTTCAGCAAAGGAATCCTGACATTGATTTGCGATTGCAATCCAGTGACCGCGAGCCGGATTTGAATGTTGAAACCATTAGTTTGGCTGTGCGCCTTGGTACTGGTTATTGGCCAGATTGCGACTGTCAACTGATCGCAGAAGAGGCGATTTATCCCATCGCGGCCCCTAGGGTCATGGCGGCGGCGGTGAACCTGCGCAATGTGCCGGGGTTGTTACACCAGCGTTTAATTCATCTAGAAGAACCGATCCGAGAACGTCCATCCTGGCATCACTGGTTCAGCGAATTCGGGGTAAGGGAACTGCCGCCGCGCAGTGGCTTGCGACTAAATGACTATGCGCTTGTCCTTCAGGCCGCCATGGCCGGAGAGGGCTTTGCATTTGGCTGGCATCATCTTGTTGATCCTTTGGTTGAGCAAGGAATGCTTGCCGCGCGGCCAGAATGGACATGGAAAACCGGAAAGGCGTTTTATCTGGTCTGGTCGAAATCCCGCGCCTTAACACCCAAAGCAGAGATCGTGCGCGATTGGATGCTCTCGAAAAGGCACTTAACATGAAAACTGACCCGCTTCTTGAGCCCTTTCAGATACGCCATCTCATGCTACGTAATCGCATTATGAGCACGGCACATGCACCCTCTTATGAAGAAGGCGGGCATCCGCGTGATCGATACCGATTGTATCATGAGGAAAAGGCGAAAGGTGGTATTGGTCTGACGATCATCGGTGGGTCAACGAATATTGCACCGGATAGTCCATCGGTCTTTGGTCAGCTATATGCAGGTGATGATAGCATCATCCCTTGGTTCAAAAAATTGACTGACGGCGTTCGCGCACATGGGGCCGCAGTGATGTGTCAAATCACCCATATGGGGCGGCGCACGGCGTGGGATGATGGGCATTGGTTACCTGTGTTGGGACCATCAGGAACACGCGAGCGCGCGCATCGATCGTTTCCCAAAGTGATGGAAGCGGAAGATATCAATCGCATCATCGCACAGTTTGCAGATGCAGCCATCCGGTGTCAGCAAGGTGGTTTTGACGGGATAGAATTGCTGTCTCATTCACATCTCTTGGGGCAATTCCTGTCGCCTTTGATCAACAATCGTGAAGATGACTATGGCGGCTCGCTCGACAATCGGCTGCGGTTGACGATGCAGGTCCTTGAGGCCGTAAGGGATGCTGTTGGGCCTGATTTGATTATCGGAATGCGATTAACAGGGGACGAGTTGGCCAAGGGTGGTTTGGATGCGGATGAATGTGTGCAGATCGCTGAAAAGATTACCGCCACGGGCGCGGTTGATTTTCTGAACATTCTTGTAGGGGCACCTTACGATGATCTGGGGCTTGCTGGGTGGGTCCCGCCAATGGGCATGCCATCCGCACCACATCTGACCGTGGCAGGCCGTATTCGCAAAGCTGTGGATCTGCCGATTTTTCACGCAGGTGGTGTGGCGGACATTGCAACAGCCCGTCATGCTGTTGCTGAGGGCCATGTTGATTTGATCGGGATGACACGCGCGCATATGGCGGACCCCCATCTGGTTGAAAAGATGGCGCGAGGAGACGAGGATCGTATTCGTCCTTGTGTAGGCCTCGGTTACTGTGTGGACCGTGTGAACCAAGGTAAGGCTGCGGTTTGCGGCCACAATGCGGCCACAGGACGCGAAGGGTCGATGCCGCATGTAATAGTCAATGCGAGCAAGGTGAAAAAAGTTGTCATTGTGGGGGGCGGACCTGGCGGATTGGAGGCTGCACGGATTTGTGCGTTACGAGGGCACTCAGTTGTATTGTTCGAGGCCAGTGACCGGTTGGGCGGCCAGTTGAAGTTGGCCTGCACCGGTATGACTCGCCGTCAGATTTGGGGCGTCGCGGATTGGTTGATTGGTGAAGTGACGCGCCTTGGCGTAGATATCCGAGTGAACGCATTTGCCGAAACTGACGAAGTTCTGGCTGAAGGCCCAGCCGTGGTGATCATCGCAACAGGTGGCTGGCCGGATTTGCCCGAAGTTGATGGCGCAGAAATGACGACCTCGTCTTGGAGCGTTCTGTCAGGTGAGGCGCGATTGACAGGCGATGTGCTGTTGTTCGATGAGGTTGGCGACCACCCAGCCTTGGTCTGTGCTGACGTCATGGCGCGCATGGGGTGTTCGGTCAAACACGTTTCACCCGATCGCGCATCGGCGCATGATCTTGGCCCCACGAATTCCGCCGTGGTGCTGCGTGACCTTGCCAAACAAGGTGTACGTTTTGAGTGTTTCCAAGATTTGGTTGGCGTCGCCTCTTTTGGCAATCGCAAGGAAGTCACACTGCGTCATGTGTTGACGGATGAGACCTGCGTTCGGGTCGTCGATCACGTTGTCGTTGAGCATGGCGTTACCCCGATGGATGGGCTTTTTCACGACTTAAAGCAGGGCGCGCTGAACCGGGGTCAAACCGATCAAGTTGGTATGGTGACAGGGGCAAATCCACTGGAGGCTTCTGATGCTGAGGGGGGATATCTTCTGGCGCGGCTAGGTGATGCCATCGCTGGCCGCAATGTCCATGCCGCCCTGTATGACGCCCTACGGATTTGCAAAGACATTTGAGGGGCATCTAAACTGCGCTGTGAAAGGTCGGATTCTTACCAGCATGCCCCATTATTCAAGGTAACCTTATTCCGAAACCATTCAGTGAGACAAATTGATGCCGCCACTAGACCTTATCGCCCTACGCCATGAATTTCATAAAACGCCCGAACTTGGGTTTGCCGAGGAAAACACGAAAGCGCGCGTCGCGGGCATCCTTGAGGGGCTCGGTATTGAGACGCATGTCGGTACGGGCGTTGTCGGTGTCCTAAAGCGTGGGAAAGGCAATCGTGCCATTGGTTTGCGGGCCGATATGGACGCGCTGCCAATTCATGAGATAAGCACGCATGACTATGTGTCCCAGACGTCTGGCGTGATGCATGCCTGTGGCCACGACGGCCATATGACGATGCTTTTAGGGGCAGCTGCGAGGTTGGTGAAAGACGCCGAATTTAACGGCACTGTGGTGTTCATTTTTCAACCCAATGAAGAACACGGACTGGGCGCGCAGGCCATGATTACTGAGGGTGTTTTGGAGCGGTTTCCTGTCGAGGAAATCTATGCGATCCATAACCTTCCCGGCGCGCCTGTGGGGCAGGTTTCCACCCGGGCCGGTCAAATCTGTTCTAGCGAGAGCCTGTTCGAAATCCTGATCGAAGGACAGGGTGGGCATGCTTCGATGCCGCAGGTTGGGCGCGATGCGATCACCATCGGGGCAGAGATTGTGCAAACGCTGCAAACCATCGTCTCGCGCAAGCTGGCACCCGGTGCTGGGGTTGTCGTTTCGGTGACGGAATTCCTCACCGATGGGCAACGCAATGTTTTGCCGGGCACGGCAACGCTCAAAGGTGATGTGCGTGCACGGATGCCTGCAGATCGAGAAGAGGTTGATCGTCTGATGCGCCAGATTGCGCAAGGTATTGGCGCGGCCCACGGCGTAACGGTATCCGTTAGGTTCAATACAGAGTTCATTGAAACGCTCAATGCACCTGAACCAACCCGCGCGGTTGTAGATGTGGCCCTTGCAATGGGGCTGGAAGCGGAAGGCAATCGCGAGCCGATGAGCTTTTCAGAGGATTTCGCTCATTTTTGTGCCGCTGTTCCGGGGTGTTTTTTGTTGATGGGCAATGGGCAAAAAGGGCCGTGTGCCCAGCCGCTTCATTCGGATGACTATGATTTTAACGATGATCTATTGCCCATTGGTGCTGCCTTTTGGACGCAACTGGTACGTGACCGACTACCAAAATCCGAAAACGGGGGGAAGTAGCCATGTATGAAGCGCGTATGATCACCCTTCGCACAGAAATGGCAAAGAACGGCATTGATGTCGCTCTCATCACTGATGACGACAATGTCTATTACCTCACGGGGTATTACGATTACTTGCATATGGAGTTTGGCCGCCCGACCATTCTGGTGGTTTCGCGCGCTGGTCCAAGCCTGCTTATCACGCCCTCGATTGACCTCAACAGCGCTCAGGCCGCGGCTCGCGTGGACAAGATTGCAGCGTGGAATGACGGCATGGGGGCGGAATGGCGCGCTGAATTGCCCGTTGCGGTGCAAGAGGGCGAACGTATCGGGATAGAGCCAGACCACATGCCCGCCCTTGTACGCCGATACTTGGATGAGCTGGTTGGCGCGCAGAACCTTACTTCAGTCACCCCGATCTTGTCGCAGATGCGGATGATCAAATCGACGCATGAACTACAGCTTGCCCGCCATGCAGGTCAGGTTGCAAATGCTATGATGAACGCAGGCCGCTCAGCCATCGGGGATGGTGTGCCTGAATACGAGGTTGCTCTTGCCACATCACAAGCTGGCACGCGCAAAGCGGCAGCCCTATTGGCCGCGTATTACGACGATACCGATATGTCTCCGAATACGCATTTCTTGCAAATCATGGCCTCTGGAGAGACGATCACCAAGACCCATCACCGCGCCACGACACGTATCATGCACCATGGTGAGCCAGTGTTTCTGTGCTTTTGCGGGATGACCAATTTCCACCGTTTCAAATTGGGTTTTGATCGAACTTTCTGGATTGGTGAAATGGCGGATCCGTCTCAGGCGAAGGTCTATGAGGTCGCATTGGCCAGCCAGCAAGCGGCCCTTGATGCATTGCGCCCCGGCGTCACAGCCGAGAGTGTTCACGCAGCTTATGCTGAGGTCATTCAAGGGGCAGGATACGAATATCCGTTCCGTTGTGGCCGTGCGACAGGCTTTAGCTTTTTGGAAGTCCCGCAACTGGTTACAGGGGATATAACAGTACTTCAGCCGGGTATGGTTCTTGCCGTGGATGGGTCCGTCACAGTCCAAGGTTTTCGTGCCCAAATCGGGGATAGTTTTATCATTACAGAAACCGGGTATGAGCCATTGACCGAACACCCAAAAACAATTGATCAACTCATCTTGTGATGCCTTAAAGGGAGTATCCATTTTGGTTCGTAGGCGCTACGCTGATCGTGACCTGAGGTGGCGATTTTACACATAAATGCATTTCTGAAGCCATTTGATGGCAGTCGTTTTGGTCTTCGACACAGGGAATTGACTCGGTCTAGGCCAGCTTTAACGCACTATTCGCAAGATCATCCGGTACTTGATTCCAAACGAACCAGTCGGCCAGTTTGTTGCGCACCCATCATGATATTTTTCTCTTTAATTTAAGCTTCATCGCCAGAGTCATTTGGTGCAGTGAATCTTTCAAAAAGTGCGGGGCCAAACCGTGACAGGTTCTGAGGGATGCTAAGGTGGATCTTAGTATCATGCAAAATGGTTTGAAATCTTAGTAAAAGAGTCAAGAAGGTAGTTTTAATTCAGACTAAAAGAGTCAGATTGACATATCATACTAAATCACTCAGAATTAAGGTCATCCAGCCACCCTTGTTAAGCGAGGGAAGCCCGAAACGCGATAGATCAACGGCGATAGATCAAAGGACGGGCGAAATGAAGAATGTACTTGAAGATTTGAAAGACGAAAACCACGACCGCTGCACACCTAGACCAGACAGATCAGAGATCGCTGAGGTGTTGTACCAGCACGGCAGCGTCGAAGGATTTAGTCTGGAATGGCTTGTTGATCGGTTCCCACAGCAAATCGGGGGGCATACCTGATGTCCTTTCATTCCGCTAAAGAAACGATAGCGCCCGCACCCAACGCCCTGCCGACATACAACGCCGAAGATATGACCAAAGGTGGCGATCAAGCGCAGATTGTGTTGGGTAATCAAATCTATACCCTGCGGATCACGCGGGCTGGCAAGTTGATCCTGACAAAATGACCGCTGCACAGCAAAACCGTGGCGGTGCCCCCGTTGGTTATATCACCGAACTCGACAGTATTGAGGCGGCGTCGGTGATCTATCTGCGTCTGTGGTGTGATGGCGGTGAATCTCAAGCAAAAGTGTGTACCGACTTTACCAACAGCCTTGGCACACACCAGGGACGTAAAGCTTGGCAAACATTTCAGGAACTCTGCAATCTATGTGCAATACATGGCCGCAGGCCACTGATGCGCCATTCTGTTGAATGTAAGTGTATTGGGTCCGATGAATCCTGTTTTGCCAATTTCATTGCCACCGCAACGGACGGGGAACGCGAAGACACGTTGTTGATTGCAACATTGTTGGTGCGGCCCGACGTGGCACCCTTGATTGCATCCCTTGCCACCGATTTTGGACTTGCCCTCAAGCGAATGCATTTGGCCGCACCTCGAGATTTGGTCACGTCAAAACAAACCTCAAAGACACTTCACTGATAGGAAAACGATATGAAACGATCACACATGCTGACCTCGGTTGCGCTGCTCTCGATTGGATCCCCAGCCTTTGCAATCGAGAAAGCAGAGGTTCTGAATACCTATGCTGCTATCGCTGTTGCGAAATATGGCGATAGCCTTATGACGGCCCAAAGATTGCAAACTGCTGTCACTGCGCTGGTTGAAAGTCCCTCAGCAGAGAACCTAACGATAGCCCGTCAGGCATGGCTTGAGGCACGTGTCCCGTACCAGCAAACCGAGGTGTACCGCTTTGGCAATGCCATCGTTGACGATTGGGAAGGCAAGGTGAACGCTTGGCCGCTTGACGAGGGCCTGATTGATTATGTGGATGCATCTTATGGTGGCCCTTCTGACGAAAACGAATTTGCAGCACTGAATATTATCGCCAGCCCAATGTTCACGCTGTCGGGTAAGGAAATCGACGCGACCACGATAACGCCTGCCTTGTTGTCCGATACACTGCACGAAGCTGACGGAGTGGAGGCCAATGTCGCCACTGGGTACCATGCGATTGAATTTCTGCTTTGGGGCCAAGATTTGAATGGTCACGGGACAGGCGCAGGTCAGCGTCCTTGGACGGACTATGCAATGGGTGATGACTGCACGAATGCCAACTGCACCCGCCGTGGTGAATACCTGAGCGCGGCAACCGATCTGCTGGTGTCTGATCTGGAGTGGATGGTGGCACAATGGGCTGATGGCGGGGCTGCGCGTGCCGCAGTGACGTCGAATGAAGATGGAGGATTGGCCGCGATGCTGACTGGCATGGGGTCCTTGTCATACGGTGAAGTCGCTGGAGAGCGCATGCGCCTTGGTGTGATGCTGAATGATCCCGAAGAAGAACACTCATGCTTTGCGGACAACACCCACAATGACCATTTCTATGATGGCATGGGGGTCCAGAATGTCTATTTGGGCGAATACATCCGCATCGATGGTACTTTGGTTTCTGGTCCGTCCCTGTCAGATATGGTTGCTGAAGCCGATGCCGACCTCGACGCAGAGATGCGCGGCAAACTGAGCATGGCAATGATGTCGCTTGGGCGCATCAAAACTGCTGCTGAGGCGGGTTTTGCATACGACCAGATGTTGGAACGTGGCAACGAAGCTGGCGAAGCCCTTATTATGGGGGGGGTTAATGGTCTGATCGACCAAACCCGTTCCATCGAACGTGTCGTCACTTTGCTGGGACTCGATGGTATCGCGTTTGAAGGTTCAGACAGCCTGGACGATCCAGACGCGGTATTCCAGTAAATCAATCAGGGTCTTGTCATTATGATCATATGTCACTGTCAGAATATCATCGGCCACGACATCAACGCAGCTATCGATTGGGTGCAGGCGTCGGATGACAAGACCATCATAACATCTGAAATAGCGTGCGCGCATTTGGTAAGGTCGCGGACTGCGGCGACTGAGGTGTGTGATATGTATGAGCAAGCCCGCGCGCACTGCGAAGGGGTGGATGATTTTGGACCGGAAACCCCTTTGAGGAACAGCTTGCGGACGAAACATGTATCTCAACTTCTGTTAAACCCAACGCGATCTCGCGGCCAAATTTGGTAAAGATAACATGCCCAGCTTAAGGCAAATAAAATGGACGAAGCTGAGTAACTTTTTACTCGTCACATTGGTCGCAGGCAGTGTTGCGTTTGCAGACACTGCTTCGCAACATCTAGGTTCCGCAGAAAATACAATGTGGAACCTTGGTGATCCGCATCTAAATGTGATCCCCCGCACCGACAAAGAGGCTGCTCGCATTGCGGCTGTGACGGCAGTGGCGACAGATTTTTCCACCACACAAAAGTTTGAGGAACGCCCAGGTGGTGCCGCGACTGTGCGTGTGATCAATTCAGCTGATGCGTTTTCTAAACCATCGGGGAACATCACCTTTGAGGATGAGCTGACTTTTAAGGTTGGTAACGGATTGTTCCGCAAACTTTGGGTGTCTTCACCGTCTTCTACGCTAGCGTCTGATGGGCTTGGTCCGCTTTATAACGCGCGATCTTGTCAACGCTGTCACATCAAAGATGGTCGTGGCCACCCGCCTGAAAATGCTGACGATAATTCAATTTCGATGTTTCTACGGATCTCCATTCCGGGCCCATCAGATGCGGCCATGGCCGAGATTGCAGACTATATTATGACCCGGCCAGACCCGACCTATGGTACGCAATTGCAAGATTTTGCCGTGCAAGGTCATGCGTCTGAATACCGTCTGGATATCACATATATCGAAGAAACCATCACGCTGGCTGATGGCAAAGAGGTGTCATTGCGCCACCCAACATATCGGGCGGCTGATTTGGGCTATGGCCCGCTGCACCCTGATGCAATGCTCAGCCCCCGTATCGCGCCGCAGATGATCGGCCTTGGGTTACTTGAGGCGATCCCGGCGGCTGACATCCTAGCCCGGGCAGACCCAAATGACATGAACGGTGATGGTATTTCAGGACGCCCTAACGTCGTCTGGTCCATAGTTCACGACCAACCCATGTTAGGACGTTTCGGGTTGAAAGCGGGCACCCCCACAGTCTTGGAGCAATCAGCAGGTGCATTTGCGGGTGATATCGGCATTTCATCCCCATTGCATCCTGCGGGCAGCGGGGAATGTAGCGATGCACAGACCGCTTGTCAGGCTGCAATCCATGGCGATATGGATGAACGCGTCTTTGAAATCGATGCTGAGGGCCTCGATCTTGTGACGTTCTACAGCCGAAACCTTGGCGTACCTGCCCGTCGGGGGGTAGATGATTCACAGGTCTTGCGTGGCAAAGAGGTGTTCTACCAAACAGGTTGCACAGCCTGTCACACACCCAGCTTTGTGACGCACCGCCTTGAGGGTCAACCTGAACAGAGCTTTCAACTCATCTGGCCCTACACCGATATGTTGCTGCACGATATGGGGCCAGCCTTGGCCGATAACCGTCCTGAAGTACGCGCAACGGGAAGCGAATGGCGCACCCCGCCGCTGTGGGGCATTGGCCTGACTAAGCAGGTCAGCGGCCACACCTATTTCCTGCATGATGGTCGTGCACGGTCAATCTTGGAAGCGGTGCTATGGCATGGTGGTGAAGCACAATCTCAGCGCGATGCTGTGATACAATTGGATGTGCAAGATCGGGATGCCCTGATCGCCTATTTGGAGAGCCTATGAAACATATATTACTAAGTGTTGTGATTGCATTGCTCCCGATCAGCGCGCAGGCGCAGGCCACCAAAGAGATCATCGCGAACGTTGTTGAGAACCATATCATCAACGGATTCAGGGGGTTGGACCTGCGCGCAGATACGTTTCTCAAAACAGCACTGACAGATTGCGATCCGACCTCAAAGGTTTTGCGCACAACCTTCGCTGACACCTTTGACGCATGGATTTTGGTGAGCCATCTGCGCTTTGGTCCTACAGAAGTGGATGATCGCGCCTTTGCACTGGCTTTCTGGCCCGATAGCAGGGGGGCCACACCACGCTCGCTTGCAGGCTTGATCGCAGAACATGATCCCGTTGGAACATCGCCCGAGGACTATACTCAAGTCTCTATTGCGGCCCGCGGTTTCTATGCAATGGAGTTCCTGCTTTATGATCAAGCGTTATATGATACAGGCGATCCAAACTATATATGCACCCTTATTCAGACGGTTGCAGCAGACATCGCATCGACCAGCAGTGCCATCCTTGAGGGCTGGCAATCAGACTACAAAGCGCGCCTGTTATCACCAAATTTAGCTGGCACCTACCGCTCAGATGAAGAAGTCTTGCAGGAGTTGTTCAAGGCGCTAACAACAGGTCTGCAATTCACATCCGAAACGCGGCTTGGTCGCCCTTTGGGGACATTTGAACGCCCCCGGCCTATGCGCGCCGAAAGTTGGCGATCAGGGCGATCTGCGCGTCACGTCGACATTAGCATTTCGACATTGGGTGAACTGGCCATGACTTTGGCTGGCAATAACACAGACCTTTCCAAACGCATATTTGCCAGCTTTAAGCGCGCGGCGTTGCTTGTTGTAACATTGGATGACCCGACTTTTGCGGGGGTTTCCAACCCGCAATCACGCCTCAAGATTGAAGCCCTGCAACAATCTATCAATGCGATCCGTACCCTTGTCCGCACGGAGCTAGGGCCAACCCTAGGTGTGGCGGCGGGGTTTAATGCGCTTGATGGTGATTGATATGCGTAAATCGGGTCCGGTCCGGCGCCAGTTCCTTGGCGGCCTATTGGCTGCGGGCTTGATGCCTAACCCAACCTGGGCAGATGCCGGATCACCAGCCTTTCTATCTGCTGCTGGCCAGCCAGATGGATCATACGTTCTGTGTGGTATTGATGCCGCGCTGCAAGTATGTTTCAAAATACCGCTGCCGGCTCGTGGCCATGCGGCGGCGACGCATCCCTCGCGCCCCGAAGCTGTCGCCTTTGCCCGCCGTCCCGGGACATTCGCTATCGTCATCGACTGTATATCTGGGCAAGTGATTACGAGGCTACATGCCCCTACGAACCGACATTTTTACGGACACGGCACGTACGCATCAGATGGTGACCTGCTGTTCACGACAGAAAATGACTATGAGGCAGGCGCAGGGCGGATCGGTGTTTGGGACGTTGCGCGTGGATATATCCGCGTGGACGAATGGGACAGTGGTGGCATAGGCCCCCATGATATTAAGCGCCTGCATCACTCGGAAACACTTGTCGTTGCTAATGGTGGGATCGACACCCACCCAGACACGGGCCGTACAAAGCTGAATATTCCAAGCATGCAGCCAAACCTCACCTATATCGAGGATGGTAGCGTCGTTGATGTGGCTATGCTGCCCCCGCAAATGCACAAGAATTCAATCCGCCATTTGGCCGTCAGCCAACGCGGTGCGGTTGCCTTTGGGATGCAGTGGCAGGGCGACCAAATGGCTCAATCACTGGTTGGCACGCACCACCGCGGCTGCGCCATTGAACTCCTGACTGTGGCCACCGAACAGGTGCGTCAATTAGACAATTACATCGGCAGTATTGCGTACTCGGCTGATGGAAAGAAGATTGCGGTGACATCGCCAAGAGGTGGCGTTGTGCATTTGTATGATGCCATAACAGGCCAGTTCATCCGAGATAGAGCTTTCGCTGATGTGAGTGGAGTGGCACCGCGCGGCACATCGTTCGTCATAACGTCTGGATCTGGAGTGATGCGTTCTATCGCGCGCAGCAGGGGCTGCGACGCACGGCAGTCAGCGCTAAAGTGGGACAACCATCTGATTTCTATAGAAACAGAAAACGCCTGAAAAGACGTGTTTAACCGCGCAACAGAAATGACGAGGGGAATTCGCGCGAGTCCTGTTCTGACTATAGGTGTTCTTTGGTAGCGATCCATTGGGTGGTGCTATGATCGATCATCCTGCTTTCAATACCTTCACAGGGTAAAGGCGCTAAGCCCCCGCAACAGCCACGCGGCGCGCAAGGGAAAACGCGCCTTGCAGGGCATTGCCTTGTGGATCACGCAGGTTTTGCAAGTATGGCGCAGAAAGATGAGCGCCGTAACTTGGACCGACGCCCCCTGAGAGACATAATGCGTCACCGGGGCGAAACCCCAGTGCGCTCAACCCGCTTTCCACGTATTGTGTGCCTTCGTCCAATAAGGCCAAGGCCATCGCATCCCCGCTTTTTGCTGCGCTGACAATCTCGGGGGCGAATTTGGCATAGTCGCTCGGTTTTGCGGAATTACTAAATATAACCAGCTCGTTACCCCCACCAAAGCGTGCGCAGATTTCGCGGCTTAGGGGGCTGTGTTTAACCAGCCTGTCCTCGGCTAGCAAAATGCGCGTAAGCAAAGTGCGGCCCAACCATGCGCCAGAGGCCTGATCAGACAGTTGAAACCCCCAGCCGCCAACGGTGGTCATTTGTTCATTGTCTTGGCGGGCAATGATTGTCCCGGTGCCAAGAGCAAGGACATAGCCATCGTCGGCACCTAAAACGCCTGCAACTGTTGTCGCGCGGTCACCTGTTGCGCGGCATCTACCATAGGGTAATGCTTGTTCGACTTGGCGCATCTTATCTTCGGTATTTGCCCCCGCAACGCCAATATGTTCGACCGTATGAGCCAGATTTGCACCAGCCATTTCTGCCGTTTGCAGCGCTTGCATCACGGTTTCAGTAATGTTGGTGATTGAGCCTTCAAAGCTGGTGCTGACGTTCGCAGGCCCGCCGCGTGTTTCGGCAATGATACCGCCCGCGACAGTGCCAACTGCGACCCGGCATCCGGTGCCACCGCCATCGACTGCGATCAGCACGGTGTTGTCTGTGTTTGTCATTTTTGCCCGACCTGCTCGTTTGATGTGCGTTGCTATGCAGAATACCCAATAGTCTGTGTAGTTCAACGGTTGCAAAGGTGATTGATTTTCGATGCCACTATGATATGTTAGCGCTAACGGATATATCTGTGCAATCTCGAAAGCCTTTTAGGGGACAATTATCATGACCACGAAAATTGCAATTAATGGCTTTGGCCGTATTGGGCGCTGTGTTTTGCGGGCCTTGGTAGAGAACGGTTTTGACGGTATTGAAGTGGTTGCTATCAATGATTTGGCCGCACCCGAGACACTTTTGCATTTGCTGAAATACGATAGTGTTCATGGCCGCCTAAAGGGTGATGCGCGATTGGACGGGGATACCCTACACGTGGCGGGTCAGGCGATTCGTGTCACAGCAGAGCGTGATCCGGCCAAACTGCCTTGGGCGGACGTTGATGTAGCCTATGAATGTACCGGCTTCTTTACAGAACGCGATAAGGCGGCAGCGCATTTTGAGAATGGCACCAAACGTGTGCTGATTTCTGCACCCGGCAAAAACGTGGATCGTACAGTTGTCTACGGCGTGAACCATGCGGATCTGACCCTCGAAGACAAGATTGTGTCGAATGCATCCTGCACCACCAATTGCCTCGCGCCGATTGCTAAAGTGCTGGATGATAATTTTGGCATCGAAACGGGCTATATGACGACAATCCACGCCTATACCGGTGATCAACCCAGCCATGATTCTGCGCACCGTGATCCATACCGCGGCCGCGCTGCTGCATTGTCTATGGTGCCGACATCGACGGGTGCCGCTGCTGCGATCAGCCAGGTTATTCCGCATCTGGTAGGTGTTCTTGAAGGGTCCGCTGTGCGGGTGCCAACCGCGAATGTGTCTCTAGTTGACCTTAGCTTTATGCCCAAAAAGCCAGCCACCGTAGAGGCGATCAATGCCGCGATGCAAGCCGCTGCAAACGGACCCATGTCGGGTGTTTTGGGCTATGAAACTGATCCATTGGTATCGGTTGATTATAATCACGATCCCCATTCATCAACCTATGCCGCACCACAAACTAAGGTTACAGACGGTGGGATGGTCCGCGTTGTCAGTTGGTATGATAACGAATGGGGGTTTTCGAACCGGATGAACGATACGGCCCGCGTGTTGGGTCAATTGCTGGCGTCTGCCTAAATCAACTGCCACGTACACCTGATCGGAGCCGACATGTTGAACGATACAATCACCCGCGTTACCGACCGGATTATTGAACGCAGCGCTGATACACGTGGCGCCTATTTGGCGCGGATGCGTCGCGCTGCTGAAGAGGGCCCCGCACGGGCGCATTTGTCGTGCAGTGGTCAGGCGCATGCCTATGCCGCTGCGGGGCCAGATCAGGCGGCGCTTGCAACCAAATCTGCGGGGAATATCGGCATTATCACCACCTACAACGACATGTTGTCCGCACATCAACCGTTTGAGCGTTTCCCCGAAGTGATCCGCGCTGCGGCCCGCGCAGTGGGCGGTACAGCGCAGGTTGCTGGCGGCGTGCCCGCGATGTGTGATGGCGTGACCCAAGGCACTGCGGGTATGGAGCTTAGTTTGTTTTCGCGTGACGTGATCGCAATGGCGGCAGGTGTCGGTTTAAGCCACAATACTTTTGATGCGGCTGTTTATCTGGGTGTGTGCGATAAAATCGTGCCGGGCTTGGTGATTGCCGCCCAAGCCTTTGGGCATCTGCCGTCAATTTTCCTGCCTGCCGGACCAATGGTGTCGGGCATTAGCAATGATGAAAAAGCGAACGTGCGGATGAAATTTGCAGCTGGCGAAGTGGGCCGCGCAGAGTTGATGGCTGCCGAGATGGCCGCCTATCACGGCCCGGGCACCTGTACGTTCTATGGGACTGCGAACACCAATCAGATGTTGATGGAATTCATGGGGCTGCATTTGCCGGGTGCGTCCTTTGTGAATCCCAACACGCCGTTGCGTGATGAATTGACCATTGCGGGCACAAAACGCGCACTCGCGGTCAGCCATCTGGGTGATGAATATACCCCGGTTTGTGACGTGCTGGATGAACGGGCTTATGTGAACGGTATAGTGGGTTTGAACGCGACGGGCGGGTCAACGAACCTGCTGATCCATCTGGTCGCGATGGCGCGGGCCGGGGGGATCATCCTCGATTGGCATGATTTCTCTGATCTTGCTGATGTGACGCCTTTGTTGGCGCGGGTCTATCCAAACGGCTTGGCAGACGTGAACCATTTCCATGCGGCTGGCGGGTTGGGCTATATGATCGGTCAATTGTTGAGTGCGGGATTGCTGCACAACGACGTGACAACAATCGCGGGCAAAGGATTGGAGCGTTATACACAAGATCCAAAACTGTCCGGTGATGAAGTGACTTGGGTTCCGGGGCCAACTGAAACACTAAACGATAAAATCCTGCGCCCGGCCTCTGATCCGTTCCAGCCTACGGGTGGCCTCAAGCGGCTTGATGGCTCACTTGGGGCGGCTGTGACAAAAGTCTCTGCCGTGAAGCCAGAGCATCACATCGTTGAAGCACCATGTCGTGTTTTCCATGATCAGGATGCTGTGAAAACGGCCTATCAAGCGGGCGAGTTTACGGATGATGTGATTGTCGTGGTGCGTTTTCAAGGTCCAAAGGCCAACGGTATGCCAGAACTTCACAGCCTCACGCCGGTGCTGGCAAACCTTCAGGCACGCGGGTTGAACGTGGCGCTTGTCACTGATGGCCGCATGTCTGGCGCGTCTGGCAAGGTTCTGTCAGCCATACACGTCTGCCCGGAAGCGGTTGATGGCGGCCCCATTGCTCGGATCGCTGATGGGGACATCCTGCGGGTAGATGCGCGTGATGGTCGTTTGGACATTGTAACCGAGGGCGTGATGGACCGCCCCCTTGTCACCGCTGACTTAAGCGGCAATGAATATGGGCAAGGGCGTGAATTGTTTGCGAACTTCCGATCCTTGGTACGCTCTGCCGATACCGGTGCCAGCTGCATTTAAGATAACTTAAAGGACTGAACATGCTTCCTCACGCTGCAAGTATTGCCACGAAAAAGATTTGTGCGCTGGCCCCGATTATTCCGGTCTTGGTCGTTCATGACGTGGCCCATGCGCGGCCCTTGGCCGAAGCCTTGGTGGCTGGTGGTTTGCCTGTATTGGAGGTGACATTGCGCACAGGTGCAGCGTTGGATGTGATCGCTGAAATGGCTAAGGTTGAGGGCGGCTATGTTGGGGCAGGGACATTGCTGACGCCTGATGACGTGAAAAATGCCAAGGACGCGGGTGCGACGTTTGGTGTGTCACCGGGTGCCACAGACACTTTACTGACTGCCTGCGAAAACGCGGATTTACCGACATTGCCAGGGGCCGCCAGCGCAACCGAGGCGATGCGCTTGTTTGAGCGCGGCTACGATATGATGAAGTTTTTCCCTGCCGAAGCAGCGGGAGGCGCACCGTTTCTCAAGTCGCTGTCCTCACCATTGCCGCAAATCAGCTTTTGCCCGACAGGTGGTGTTAGCATCGACAATGCACGCAGTTATTTGTCGCTGCCAAACGTGGCCTGTGCAGGGGGATCTTGGGTCGCACCGGATGCGTTGGTCAAGGCAGGCGATTGGGCTGGGATCACTGAACTTGCGCGTGTTGCCAGCCAACTCAGCCGTGCCGCGTGAAGGCTAATTAATACGCGACAAACCGTCCCGTTCCACGCTATGCGCAACCAAAGCGAGGAGGCGTGTAATGACTACAAAGATTGAATTGGTCATTTTTGATTGTGATGGGGTGCTGATCGACAGCGAAGGCCTAAGCGCCGACGTCTTGATCGGCGCGTTGAGCGATTTGGGGCTAACAGTTGATTTTGACTATTTCTGTACGAATTTTGTTGGTCGTAGCTTTCCTACAGTGGCGCGTGATATTCGCACGACGTTTGATGTTGCTCTACCCGAGGGGTTTGAGCAAAACTATCGACGTGATCTGCTGGCTAAGTTTGCCCAAGACCTGCTGCCAACTGAGGGGGTCGCAGGTATGTTGGGCGCGCTGAAAACACCCTATTGCGTAGCAACATCCAGCAGTCCGGCGCGTGTCTCTAATTCGCTTAATATCGTCAAATTAGCACATTACTTTGGCGAGGATGTTTTTACAGCCTCTGAGGTTAAACACGGAAAACCTGCGCCTGACCTTTTCCTGCATGCTGCGGCGCGAATGGGCGTTGATCCAGCACATTGCCTTGTGATTGAAGACAGCCTGCCGGGCGTCGAAGCAGCGATTGCCGCTAACATGCGCGTGCTACGTTACACAGGTGGCGCACATCTGGCGAAACGGGTTTTGAAACATGCCGATGATGTGCCCAGCTTTGACCGCTGGCCTGACTTGTTTGAGCTTGCCCCAGACCTGTTATCAGCTACGCCAAAATAGCCTACATCGCGCTACAAAGATGCAGCCGCGCGGCTGGCCTGATCATATTGGCCTGACATCGCACGTAGGCTTTTGGCAATCTCGCGCAGTTCCTCGCCGCTGATATCGGTGCGCGGCAGGCCATCCAAGAAACAAGCCTGACGGATGTTACGGTAGGCATCACACAGATCAGTGCCCTCTTTGGATGTTCGGTAAAACACTTCTTTACCACGTTTTTCTGCTTCAAGTAGGCCAGACTTTAATAGTTTCCGCAGGGCATAGTTAACGGTGTGGCTGTCTTCAATGTTGAGAAGAAATGAAATGTCGGTCAACCGTTTGGCGCGGCCGCGGTGATTGGTATTGTGCAGAACTAAGATTTCCAAGGGCGTCAGTTCGGCATTGCCCGCGGCTGCCATGCATCGGGACATCCAGCGCGTGAAAGCATTATACGCAATGATCATCCCATATTCGAGTTCAGACGCTTCCCAACCTTCCCCTTCTGCTAAATGTCTTGAAGAAACAATACGTCGTTCTGAAAGGGGTTTTGAGGTATCGGACATAGGACTCTCATCAATAAATTTCCGTTATAATGTTAGAAATATGCCAACGATAAGCAAGGGAATTGGAGGATATTTGATGCGTTAGTTTGTGCAACGAAAGATATTTTTCCGATCTGATCGCGCTTCACGCCTTCCGTAGCGTAAATTAAATTTCTCTCACCCTCACTACATCTGGTGGGTCAGGTGTATTTGGTATTGATATGTTGATTTCTCGCCCAGCGGGAAACCAACATGAGGCAAATTTGGCAACATATTGGAATCTGACACAAAAACGGACTTTCACGATTCGAACGCCTTTGTTAACTTGTTTGTAATAATAAACTGAGGCAGGCAGAACGAGCAATGAAAACGGGCTTTAAGGGCACGTTTGTCATCAGCTGGTCGCAAACAGAAATAGACGGTCTTGATGCCGCGCCAGTGCAGAACCTCAACGTAGGTGCGGCATGGGCATGGCGCGGGGATGCCATCCGAGTGGATGGGCCGAATGATGTTTTGCGGCTGGATCAGGCAGACGGCGCAGAGAATTTACGCAAACGCGCGGCGCGTATGGTGCATCGATTGGTCGGTGCCGCACTAGATCATGATACGCCTGCACCTCGTGTGCAAAATCGTGATGATCTACAGGCTGGTCCCTTGATGGATAACAGCTTTGTTGTGACTGATGGAGGCAAAAGTTATACTGTAACGCTGATTGAGGTCGGCGGTGGCAGTCAGCCTCTGTTGATGTTTTTGGACGAAATTCCACCGCGCGATTGTGACCTTTGGATTGTACATCACACGCTTGGTTCTACGCCGCATGACGCACATGCAGCGGGCAGTGGTGGTGTGATTTGTTTTACGCCGGGAACGCGTATCCGTACGCCTGATGGATTAGCCCTGATCGAAGATCTGCGCGAAGGCGACACCATTCAGACCAAAGATGATGGCGCACAGAAAATTCGCTGGGTCGGCAGCCGTCGCATGTCTGGGGCGCGCCTGTTTGCAATGCCCAAGCTACGTCCGATCAGATTGGCAGCAGGTGTTTTGGGGGATGATATCCCTGATCATGACCTCGTGGTTTCCCCCGAACATCGTATTTTGATCAAAGGTGCTGTTGCGCAAAGCCTTTTCAACACAACCGAAGTTTTGGTTGCGGCCAAGGATTTGATCAATGGCGATACGATCACTGTCGATCTAAAAGTGCGTGAAGTCAGTTATGTGCATTTATTGCTCGACCGTCACCAAGTGATGTGGGCCAACGGCGTCGAAACAGAAAGCTTCCACCCTGCGTCTGCCGCATTGAGCACATTGGATGATGAGGACCGGCAGCGCCTTCTGGCGACGCACCCGGAACTGGAATTTGATCCCCATACCTATGGTAGTTTTGCGCGGCGCAACTTGTCTGCGTCAGAGGCGGCGATTTTGAACCACGCGGCGGCTTGAGCCAAGAACGGTTCAGCCTTCTGGCTGAACCAATGCTTTGATAATTGCTTTGGCGCTATCGCTGTTCCAATCAGCATCCCCGCGCAGCCGTGCGATCTCGCGACCTTCGGGGTCCATGATCACAGTAATCGGCAAGCCAAAAACGCCCATCTGACTGGCAAGCGCTTGTTTGGGGTCTTGGTGGCGGGGCAGGCTGTCAATCCCGGCCTCATCAAAAAAACGGGTGATCCCTTCGGGTGAGTTGCGGCCTGTGGCAATCGTCAGCACCTCAAAGTTTTCACCGCCAAATTCCTTTTGAAGGGTATTGAGCTGTGGCATCTCTTTGCGGCAGGGCGCACACCATGTGGCCCAAAAGTTAATTAACACATATTTGCCGCGATAATCCGCCAAGGTGGTTTTGCCGCCATTGTCCTCAAGGTCAAAGGGCGCATCCGACGTGGCAGCAGGTGTGGTATGAACGATCAGTTTTTTCATGTCGCCATCGCGCAGTCCCAAGATGTCCGCGCCCGCCGCGATGCTGGGGTTTGCACCTGTGACAAGGGCCGTATACACGAACGCCAGCAGTAATTTTTTCATTCGTCCCTCCGAGGGTTTTACCATGACTGACACGACCTCTAATAAAATGTGGGGTGGCCGTTTCGCCGCCGGGCCAGACGCGATTATGGAGGCGATCAATGCCTCAATCGGGTTTGACAGACGGATGGCCGCACAAGACATCGCAGGGTCGCGCGCCCATGCCGCCATGTTGGCAGCCACAGGCATCATCACTGATAGCGATGCAGAGGCGATACGGGAAGGGTTGCTCACGATCTTGTCAGAGATTGAGGGCGGGAAGTTTGAATATTCGACTGCGCTGGAAGACATTCACATGAATGTTGAGGCGCGATTGAAAGAAGTGATTGGCGAACCAGCCGGCCGTCTACACACAGGCCGGTCGCGCAATGATCAGGTGGCGACAGATTTTAAACTCTGGGTGCGTGATCAATTGGACGCGGCGGATACGGGACTGGTTGCATTGATCCAAGCACTGTTGGGTCAAGCCGAAGCTGGTGCTGATTGGGTCATGCCCGGCTTTACGCATCTGCAAACAGCACAGCCTGTAACCTGGGGCCACCACATGATGGCCTATGTCGAAATGTTTGGCCGAGACCTGAGCCGGATGCGCGATGCGCGCAAACGGATGAACGAAAGCCCCTTAGGCGCTGCGGCGTTGGCGGGTACGTCCTTTCCAATTGACCGGGATATGACAGCAGAGGCTTTGGGATTTGACCGCCCATCCGCGAATTCGCTGGA
>CALKXT010000145.1 GCA_938003685.1 uncultured Sulfitobacter sp. | reverse complement strand
CGGCAAAGTTCGCGCTTTTGAACCACCACATACTGGTACTAACTATCTACTGCGCGAGTTCGTGCATGTGGTCGGGCGCAAGCACGCACAAAAACTACGCATTATCGCGTTGGGCCTAATGGCCGTCCTGCCTGTGCTGTTGCTGCTGTTGCTACCGGCAAATCACTTTGTCGCGCTGATTGCTGTGCTGGCGCATATCGCGGGTGTGCTGGCCGCGCGCTGGTTGTTCTTTGCGGAGGCTGAACATGTTGTCGGCCTTTATTACGGCAAACGCTAAAATCTGCTGAGGTGGAATAAAACACCACCTCAGCAACACCAATCTTTAGATCAGTTCATTAAACCCGCATGACGCATACCCGCGTCGACCAATGCTTTGGTTTCATCTGTAAGACCTGTCAGCGGCATCCGCACTTCATCTGAACACAGATCAAGGCGTGACATCGCGTATTTAACACCAACCAAACCAGGCTCTGTAAAGATCGCTTTGTGCAGCGGCATCAGACGATCCTGAATATCCAATGCGGTAGCATAATCGCCCGCAGCACAAGCCGCCTGCAACTGCGAACACAGCTTTGGTGCCACATTGGCCGTAACCGAAATGCAGCCAACGCCGCCTTGGGCATTGAACCCATGTGCGGTGCCGTCTTCTCCAGACAACTGAATAAAATCTTTGCCACAGGTGATCCGTTGCGCAGACACACGCGCCAAATCAGCAGTGGCATCTTTGACGCCGACAATGCGCGGAAGTTTCGCCAATTCACCCATCGTTTCAGGTGTCATATCGATCACCGAACGAGGTGGAATATTGTAGATGATGATTGGTAAATTACAGGCATCATGAATTGCCGTGAAATGTGCGATCAGGCCACGTTGCGTTGGCTTGTTATAGTAAGGCGTAACAACCAGAACACCGTCTGCACCCGCTTCTTCTGCATGCTGGGCCAATTTGATGCTGGCTATCGTGTTATTCGATCCTGCACCCGCAATCACCGGAACGCGGCCTGCTGCGGCCTTAACGACCTCTTCAACAACCATGCCGTGTTCGCGATGCGTCAGTGTTGGTGATTCTCCGGTTGTACCTACTGGCACAAAACCATTGCTGCCTTCACCGATATGCCATTCGACAAGTTTTTTCAGTGCTTCCAGATCCAGCTCGCCGTTGCGAAACGGCGTGACGAGGGCAGGCATTGAGCCTTTAAACATGTGCACGCTCCTTTGTTGTGCTGGCCGGCGAAAACCGGACTGGGATGCTTATGTGGCGGTAACGTGAGTTGAATCCTCCCGCGCTTGCCATATGTTGCAAGGCTGTAGCCTTTGCACAGAGGGAAATGCAAGTGATCACACGCATTACGATCAGCATGTTGCTGGTTTTCACACTTGTGTTGCCCGCATCAGCGGAGCGACCGCGCCCCTTAGGGTGGGCCATGGATGCAATGCGTTTGGGCAGTTGGGACACCGCATTGGCCATTGCCGCCCGTGACGGCCCTGTCGCTGCGGATGTTATTGAATGGCATCGCCTAAGAGCTGGGCAAGGCACATACGCAGAGGCACGCGCCTTTCTTGATCGCCGCCCCGACTGGCCCGGTGAGGCGTATTTACGCAAACAAACCGAAGACGAGGTTATCAAGCAAGATGATCCCGCGATCCTATCCTTTTTCGCGGGGATGAAACCGCAGACGCCGCGCGGCGTTCTGGCCCATTCTGCGGCCTTAATAAGGGCTGACCAAATTGGTGAGGCAGAAGCAGACATCGTGGTGGCATGGCGCACGATGCCAATGAACAGCACCTCACAGGCACTATTCCTCGCAGACTATGCAGGTATCCTAAAACCCCACCATCAAGCGCGCCTAGATGAAATGCTGTGGCAACGCGAACATGCCGAAGCGCGGCAAATGTTCGATCTGGTCGGCAAAGATGATGTGGCATTGGCGAACACGCGCATTGCTCTGCAAAAACGTGCAGGGGATGTGAACAAATTAATCAACGCGCTGTCCGCAAGCAAAGCGGACGATCCCGGCTTAGCGCATGATCGTTTCGAGTGGCGTATTCGCAAAGGTTTCGTTGCGGATGCCAAAATTCTACTTTTGGAAAAATCAATTTCCGCTGATGCCTTGGGGCAACCTGAAAAATGGGCAAACCGCCGTCGTGCGCTTGCGCGCGGTGAAATGCGATCTGGCGATAAACAGCGCGCCTATCAAATGGCGTCGCAGCATTTTTTAGAAACGGGATCAAACTATGCCGACCTTGAATGGTTATCCGGCTACATCGCTCTGCGTTTTCTCGACAAACCCAAAGCGGCTTATCAGCACTTTCTAAATCACGACAGCGCCGTTGAATCACCGATTAGTCAAGGTCGTGCCGGATACTGGCAGGGCCGCGCACTAGAGAAATTGGGTGACACAGAAGGTGCCGCCAAGGCCTATGCAATGGGTGCCGAATTTCAGACATCATTTTACGGGCTTTTGGCCGCTGAGCGGGCAGGCTTACCGTTCGATACGTCTCTGGCTGGGTCTATCCCTGATCAGGATTGGCGTACAGCACCGCTGGCCTCTGCCCCGTTGTTTGAGGCAGGATTACTGCTGCAAGCCTCCGGTGAGTTAACCGTGGCTGAGCGGTTTTGGACACATCTGGCAGAGCAACTTGTGCCTGATGACCTTGCCCTTTTGGGACAAGCGGCCATCGATGCAGACCAACCACATCTGGCGGTGATGATCAGCAAACGCGCCGCACGCCGCGGCCTGACGATCGCGGCACCTTATTATCCTCTCCATTCACTGGTTGAAATGGACCTGCCCATGGCACCCGAAATGACCCTCGCCATTGCCCGTAGAGAAAGCGAATTTGATCCAGTCGTACAAAGTGGTGTTGGCGCACGCGGATTGATGCAGATTATGCCAGCTACAGCCAAAGACGTTGCACGTGATCTGGGGTTAAGCGCACTGCACACAACAAACCGATTGACCGCCGATCCCGATTACAACGCACGTCTGGGTGCCGAATATCTCTCACAAATGGCGGGTCGCTTTGGTGGCAATGTTGCAATGATGTCGGCGGCCTATAACGCCGGACCCAGCCGTCCGACACGGTGGATGAAAAGCTATGGTGACCCTCGCAAAGGTGACATTGATATCGTCGACTGGATCGAAATGATACCGTTTCGCGAAACCCAGAATTATGTAATGCGGGTCACCGAAAGCTTGCCCGTCTATCGCGCGCGGCTGGGCAAAGACCCACTGCCAATCCCGTTTTCTAAGGAACTAGTGGGCTCGACGTTGAAGGCTTTCGCGCCAAAAAGTGAATAGGCCCGCCGCCACAATTAACGCAACACCGATGGCGACATTCATACGGACTGTTTCGCCAAAAATCGTGATGCCGATGATAGCGGCAAAAACCAGTTGCAGGTAGGCAAAAGGCTGTACTGCACTGGCCTCGGCCACCTCATAGCAGCGGATCAGCAACCAATGTCCCGTGACCCCAGTAATGCAAAGGCATCCCATGTAAAACCAATCATTGGCGCTCATCGGTTCCCAATACCACACGCCGATGCATGTCATAGCAATTGATCCCGTCACACCCGTCCAGAAAAAGCTGGTTGCGGTGCTGTCTTGTCTTGCAACGAACCGCGTCAATAAGCCGTAGACCGCGAACATAGCAGCCGCCAACAGAGGAATAGCAGCAGCGGGTTCAAATACAGTCATCCCTGGCTGTAAAATGATCAGGACACCAACAAAGCCCACGCCAATCGCCGCCCAGCGTCGCCATCCTACGCTTTCTCCCAAGATCGGCCCAGATAGTGCTGCCACTAACAAAGGATAGCATGTGAACACCGCATGGCTTTCAACCAAGCCCAGAATGGTGAACGCCGAAACCATCACACAAATCTCAAATGCCAATAGCAGTCCCCGAATCGCTTGTAGTATCGGTTGGGCGGTCTGGGCTGCCGCACGAATACCGCCCGCTTTGCGACGTGCAATGGCGATCACGAAGGCTGCGAAAAACCAATAGCGGATCATCACCACCATCAACACATTGTATTCAGCAGCTAAATGTCGTGACAGCCCATCCTGCACAGCAAATACAAGTGTAGTTGCCACCATCAAGCCGATGCCCAGTGGAATATTGTTAGATTGCGTCATGTGATCAATTTTGCCCGCGTCATGTGCCGTTTGCGGCCGTAACCCGGGATGCGGCTGACGTCAAAGCCTGCTTGCGTCAGATGGCGCCGCACAAATCCGGCTGCGGTATATGTCGCAACAGTACCATTCGCATGCGTATGCCTGCCTACATCTTTTAGCAGATCGTCGCCCCATAGTTCAGGATTTTTTGCAGGTGAAAATCCATCTAAAAACCATGCATCTGCTTTGCCCTGCCAGTCAGGCAGCGTCTGCGCCGCATCACCTATTATCAGTTCGGCATTGATATCAGGCAGGTTCAATACGCCACCGTATGTTTGCCAAGCCTTTGTCAATAAATCCCGCTTTCCATTAAACGCGGGGAACGCAGCATGGGCGCGTTCGATATCATCTTGCTCCATCGGGAATGCTTCGAAACTGGTGAAATTCAACGTGCCGCGACATCCCGCCTTGTCCCACGCATCCCAAGCAACCAAAAGGTTCAAGCCTGTGCCAAACCCAAGTTCTGCAATGTGAAACCCATCCACAAACCGCGCAGGTAGGTCATTACCCGCTAGAAATACGTGTTCTGTTTCGGCCACCCCATTTTCGAGGCTGAAATACGGATCATCAAACCGGGTAGAGACTGGCACATCGCCGTCCCGCCACTCAATCTGATCGCTCTGGTTCTGCACGGTACTGCCTTGTATGGGTATGGTGTCGCGCAGACATTGCGCAAAGGGGCATGATTGGCAATGATTGATATCACCGTTCGAGGTGCCGGGGTTTTTGGCCTCTGTGTTGCATGGGTATGCGCCAGCCGCGGCGCGCGTGTGCAAGTAATCGATCCATATGGCCCAGCGGCGGGTAGTAGCGGCGGCATCGTCGGCGCGTTGGCCCCGCATGTGCCTGAAAAGTGGAACGCCAAGAAAGCGTTTCAACTGGATAGTCTTTTAATGTCAGACACGTTTTGGACAGAAGTTGAACAGTCAGGCGGTGGTACGTCAGGCTATGCCAGACGTGGTAGATTGCAACCAATCCATGATGAAAACTCACTAGCCTTGGCCCATCAGCGCAAAACATCTGCTATCGAGTTTTGGCACACCTACGCGCAATGGGATGTTGTCCAAGCGAACGGAAGCGACTGGGAACCAGCCAGTCCAACGGGCTGGCTAATACAAGATACGCTGAGCGCATTGATCCATCCCCGCATGGCGTGCGCTGCCTTGGTAAAGGCACTTGCCGCGCGCGGTGTCGAGATCGTGACAGATGCCACTGACAAAGGACAGGTTCTTTGGGCGACAGGCGTTTCTGGGCTCGATGATTTGAATGCGACGCATCATCGCCAAATCGGGAATGGCGTTAAAGGTCAGGCGGCTTTGCTGAAGTATAACGCCCGCGATATGCCACAGCTTTTTGCAGGGGGCGTGCATGTCATTCCACATGGGAATGGAACGGTTGCCATTGGGTCCACTTCCGAGCGGTATTATGATGATGCAACCACCACTGATAAACAGCTTGACGATGTCATCAATGCGGCCTGCGTGGCAGTTCCAGCACTACAAAACGCCCCCGTCATTGAGCGTTGGGCAGGCGTGCGCCCACGCAGTCGCAGCCGCGCGCCGATGTTAGGCGCTTGGTCAGAAAGGCCCGGACATTTCATTGCAAATGGCGGTTTCAAAATTGGGTTTGGTATGGCCCCAAAGGTCGCACATGTGATGGCGGACCTATTGTTGGAAGGGATTGATGAAATCCCAGACGGATTCCGCGTTACAGATAACCTTTAGGCCGCTTTAGCAACGGCGGTCATACATTGCCGGCCATCTGGTCCGCGCACCCAAAGGTCACACCCCTTGCGACACAGCATAGCCGTTTCAAAATGCATCAACGGTGCTGTCGCTCGAAATTTGAATCCTTCCAACCGTCCCAATTCGTCCTGCGCCTTGAGCATCAAAAACTGCGCCAAAAGCGGGCCATGTACGACCAAACCATCATAACATTCGACATCACGGGCATAATCTAGATCATAATGAATGCGATGCCCATTAAAGGTCAGCGCCGAATACCGAAACAACAGTGTCGAGTTAAAAGACATCTCATAAGATGTCTCTTCATCGCAACGCGCCATGGGCGGGGTCGGTTTGGTGGCATCAGCACTTGGATCTTCGCGGTACACCAAATCTTGCCATTCAGTCAGGCACAACGCACCCTCTTGACGTATGTCATGGCGCAAGGTGACAAACCCCAACGGACCTGTACGGCCTTCTTTGCGCATATGTGTTTCACAAACAGATTGGCGAGTCGCGGTGACACCTGCGCGCAAAGGCTTGTGAAACGACAACTTGCCCCCCGCCCACATACGGCGTGGCAAACCAAGGTCCGGGATCAACCCGCCGACACAAGGGTGTCCATCACGGCCCAATCCACGTGGCGCAATCGGTGACCAGAAATATAGCTGATGAAAAAAAGGCGGTAGTAGATCACCAGACGCAATATTACCGTCTTGCCCGAGCGCGATCTGAAACGCCGCCGCGCGGGCGGGGTCGATCACATCGGTTTGACTTGATTGATCCAGCGATACAGAATTCATAAACCTCACTTACAGCAAAGCCAGAGCATGCCGCAATCCAATCCCCCATGCGAAATCCATGCATTGGACCACTTGGTCCTTACCGTGGCGGATATTCCCGAAACCATCCAGTTTTATACGCACATGCTTGGCATTCGCGCTGAACAATTTAACACAGCGGATGGGGAAACGCGTTGGGCGTTAAAATTTGGATCCACCAAAATTAACCTACATCAACAAGGCTATGAATTTGAACCAAAGGCTGGATACCCCACACCGGGCAGTGCTGATCTGTGTTTTCTGACCAATACACCGATTGATGTTTGGATTGCACATTTCGTCAATCAGAATGTATCGATAGAACAAGGGCCAGTTCCCCGCACGGGGGCAACCGGCCCTTTGATGTCACTATATATTCGCGACCCCGACCAAAACCTGATCGAGGTCAGCATACAGGGTTAAATCAAGTCTTTTAACGCCTTCATCAACGCGGTCAGGTCCTTAACATACATTTCACCTGTCAGATGCCCGTTATCATCAAATGCTGAATGGCTGGCCGCCAGATGAATTTCAGGGCCTTGCAGGATCATCGGACGGAATGGCACCATAAACCCGCGCAATACCATCTGCGCCCGCTCGCCACCCGCACGCCCTGCGGCTGCGGACATAACGGCAAGCGGTTTTTCATCCCACGCATTACCCTCAACTCGACTAATCCAGTCCAGCGCATTTTTCAGAGCTCCAGATGGTCCCTTGTTGTATTCAGGAGTCGATATTAGCACCGCGTCAGCATTCATTATCTGAGCATGTACTTTCTTGACGACATCCGGGATGCCCGACCTTGCTTCATCATCACCATCATAAAGCGGAAAGTTAATATCAGCTTCTGAATAGGCACAATCGCCAAACAGCCGCGCTGCCTCGTGCAGGAGTTTTCGGTTGGTCGCGTTAGTGCGCAGCGAGCCTGAGATGCCAATAAGTTTTGGTGAGGTCATTTGACTGAGGTCCATCATTGATTACGATTGGCCTAAATGTCGTTCGTCTGCGCCAAAAAGCAAGAAGCCCCCACAAAATGCAGGGGCTTTGTGCGTTTTTGTAGAGGCGCTTTATCGCGCGTTCGGCAAGATCACGATCTCAACCCGGCGATTTTGAGCTTTGCCTGCCGCGCTCAGGTTACTCGCGATTGGTTGGCTTTCACCACGACCAATCGACTGAATCCGTGAGGTCGGCACACCATCACCAATGAGAACATTTGACACAGCATAAGCACGCCCTTCGGACAATTGCTGGTTATAGGCTGCATCGCCGTCGCTGTCGGTATGGCCAATGATCTGCAAAGTGGAATTGGCGTACACATTCACGTTGTTCGCCAAGGCACGCAAATCGTCACGTATGCCCGGCTGCACGCTTGTGCTATCAGTTGCGAACAAAATGTCTTGTGGCAACGTCACGATCAGACGGTCACCAGTATTGGTGATGATCACATTGCTGTCTAACTGACGACGCAGATCTGCCTCTTGCTTGTCCAAAGAATAGCCAACGCCTGCACCAATTGCGCCGCCAATCACGGCACCAGCAAGTGCACCATCTGCACGGTTGCCATCACCTTTTGACAAGGCACCGATCAAGGCACCTGCGCCCGCACCAATCAAAGCACCGTTTTTGGTTTTCTGGTTCGGATCATTTGGTCCCGCGCCAATTTGGCCGGGGTCGGTACAAGCACCCAACGCCATTGCGCTGACAAGAACACCGGCCAAAGTAAGTTTCGTAGAAATCATAGTCACTGCCTTCATGTTTGCGGCCCCGTTCGGGCGGGGCGTCTTAATATTGTTTGTATATATGCAGTCACCCACCGATAAAATCACGGGGAAAATTACATCGGCAGTATCCCGCGCATATCATTGCGCGAGATCAAGCGCCCGTGATTACGGTGCCTCAATCATATCAACGCGCGTCGCGTGCCGACCGCCTTCAAAACGTGCGCTTAGGAAAGCGTCCACGATATCAAGCGCAAGACCTTCACCCGT
>CALKXT010000144.1 GCA_938003685.1 uncultured Sulfitobacter sp. | reverse complement strand
TTGCACAGACGGTCAAGGCCAACTTCTTGGGGCCAATATTCGGGTGAATATTCGCGGCTCCACGATCCATAGCCCTTTTCAACGCGTAGTGACATCAGCGCACGTGACCCAACCGGACCTGCGCCCAGATCTTTGCCAGCCTCAACCAATGCCGCGAACAAGCGTGTTTGATCTGCCGTTGCACAGTGTAATTCCCAGCCCAGATCACCGGTGAACGACACCCGCAGTGCCAATACTTTGACGCCCGCCAGTTCGATCCATTTTGATCGCATGAACGGGAAATCAGCCGTTGCCAGTGATGTGTTGGTCAAGCGCTGCAACATATCGCGCGATTTGGGCCCGGCGACGTTAAACCCGCACATTTCAACCGTTTGGCTTTCGAATGTAGTGCCTTCTGGCAGCGGCACTTCCTTATAGAACCGCTGGTGATAGCGTTCTGCCATCCCTGATCCGATGATCCAAAACTCATCCTCAGCCAACCGCGTCACGGTGAAATCACCCGCAATGCCGCCGCGCACGCCGATCAATGGCGTCAAACAAGACCGTCCAACAACCTTGGGCATGTTGTTGGCAAACAGCGCGTTCAACCACTCCTCGGCCCCTGCGCCTTTGACCTTATATTTGGCAAAGTTAGAGATATCGATGATGCCCGCATTGTCGCGCAGCATTTTGCACTCAGTGCCGACTTGTTCCCACCATCCTTGGCGGGTGAAGCCTTCGGTCTCGTCCTTGGTCCCTACAGGTTGACCATAATACAGCGGGTGTTCCCAACCGTAGTTCAACCCAAACACCGCGCCCATATCGCGTTGTGTGTCGTATGCGGGGCGTTTACGCACCGCGCGGCCTGCATCGCGTTCCTCATTTGGGAAGTGGATTTTAAAGCGGTTGGCGTATTGGTCGCGCACGCGGGCCTTGGTAAATGCGGCTTCCGCCCAATCGCCAAAGCGCGCCATGTCCCAAGCAAACATGTCATAGCGGGTTTCGCCCGTAACGATCCAATCCGCGGCGAGCAATCCCATGCCACCCGATTGCGAAAACCCCGGGATAATACCGTTACAACAGAAGTAGTTGGACAGTTCTGGCACAGGCCCAAACAACACGTTGCTATCTGGTGACCAAATCATTGGGCCGTTGATCACGCGCTTGATCCCGGCCTCACCCACGGCTGGCACCCGGTCGATGGCGCGCATCATGTTGTCTTCGATCCGTTCCAGATCATCGGCAAAGAGTTCGTGACCAAAGCCCTGCGGTGTGCCCTCTTCGGCCCAGAACCGCATATCCTTTTCATAGGCCCCAACCAGCAATCCCTGGCCCTCTTGACGCAGATAATATTCGCCGTCCCGGTCCGCGACTGAGGGCAGGCGTTTGTCCATGCCAGCAATTTCGGCAATGGTTTCAGTCACAAAATACTGATGCTCGGTTGGTTGTAGCGGCAGTGTCAAACCCGCCAAACCCGCGACTTCACGCCCCCAAAGGCCTGCTGCGTTCACAATCCACTGTGTCGCGATATCGCCCTTTTCGGTGCGCACGATCCATGTGCCATCGGGTTGCTGTTCGGTGCCCGTAACGGGGCAAAAGCGGATGATCTCTGCCCCGTTCTGACGCGCCCCAACCGCATAGGCGTTGGTCACGCCGGAAGGGTCTACATTGCCACCATTTTCTTCGAACATGATGCACCGGATGCCATCGTAATTGACAAGCGGGTGTAGTTCTTCGGCCTCTGCACGGCTGACTTCGCGAAACGGCAAGCCATAGTATTTCGCCTTGGCCGCTTGCAAGCGCAGTTGATGTTCACGCGCCTCGGTCTGGGCAAGGTAGAGTGATCCAGGTTGGAACACGCCGCAAGATTGCCCCGTCTCGGCCTCAAGCGCGTTATACAAATCCATCGTGTAGTTCTGGATACGCGTGATGTTGTTGTTGTCATGCAGCCCATGAATGTTAGCCGCCGCATGCCATGTTGACCCGGACGTCAGTTCAGAGCGTTCCAACAACACCACATCTGTCCAACCCAATTTCGTTAGGTGATACAGGATCGAGCAGCCTATAACGCCGCCTCCGATGACAACAGCTTGGGCATGGGTGCGCATGGGGAGGATATCCTGAGAATGGGTTGCGTTAACTGGTAATCTGACCGCACCCGAACCCCGTCGATTGCCGTTTCGCGACATGTCTCGTCGCCAAAGTGTAAATCCTCAGATTTCGACGTCCATCTCGTTACCCGTTACACGCACAGCCAACACCTTTACGACAGGTATAAGATCGCGAGATACAAGAGTTACCGCAGGCCTTGCCCTTTGAGCAAACCTTGCAACATGCGGCATTCAACAGTGTGTCACCGTTTAGACTGCGCATGACGGACATAAAATCAGCAGCTTGGATTTTAGGCACCGATATCGTGCCTCCCCCAGCAAGAGCTAAAAAGCTCAACCCAAGGGCGAGGGGCTTAATATATTTCATAAAAACACTTCAAGATTGATCAATAAGATCAAGCTCTAGCATGACGTTAACTTTTTGTTAACCAAGATTAACAAAAATTGCTCAACGATAATGTGTGAACGGCTTTATACGCCTGAAACGCCAAATTTGCTTAATCTTTGTCCAATTTCGCAACAGCATCACGCAAGTCACTTCTGGCAGAAACCAAAACCCGTTCCCGATCAGGCTCAAACGTAATCGCCTCCAATGCGCGGCGCAAATGCACTTCTGCTGCATCACGCGCAGCCTTGCACAGCGCGTCATCTGGATGGCGCATCAATCCTGACAAGACAGATTGCAAACGCTGCTGCACCTCAACCACACTGGCCCCATCACGCGCCAAGGCCCCAAAACCGTCCTCAATCAGATCTTCCGGCATCAGAGGTGGCACGTGGATATATTCCAACTTGTTCTCTCTATCCTGTGCGTCCTCGTCGATATACAGCGACAGGATGCGCCCAATGCGGGTGATCACGTCAATTGCCGTGCCTGCGTCGTTCACCCCCGGCGACAATGCTTTTGAGGCGACCTCGCCCATCACCACCAGCCCAAAGCGTGGATCCTGATCAAAGGTGCGCAAATCGCCAAGGCGGATGTTTTCATGCACCGCTTTTTCCAGAGACTCCCAATCGTACTCTTCATCCTTGGCCTCACCGCGCGGCACCGCCATCACCAAGGGTTCGTTCAAAAACACAAAATGCCCGATGTTGCGGGTTAAATATAGTTCAACACCATGTGCCTTGGCCGCAGCGTTCAAACCTTCGGGGTAGATGTGTTGGATATATCCACTCTGTGTCGCGCGGATGGCGCTGGCATCTTCGGGGACATCTCCGATAAGGGCGTTTGCCCCCAGACACGGATTTTTCAAACGGTCTTGAAATTGCGCACGTGTGACGCTTTCGATTTGGCGGGTGGTGTCAATCAAACTGCCGAATGATTGCAGGTGCAGGACCCAGCGGATCAGGTAGATCACGATGATCGCCAGCACGATCACCGTCATCACAAACAGCACCAGCGCGCGTTCGTCCACATAGACCCCAAGTTCACGCAATATGATCGCCACCAAGGCATAGACATAGGCCCCAATGAAGACCGCCAGTGTGTTTTGGGTTGTGCGATCCTCAATGATCAGACGATGCACGCGCGGCGTCCATTGGGTCGATGACGCCCGGTACACTGTCACCATAACCGTGATCGAAAACGTCGTGACCGCTAGCATCGCATTGGCAATGATTTGCAACAATCTATCTGCGGCTTCACCTGTCAACGTGGTACCGATCTCTTTGGGGATCAGCGCCTCAAGGATCTGCGTGACGCCAAGTGCCACAAAGGCCATCAACCCCATGATAACCACGCGGACCCAGAGTTTGCGGGTGTATTCGCGGGCTTTTCGGATCAATGTATGCGGGATAAGGGATTCTAAATTCATTCTTCCAAGCTAGCGCGCTTTGTCAGCACACCAAGCGGATAATGCACCATAGGGCATTTGAATCTGTGTTCAGATGGCCGTGGTTCGGGAAGGCCGTCGAAAACGCTAAACGCTAAAATCGACATATCTTGTCGGAAAACCACATGACTGTCGTCACCCCCTCCCGCAAATTCTGTATAAATAACAAACGGAGTTCCCCCATGAAAACCTCAACCCGTGCCTTGGTCATCGGCGGCGGCGTCGTTGGCGCATCTGTCCTTTATCACCTGACAAAATTGGGCTGGTCGGACGTGATGTTGGTGGAACGCTCTGAACTCACATCAGGCTCAACGTGGCACGCGGCGGGCGGGTTTCACACGCTGAACGGCGATACAAATATGGCCGCCCTTCAAGGCTATACCATTCGTTTGTATAAGGAATTAGAGGAAATCACCGGCATGTCCTGCGGCTTGCACCATGTGGGCGGCGTGACCTTGGCCGATAACCAAGACCGCTTTGACATGTTGTTGGCCGAACGCGCCAAACATCGCTTTATGGGGCTGGATACCGAGATTGTTGGCCCCGAAGAGATCGCCAAAATTGCGCCCGTGACCAATCTGGATGGTATTATCGGCGGGCTGTATGATCCGCTTGATGGTCACCTTGATCCGTCTGGCACGACCCATGCCTATGCGCGTGCAGCAAAGATGGGCGGCGCGACGATTGAAACCCATTGCATGGTTAAAGAAACCAACCAACGCAGCGACGGCACATGGGATGTGGTGACCAACAAAGGCACCATTCACACAGAACACTTGATCAACGCAGGTGGGTTGTGGGCGCGCGAGGTCGGCGCGATGGCGGGCGTCTATTTCCCACTGCACCCGATGGAACACCAATATCTGGTCACAGAAGATGTGCCGCTGATTGTGGACATGATGAAAGATGGGCATGAGCATCCCCATGTGATGGACCCCGCTGGCGAAAGTTATCTGCGCCAAGAAGGTAAGGGGTTGTGCATCGGATTTTATGAGCAGACCTGCCGTCCTTGGGCCGTGGATGGCACCCCGTGGAGCTTTGGTCAGGATTTGCTGCAAGACGATTTTGACAAAATCGAAGACAGCATTGCCTTTGCCTACAAACGCTTTCCCGATCTGGAACGCGCAGGCGTTAAGAACGTCATTCATGGGCCGTTTACCTTTGCGCCGGATGGAAACCCACTGGTGGGCCCGGTGCCGGGGATGCGCAACTATTGGTCGGCTTGCGGTGTGATGGCGGGCTTTAGCCAAGGCGGCGGCGTGGGTCTGATGCTGGCGCAATGGATGGTTGAGGGCGAATGTGAACGCGACGTAATGGCCATGGATGTGGCACGCTTTGGGGATTGGATTTCACCCGGCTACACCCTGCCCAAGGTGATTGAAAACTACCAAAAACGCTTTTCTGTCGCCTACCCCAACGAAGAACTGCCCGCCGCACGGCCCAACCGGACCACGCCGATGTATGACATTTTTAGCGGTATGGGTGCGGTTTGGGGCCAGCAATATGGGCTTGAGGTGCCAAACTATTTTGCCACAGGCGATGAACCAACCTTTGAAACCCCGTCCTTCCGCCGCTCTGATGCCTTTGAGGCAACGGCGCGCGAAGTCAGGGGGGTGCGAAATAGCGTTGGCATCAATGAAACCCAGAACTTTGGTAAATATCTGGTCACAGGGCCAAAGGCGCGTGAATGGCTGGATCGTATCATGGCAGGTCGCGTGCCACAGCAAGGTCGTCTGTCACTGACGCCAATGTTGTCGGAAAAGGGCAAGCTGATTGGTGATTTCACCATGTCCTGCCTCAGCGAAGAGGAGTTTCAACTGACCGCGTCATATGGGTCACAAGCGTTCCATACCCGCTGGTTTGAACAGCACCAGATGGAGGGCGCGCGGGTAGAAAATATCTCGGACCGTCGCACCGGGTTTCAAATTGCAGGGCCAAAGGCGCGTGAGGTGTTACAAGCCTGTACCTTGAGCGACATATCAGAACTGAAATTTCTGGATGTGCGCAAGATGACTGTGGGCATGACCGAATGTATCGTGCAGCGGGTCAGCTATACAGGTGATCTGGGATATGAAATCTATTGTGATCCGATGGGGCAACGCGCGTTGTGGAACACACTGTGGGGCGCTGGGCAATCGCATGGCATGGTTCCATTTGGGATGCGCGCGATGATGTCGTTGCGGCTTGATCGGTTCTTTGGCTCTTGGATGGCTGAATTTTCGCCAGA
>CALKXT010000143.1 GCA_938003685.1 uncultured Sulfitobacter sp. | reverse complement strand
TGCGTATTGGTGGCCACGTGTAAGCGAAAGTTTTGGCGCGGGTGCCACTGCACGCAACGAGAAGCTGGTAAAACTTGGGTTGCGCACGCTGAGCAATGCAGACCTGCATGCGCAGTGGACTGCACAAGCGAGTGACGTGTTCAAGGATCTGGGCCTTGGCCTACCCACCTAGAGCCCTTTGACGCCCGACAATGTTAAGCGCGTAACAAGGTCCGCATATTCTGTGCGTGCTTTGTCATCCGCGCCTTTGTTCCACATGTAAAACCAGTTCAACATGCCAAAAACTGACATTACGGTTGAGCGCAGCTTTTGCTTATCCTCCCCGAAAACACGCGGGGCAATTTCTGCTACGACGTCGCTCATCTGTTTAACCATATCGCGCTGATATCCTTTCAGCACAGTCTGCTGTACGGGACTGAGCAAAGGTATACCTTCGGTCTGGATTTTATGTTCATCATCCATACCGTCATAGGCATGCAAGGTTTCGGCAATGATCGCCCTAAGCTGTGCGTCAGGCGCTAAGCCCGTAAGAGGCAGCAACAGAATACGGTCACGCAACGCCAATAGGTAAGTGTCGAGAATATCAAACAGCAAGGCGTCCTTGCTGTCGTAGTAATGATAGATATTCGCCTTTGAGATACCGCAGTCCTTAGCGACATGCGACATTGACGCACGCGCAAACCCGGTTTCGGCAAACACGCGCGCCGCCGTTTTCAGGATATGTTCGCGCTTTGCGGTGTGATCTTTTGCTCTTGGGCGGGCCACGATTATCCCTTGTTACGGTTGTCTATGACCCGCACGGCCTTGCCTTCGGACCGCGCGGCGCTGCCGGGATCGCCTACCACGACCTCGGTTGAGACCCCGACCATATCTTTGATCCTTTTGGTCAACATCCGCGCCGCCGCGGCCTTTGATGCCTCATCTGCGGCGTCTGGTGTCGCTTCGGTAAAGACCCGCATCGCATCCATATGCCCAGACTTATAAAGCTCAATCTGAAAGTATGGTGCCAAGCCACCTGTCCCTAGCAGTTGTTCTTCGATCTGGGTTGGAAAAACATTCACACCGCGCAGAATGATCATGTCGTCAGAACGGCCTGTGATCTTTTCCATTCGGCGCATACTGCGTGCGGTGCCCGGCAACAAACGCGTTAGATCGCGTGTACGATAGCGGATCATCGGCATGCCTTCTTTGGTCAGGGTCGTGAACACCAACTCACCTTCTTCGCCATCCTCAACAACTTCACCTGTCACAGGATTGATGATTTCGGGATAATAATGATCTTCCCAAACGTGCAACCCATCTTTGGTTTCTACACATTCGTTGGCCACACCCGGGCCCATGATCTCGCTAAGGCCATAGATGTCGACCGCATGCATATCAAAGGCGTCTTCGACCTGCTTGCGCATGGAATTCGTCCACGGCTCAGCCCCGAAAACCCCGACCTCAAGCGATGAAGATCGCGGATCAATGCCAGCCTTGTGGAACCCTTCAAGGATGTTGAGCATATAAGACGGCGTGACCATGATGCCGTTTGGTTGAAAGTCTGTGATCAGACCAACCTGTTTGTCCGTCTGTCCGCCGCCCATTGGCACCACACTGGCCCCCAGCTTTTCGATGCCATAATGCGCACCAAGCCCACCGGTGAACAAACCATAGCCATAGGCGTTATGCACCATATCCCCGGCCCGCAGGCCAGAGGCGCGCAAGCTGCGCGCAAGCGTAGTGGCCCAAACATCGATGTCGTTCTTTGTGTATACAACAACAGTCGCTTTGCCCGTGGTGCCAGATGACGCATGAATACGGGCGAGTTTCTCACGCGGCACGGCCGACAATCCAAACGGATAATTGTCGCGCAGATCATTCTTGTAGGTGAATGGGAATTTCGCCAGATCCTTGAGGTCGTGTAGATCATCAGGATGCACACCTGCATCGTCGAACCGCTTTTTGTACATCGCTACATTGTCATAGGCATGGCGCAGGGACCATTTCATCCGCTCAAGCTGGATTGCCATAATCTCATCTCGGCTGGCGACTTCGATTGCTTCCAGATCAGATTTCTTTGGGCTTAAGTCTTTCATCGTTTGTCCTCCATCCCTTTGGGATTATTCTGTAAACAGCTGGCCTTTGATCGCTCGTGACATGCCCCGCATTTCTGCGATGACTTTACCATCCTGATTGGTGACGCGGATATCATAGATGCCACTGCGACCTGTTAGCGAGATTTCAGTCGCGGTCGCGGTCAATGTGTCTCCAACATGGCCGGGTGCGATAAAGCTAATGGTGTTATGTTGTGCGACTGTGGCTTGATTGCGGCTGTTGCAGGCATAAGCGAACGCCGTATCCGCCAAGGTAAAGGTGATTCCACCATGGCAAATGCCGTGGCCGTTACAATGATGTTGAGCGACTTCTAAAGTCAATTCTGACTGCCCTTCGCAAACCGAAACAACCGATATGCCGACCCATTGTGCTGCGTGATCATTCATCCAAAGGGCGTTGGATGATTTGGTTGCGCGTTCTTGAGGTGTCATTTTAGCAGCCTTTAAAGTGAGGGGTGCGTTTCTCCAAGAAGGACGAAACACCTTCTGCATAATCTGCACTCTCGCCACAGCGCTTCATATAATCCGCTTCAAGCTCAAGATGTTCAGGCAACGTATGTGTGCATGCCGCTTGAATTGCAGCTTTGCTCAATCCCAAACCAAGGGTTGGACCGTTGGCAAATTTTTCTGTCATGGCTCGTGCCTCTGGCATAAGGTCAGCATCGGGCAGTGCCTTCCAAATCAGCCCCCAATCTTCAGCCTGTTGGGCGGGCAAAGGTTGCGCGGTAAATGCGAGCCCCTTGGCACGTGCTTCACCAAGCAAATGCGGCAAATGCCAGCTACCACCTGTGTCAGGGATCAATCCGACCTTAGAAAAGGATTGAATGAACTTTGCACTCTGGGCCGCCAAAACAATGTCACAGGCCAATGAAAGGTTGGCGCCTGCCCCGGCTGCAACCCCATTGACGGCACAAACGACTGGAAACTCTAGGGACCGGATCAATCGCACCAAAGGGCCATAAAATGTGCGCACTGTCACGCTTAGGTCAGGTGGCCCTGTCATTTTGGAAGGATCACGGTCACCCAAATCCTGTCCCGCACAAAACCCACGCCCCGCGCCCGTCAACAAGACAGCCCGCATACCAGTGTCACGCGCTGCCTCAAGGGCGCTGCGCAGGGCGATATGCATCTCATCATTGAAGCTGTTGAGCCTATCAGGACGGTTGAGTGTAATTTCCGTCCAGTTTTTGTGAATTTGCACAATGATCGAGTCGGTCATTCCGTCACACTCCCTAGTGAATT
>CALKXT010000142.1 GCA_938003685.1 uncultured Sulfitobacter sp. | reverse complement strand
GCGTATCCCTATCGAAGGCGAGGCCGGGATCGGCTACATCATGCGCCCCGGTTACAACCTGCCCCCGATTAATTTTGATGTCGAAGAGGCCGAGGCGATTTCCGTTGGGCTAAGCATGATCGCGCGCACAGGTGACAAGGCGCTAGAACAGGCCGCCATGCGCGCCGTGCAAAAACTGTCTGCGGCGACGGCATTAAGTGAAACGCTGTTTTCATCAAACTGGGGCGCTGAACCCAGCAAGATTGATCTGGCCGAAGTGCGCAATGCAATCCGCCAAGAGGTCAAATTGGCCCTGCATTACAGGGATGTTGAGGGCCGTGGGACCGAACGCACCATCCGCCCCATCGCAATTGTCTAGTACGCCGAATCCGTGGTGATTGCTGCATGGTGCGAGTTGCGGGATGACTTTCGCCACTTCCGCGCGGATCGGATGATATCAATCGACGTCTTGGCAGAGGATTTCAAAGGCCAGTCCCAAGCCCTGCGCCGCGATTGGGCGATTGTGCATGGGACGGAGTTTTGAGGGGTTAGGTGGTTTCTTTGAGTTTTTCGAGAAGTGCTTGGAAGCGGGGTTTGTCTCGCAGGCTGTCTAGGTCGGAGTCAGTTTCTAAGTGGGTAAGACTGGGGAGAGTTCCGTCAGCAAGACAAGCTTCCAATACGTTCAGCGCATCATCACTTTCGCCAAGCAGAGCATGAACACATGCAAGACCGAATACCTCTTTGCCACCATGTATCTGCGCCAAAAGAGCCTTTTCCTTAACTTCTGTAAGCTTTTTAGACCGCTCTTCTCCTTGAAGTGAGCTGGCTTCCCATATCAAGCTAATAGCCCAGTTGCCAAGCGCCTCATGATCGTCTGGCTTGATCCGCACGGCTTCGGCATACTTCATACTAGCCTCGCCATATTTATTGAAAGCAGCTTCATCCATTAGCAGCTTCGCCTCATGGACTAGCGCATTACCCCAATTAAAATACGCCTCATGCATGTCCGGCTTGATCCGCACAGCCTCAGCATATTTCCAATAAGTTTCTTGAAACAGTTGAGTAGCTTCGCTTCCCATCAAAGAACTCGCTTTTTTCCGTATGCGGATTCCAGAATTCACCAAGTTCCAAGCCCGCGCCACTCTCTCCGCCTCAGATAATTTTTCAGGATCACCCACTTCCAATTCCGTCCCAGACAGCAACGCCTGCTGCGACTGCCCTTCGCCACCAGTGTCTTCCTCCCAGCTAGACGCCGCGGCTTCCAACCGCTTTTGGGTGTCTGTCAAAATGTCGATTTCACTCTCAGACTGCACAGGAAACTCTGCCACATCCTCCAACTCGCTCAACAGATGTGCGGGCGGATTGCGGAAAACCTCTGGCGGAAAACACCCTAACTCACGGCCCACCTCCATCATCGTGATGTCGAAGTCGCAGCCACCCACATATGTCGTATAGTTTTTAGCCAACAAATCCCTCAAATGCTTGCCGGGTTGTTTTTCGTGCCCCAGCCAGATCAAGTGGTGCTGTTCATTAAACGCCTCTGTCATCAGCGGCAACGCAGCATCGGCTTGTCCGCTGTATCCCGCGATGATCGTGACATGGTTGCGCAGGCTGTCGGTCAACAGCGGTTTCAGTTTTTGCGCGTGTTCTAGAGTTTCTGCATCCGAATTCATCAACCGCAACCCATAGCTTTGCCCATGCAGGTGAATGATTGCAGGCGTCGCAAGGCCACCAATATTTTCGGTTGGTGCCACAGCGAAATCATAAACCGGAAGATGCATCCCCATCAGGGAGGCCGCCCGCTCTAACACCAGATCAAAGTTAAACGTCAAAACACGGGAAACACTGCATTTTGAGATGATACAGGCCAATGCGATATGACCCCAATTAACCTTAGAATCCTCAAGCAAGGGTTGGATCAGCTCCTTACGATCCCCCGGTGAAAGTGCGGCCATTACACGGCCATAACTGCGGCGCTCATCCTCTGACAAACCACTTAGGCAATGTAGGTATTTATTGTTGATGCGGTCGACCAATTCACCTGCCAGCGGTATCCCCGCCCGCACAGACGCCCCCGCCCCCAAGATAATCGTTACTTCACGCGCTTGCCGAAGATGTCCGGCGATAATTGTACTGTCCAAGGGAAATCACTTTTGATCTATGTCGGTACAACTCTAAGTGACGTCCTCTATGCTGTCTAGCGACCCGGCTTGGGAATTTCTCAAAGCTCTTGCCCCTTCTTGCGCAGCGCATCCAGCAAGTCCTGATAAATCCCGTTGCTGTCCCCGCCGCCAAAGATCGCAGCACCCCCGGTATAGGCATTCCCATAGGTGCGCGCGACGGTGATGGTTTGCACCAAACCAGACAAAAACTGATCCTTTTCCAAGGGTGACAGCGGGTGAAGGAACACGCCCCAAAGCCGCCCATGTGCCACCGCGTATCGCGCATCTAACGCAGAATCGAAATTGGCCTGCATCATCCGCATTAAATCATCCGGTGTTAACCCATCTGCGCTGGCAATCGGCACCATCGCACGCATTCTATCCGCGCCGGGGTCCGCAATCACCACAACCGGAATCCCATCCAGCGTGAATTCCAACGCAGGGCCGCGCACGACCACATCCGGGTCCAAAGCCAAGACAATCTGACTGAGCCGTTCAAAGGTCATCGGCGGTTCAACAGGTGCCCGGTCATCTTGGGACAACGCCATTGCAGGTATCAAAATCAGGCTAAAACAAAGTGCGCGCAGCATGGGCAAGTCTCCTTTAAGAGTCAGACTGCGCTAAGTTCGCTTGAAATACGAGACACGGTTGGGTGAGCAATTTGTGTGCGCAACTGGCGTATCAAATCGCAAGTCGCTGTATACGCCCGCCCAAACCCTAGATTTTTGTGTCAATCATCGCCACAGCCGCCGCAACCGCATCGGCAATCGCCATATCCGTGGTGTCAATCTGCGCGGCATCCTCTGCGGGGCGCAAAGGCGCATCGACACGTCCCATGTCACGCGCATCACGCGCCAATACATCCGACAATACGTCCTCGAATGTGACGTCCATGCCTTTACCGCTTAACTCGGTAAAGCGTCTGCTCGCCCGCACGTCCGCACTGGCCGTGACAAATAATTTCACCTGCGCTTCAGGGCAAATCACGGTACCAATGTCGCGCCCATCCAACACAGCCCCACCAGCGCGCGCGGCAAAGCTGCGCTGAAAATCAACCAATGCTGCGCGCACGGTCGGGATCGCGGCCACCTTGCTGGCTTCTTGTGCCACGGCGGGTGTGCGCAGCGCATCATTTTCCAGATCATCGGGCACGAGTTCTAGGGCCGCTTGTGTGGGTTCCATACCGGCCAAGACCTTGGCCCCTACCGCGCGATACAGCAGTCCTGTATCAAGATGGGCAAACCCAAAATGCGCTGCAATCGCCTTGGATATTGTGCCCTTACCAGATGCCGCAGGTCCGTCGATGGCGACGGTAAAACCAGAAATCATCGTTTTTCCTCCGCGCGCGCACGCCACCAAAGTACTGAAAACGCCGCAAAGCACACAATCAACAACGCCCACTTGCTCATGGTAAAAAGGCTGGCGGTATCAACAGCCTTTATGCTTAATCCATCTGCGCCTGCGGCCAACAATCGGCCGACCAACATATTTTCTGTATAGTCCGCAGCCAGATAAAGTGCAGTCACCAACGTCAGGCTTAGGCGCACGCCACCAATGGTCCAGCGGCGAAACCAAAGCAGCAAAGTCAGTGCTGCCAATGCTGGAAAAAGAGTATCAGCAATCCGAAAGGGACCTCGGTAGAGGGCGATTTGATCGTCAGTTAACCCAGCAATATATGTCTGAGCGTGTCCAAAAGCGTATCCCAAAAACTGCGAGTCAAACGTACCAAGGTCTGCCCCAGACAACCAAAAAACCGCAAAAACAGCCAGACCAATAAAGTAGACCACCGTCACAGACGTAAGTATTTTCAACCCCCGCAGGGTCATACGACGTCGCGCGAGACCTGCGCGCCTAGCTGCTGCATCAATGGTTCAAAAATCGGGAACGACGTGGCGATTGGCCCGCCGTCATCCACGCGAACAGGATTTTGTGCTGCCATACCAAGGATCAAGAACGACATCGCAATACGGTGATCCAATTGGCTTGCGCAGGTTGCACCACCCGGCACGTTGCCATGCCCCCGACCCGTGACTATCCACCAATCAGGACCTTCTTCGACCTCCATCCCATTGGCGCGCAGCCCCTTGGCCATCGCGTCAATGCGGTCACTTTCCTTGACGCGCAGCTCTTTCACGCCGCGCATCACGGTTTGCCCTTGCGCATAGGAGGCCACAACAGACAGCACCGGATATTCATCAATCATCGATGCAGCACGTTCTGGCGGCACTTCGATGCCTTTGAGGTTCGGAGAAAACCGCGCCCGCAAGTCAGCCACGGGCTCACCGCCCTCTGTGCGTTCATTTTCATAGGTCAGGTCCGCACCCATATCACGCAACGTGGCAAACAGCCCGGCCCGCGTCGGGTTCAATCCGATACCCGGCACCAAAACATCACTGCCCGGCACGATCAATGCAGCACAAACCGGAAACGCAGCAGAGGATGGATCACGCGGCACATCAATATGCTGCGGCTTCAACTCAGGCTGACCTGTCAACGTAATCTTGCGACCCTCATCCGTATCTTCAACGGTGATCTCTGCCCCAAAACCCGCCAACATCCGTTCAGTATGATCGCGGGTTGCCTCTGCCTCAATCACCACGGTCTTGCCGGGCGCATTTAATCCCGCCAGTAAGACTGCGGATTTCACCTGTGCGGATGGCACAGGCACTACATAGCGCACCGGAATCGGGTCTGCGGCCCCGATGATTGTCATGGGCAACCGCCCCTCCGCGCGCCCCACAGCTTGCGTGCCAAACAAAGCCAAAGGGTCTGTAACCCGCGCCATTGGACGCCCATTCAAGCTCGCATCACCAGTAAATGTCGCTGAAATCGGTGAGGTCGCCATGGCCCCCATAATCAAACGCACACCGGTGCCAGAGTTACCGCAATCAATCACGTTTTCGGGTTCGGCAAATCCACCCACGCCCACGCCCCGCACGGACCACGACCCACTGCCGTGGTCCACGACCTCAGAACCAAAGGCACGCATGGCCTTTGCCGTATCCAATACATCCTGACCTTCCAACAATCCGGTGATCGTTGTCTCCCCCACACTCAACGCGCCCAAAATCAAAGAACGATGCGAAATCGACTTATCTCCCGGCACCTCAGCGGTTCCATTCAACGGCCCACAGGCACGTGACGTCATTGGGATAGGGGCACCATGGCTCGACATACTCAGTCCTTTGATCAGCGTTTGAGAGTTCAATAAACCAGCAAGCCACAGGCGTCCATCACAAGCAGACGTGCTTTCTTTTAGGCTCTAAATATCCGGAGGAGCTTGAGGGGGTGAAACCCCCTCATCACCAAAATAAAACCAAATGCGGCGATAGCCGCACCATTGGATTACCCGAGCTTACGAAACGTAAGGTAATGCGGCACCCGGCCTTCGCGCAGTGCTTTTTGTTCGTACCGCGTGGAAATCCAATCATCCCACGGCTCCTGCCAATCACTAGGGCGCTCGGCCAGCCATTCAAAACCATGGCGCGGCACTTCCTCTAATGTCTGGCGAACATAATCCTCGATGTCTGTTGCCACCCTGAAAATCGCACCGGGCTTTAATACATGCAACAACGGCTCCAAATGCTCTGGCGTTACAAACCGACGGCGGTGATGCCGGGTTTTGGGCCACGGGTCGGGATACAGCAGAAAAGCGCGATCAATTGACCCTTCTGGCAGCACATCAAACATGTCACGCACATCGCCGGGATAGACAGCCAGATTATCAACACCCGCCCGCCTAATCTTGCCCAACAGCATCGCCACACCGTTGATGTAGGGTTCACACCCAATGATCCCCACATCTGGGTTTTGGGCTGCTTGATGCACCATGTGTTCGCCACCACCAAAACCGATCTCAAGCCATGTGGGGCGGCCATCAAACAACGCATTCAAATCAAGCGCTTCACGTGTCGGGTTGTCCTCCCAACTTACGGCACCAGGGGACAGCGGGGCCAAGTCTTCCTCAATATACCCTTTCTGGGAGGGCTTCAGAGACTTGCCTTTGAGGCGGCCGTAAAAATTACGGCGGGGGCGTGTTGGATGTGTCATGACCCAGCCAATACCGCGCAGCGCGCTGGCCTGCAACGGGCCCTTTAACCTGTATTTAAGGTCCAGCGGCCTAATTTACATCAACCTCTATTTTATCAAAGGGCGCAGCGCGCGCATATTTTATGACACCAACAAATCCTTCGCCGCAATTGCCTGCAATTTCGAATGTATTGATCCTTGATGATCAACGATTTGACCGCCATCGCCTTGCCAGGCTGTGTTCGGGGTTAGAAATGAAATGCACCATCACTAACGCAACCGACCTTGCTGATTTTGCAGCCGTCATAGAAAGCTCAGTTTTTAACCTCGTGCTGGTAGATTATTTTCTGCCCGATGGGACGGGGTTTGATGCCTTGTCTATGGTCCGCTTATCACCGCGCAACTGCAATGCAGCAACAATCATGGTCACAGGGCATGAACAGGATGGCTTGGCCCATAACGCGATCAAGGCCGGATGTAGTGACTACATCCTCAAAGATGACCTTTCAGCCACATCCTTTCGCCGCGCTGTGACCAACGCTTTGCAAAAATCAATCCTAACAACAGAGGCTGTTACACAATCCTTCCTCCATGCAGAAACAGAGGCTGTGCTCAACCGCTTTGCATCAAAATGCGCGCAAGACATAAAGCCGATGGTTAGCAGAATGATGCGCCAAATTCGTGATCTACGTGGTGGTGATACATCTGGTGAGGCAGATCAGGACCGTTTCGAAAGAGTCGAAGATTCTTGTATGGTGCTTTGGGAGTTTTTGGTTGAGCTTGAGCGATACAACGATAACGCCCCCATGGACGATGTGAACAGCCATAGCGCGCAATCACTTACGACAGTTCGAAAACCACCATCACCTTTTGCACGATTAACTGGATAGCTTAGCTATTGTCTGATCCGGCAGAAAGAAGATGAGACAGAGCATTTGCGATAGAAGCTCAAAATTTCTTGCGCGCGCTGCAATGTTCCTCAAATAATTGTATATTTCTGGGTAGCACATGGATCTATTTATCAAAAAAGCACAAATGCGATATGGCCTGCCTCAAAATCACGCCTTCCTATCGTTGCTGTAAATAGCAAAAGGCCGCTGTAAGCAGCGGCCTTTTGAATTTGTGTCGACGTTCTCAGAAACGGGTCAAAGAGCGGCTTTTAGCTGTTCAACCAGATCGATCTTTTCCCAGCTAAACCCACCATCGGCTTCGGGCGCACGGCCAAAGTGGCCGTATGCAGCTGTGCGCTGGTAGATTGGGCGGTTTAGTTGCAGATGCTCACGGATACCGCGTGGCGTCAGGCTCATTGTGGCGCGGATTGCTTTTTCGATAGCGACATCGTCAACATCATTGCCTGTACCGTGCGTATCGCAATAAATTGACAACGGCTCACTGACACCAATCGCATAGCTCAACTGGATGGTACATTTCTGCGCCAACCCTGCGGCCACGACGTTTTTCGCCAAATAGCGAGAGGCATAGGCCGCTGAACGGTCAACCTTTGTTGGGTCTTTACCAGAGAATGCACCGCCACCGTGTGGGGCCGCACCGCCATAGGTATCAACGATGATTTTACGACCGGTCAGGCCCGCGTCGCCGTCAGGCCCACCGATGACAAAGATACCCGTTGGGTTCACGTGCCACTGTGTTTCTTCATCAATCCAGCCCTCTGGCAGAACTTCACGAATATACGGTTCAACAATCGCACGAATGTCTGCGCTTTTCTGGGTCTCATCAGAGTGCTGCGTGGACAGAACGATTGACGACACGCCAACGGGTTTGCCGTCTACATAGCGTACAGAAAGCTGGCTTTTTGCGTCAGGGCGCAGTGTTGGCTCGGTGCCATCTTTGCGCACTTCAGCCAAACGGCGCAACATCGCATGGGCATAGTGGATCGGGGCTGGCATCAATTCGGGTGTTTCATCCGTGGCATAGCCAAACATGATACCTTGGTCGCCCGCACCTTCGTCCTTGTCACCTGCGGCATCAACGCCTTGGGCAATATGCGCAGATTGCTCATGCAATAGGTTGGTGATTTCGCACGTTGCGTGGTGGAACTTGTCCTGCTCATAGCCAATGTCTTTGATACAGGCGCGCGCAATGTCTTCAATGCGGCCCATATAATCTTTGAGTTTGGCTTGATCTGCCAGGCCAACTTCACCGCCGATAACGACGCGGTTGGTTGTGGCAAATGTTTCAGCGGCAACCCGTGCTTCGGGTTCTTCGGTCAAAAATGCGTCAAGTACGGCATCGGAAATGCGGTCACAAACCTTATCGGGGTGACCCTCGGAAACGGATTCCGAAGTAAACGTGTAATTCTGGCGGGACATATCGTGCTCCAAATAAAATACAAATGCCACGTCAGGAAGCCGTTGTGGCAGGATGAATGTGGCTTAGCGAGACAACCCTGCGTGGTCAATCTTTAACTGAAGCGATGGCGGTGTGTGACAGCACACAGCAGACCAAAGAGCAACAGAAGGGCAAAAGGCGCGTCTCCTGTGCGACTGTACAAAGTCGGTGCGCGCGGTTCGGGCAGGCGCGCATCAACAAACCCGTCCTCATTCAGTGGTAATGACGCCGTAATACGACCCCAAGGGTCGATCATTGCGGAAATACCCGTATTGGCAGCGCGCGCCATCGGCAGGCCCTGTTCAATCGCACGCATCCGCGCTTGGGCCAGATGTTGTTTTGGTCCTGCGCCTTTACCAAACCATGCGTCATTGGTGATTTGGATCAAAAATGCCGGGCGCGAGGGGGCTGCGTTTACATCATGGGCAAAAACCGCCTCATAACAAATCAGCGGCAAAGCAGTGCCAAGCGCACCGAAATCAAGCAATTGTGCGCCGGGACCAGCGGAATATCCATTGCCCTCACGTGACGCCAAACCATGAATCCCAAAGCGCGATAAGGTATCTCCAAACGGCATGTATTCACCAAACGGCACAAGGTGATGTTTATCATAGGTCTGCACGACCGCACCGCCCTGCCCCAGCACCACCAGCGAATTATAAAACCGCATCGGTCCGCGCCTTTGCACCCCCAGCACGACGGGGGCATTTGCGGCGGCTGAGATCTCTTCTAATGCCCCACCAGCCAAATCAAGTGCCCATGGAATGGCGGTTTCGGACCAGATCACCAGATCGGGTTTCTCGTCGCCATTCGTCGGTGCGGCCGCAGAAAGATTTAGCTGG
>CALKXT010000141.1 GCA_938003685.1 uncultured Sulfitobacter sp. | reverse complement strand
CCTTCAGAGCCTTCTGCGATCAGAATTTTGCCAATTGTACCTTCATCGACGGCTTCAAATTCCATCGTGGCTTTGTCGGTTTCAATCTCGGCCATGATGTCACCGGATTTAACTGTGTCACCTTCTTTGACGAGCCACTTGGCAAGCGTGCCTTCTTCCATAGTGGGGCTTAGGGCGGGCATGAGGATTTCAGTAGCCATTAATCAAGCCTCCTGTGTTTCGGCGTAAATATCGGTCCACAGCTCATCCAGATGTGGCTCAGGGCTTTCTTTGGCGAAATCAGCAGAGGCGTTAACAACCTTCTTGATCTCTTTGTCGATGGCTTTCAGATCGTCCTCGGTCGCGTGTTTGCCGGTTAGCAGCATGGTGCGCACAGCCTCAATTGGGTCGCGTTCATCGCGCATTTTTTGCACTTCTTCGCGGGTGCGGTATTTGGCAGGATCAGACATAGAATGTCCGCGATACCGATAGGTTTTGATTTCTAAAATGTAGGGGCCATTGCCCTCGCGGCAGTGTGTTACAGCCGTTTCACCCGCCGCCTTTACCGCCAGTACATCCATGCCATCCACCGCTTCACCGGGAATACCAAACGCCTTGCCGCGTTCCCAAATTTCCGCACTCGACGTGGAACGCTGCTGTGATGTGCCCATCGCATATTGGTTGTTTTCGATCACAAATACACAGGGTAATTTCCACAGCGCGGCCATGTTAAATGCCTCATACACCTGACCTTGGTTCGCAGCGCCATCGCCAAAATAGGCAAAGGTCACGCGGCCATTTTCTTTGTACTTATCGGCAAATGCCAACCCAGCCCCCAAGGGCACCTGTGCTGCAACAATCCCATGCCCGCCATAAAAATGCTTCTCTTTCGAGAACATATGCATGGAGCCGCCTTTGCCCTTGGAGTAGCCACCTTCGCGCCCCGTCAATTCGGCCATGACACCGTTCGGGTCCATGCCGCAAGCCAACATGTGGCCATGGTCGCGGTACGAGGTGATGCGCTTGTCGCCTTCCTCGGCTGCGGCCTCAAGGCCCACAACAACCGCTTCTTGGCCGATATACAAATGGCAGAAGCCACCAATCAAACCCATGCCGTATAGCTGACCTGCCTTTTCCTCAAATCGCCGGATCAGTAGCATGTCCTTGTAATAGGCCTTCAGCTCATCTGCTGAAACATTCGGTTTTTTGGTGGTTTTCTTGGCTGCCATGGGCATGTCCTCCGTCTGCGCTTCTTGGCTAAGCGCGGGGATAGTTTAGCGTTAAACTATCTTTTATCGGATTCGGGAGGGGAAGGGTAGGGGGATTGTTGTGAGGCACCTATAGCACCTCACTTTGTCATTTATTAAGCTGTGGAATTTACCGTCAGGCTATGTGTTCGACGTGTTCCAGAGTGAACTGGAAGGGAGTTGCGTTCTTTCCAATGCCGCCACCTGTCATCACGATGTCAGCACTTATAACACTCGTCAAATCAAGCTCCGTATCGATATTCGCAAGAATCGCCCTATCAATAACGTCGCCTTCGTCAATCTGCGATACCACACCAATATATATCTTCGGATGAAACTCGAAAACAGCCTTTTGGGACGGGGCAATGTTGGGTGCCTTAGCAAGTAGTTTGCCATCCTTATAGCAGCCTACACCGATTGATCCTTGGGTTAGATTGTTTAGAACGTCTACTTCGTTTGGATCACTCGCCTGCGCATTCGTCCTTTGCAGCACATCACCGGAATTACCTGTGAACATCTCAAGGACGTCACCAGAATCCGTGGAAATTTGCGGCGTAGAGTTACCATATGCATCATTGGCTGAAATTGAAAAGTTCATTGGAAAAACAAACGGATGGTTGTCATTGTGACCACAGTTTTTAATAACCTGCCAAGCTATGGACAGCTCTTGTAAGTTTGTCGCAACATTTTTTTGGAAAATGATAACGCTTGGGTTGATTACGTCGTTTGATCGATTGATGAAGTTAAGTTTGATATGTTCATGAGGCATCTGAATATCTCCGTTATCAAAGGGATTGGATTAGATAATAAGGATTTGGGAAAAAGTAGATTAAGGGTTTTTAATTGTCGTCAAAATTTTAGGTAAAAATACATAGCACGCTAGGCTCTTACTCAAAAGGTTTAAGTGTGCATTTACACCCCAAGCACGGTAACTATCGTTACCGGATCACAATCTCATTCGTACGGATCATGCCCAGCACCTTGCGCACGCGTTCATCCAACAAATCCAAATCAAGGTAATCATCTGACAACCGATGTGTCAGGTTTTCCATGCGTAAAACGTCCGACCGCACCGACGCCAGCTGAACGCGCAAATCTTGACTTTCCGCGACAATCTCAGCGCGGCGAAACAGGCCAAAATCGCCCTGCACGGCGGCAAAGGTGAAATATAGGCTAAGCGCAAATGCAATTGCGAAAAAAAACAAAGTGCCAAACGCGGGGCGTGCGGTGCGGTTCATCTGATCTGCCTCAAATCGCCTCTTGGTGGGCGTGCATGCACTATGACACAGATGATTCGCCCTGTGAATCCCTTGATTCGCTTGGACTTAGCTTTTTGACATAAAAATGCTGGTCACCCACACGACCATAAAGCGGGGCGAGATACGGGGCAAAAACGCAAAGACTTTGTTCAGCAGACCCGGCACAATCACGGCTTTACCGCGCAATGCACCATCCCATCCGGTCTGCGCCACTTTATCAGCGCGGGCAGGGGGCGCGAATTTCAGCAATCGAATACCATGCATATCCGCTTCGTTAAAGAAGTTGGTTTGCGTTGCTCCGGGGCATAATGCCGATACCGTCACGCCTGTGCCTCGTAGTTCAAAGGCCACGGCTTCAGACAAGGATAAAACAAAGGCTTTCGTTGCATGATAGACGGCCATGTTTGGTCCCGGTAGGAACGCCGCAGTGGACGACACATTCATGATACGTCCACCGCCAGCAGCCGTCATGTGGGGAATGGCCAGTTTCATCAACCGGGTGAGGGCGCTCATGTTGACCTGCATCGAACTAAACTCGCGCGCCCAATCCGCGCCATTGTCCTTGTCGCTGGCAAAGGGTCCGTTGCGACCCAAGCCTGCATTGTTCACCAGCATGTCTATGACACGCCCCGCGCTGGCTTCAGACCACAGGCGCTCCACCTCTGCCATATCGTTCAGGTCTGCGGGGATCACGACAACATCAACGCCTGCGCTGCGCAGTTCATCGGACAAAACCGCCAGCTTGTCCTGCGAGCGCGCTGTGAGGATCACGTTACGCCCTTCACGCGCCGCGATACGGGCGAATTCAACACCCAACCCTTCGGATGCGCCAGTTATTAATGTCCAATGTGGCATCCGCGATGTTCCTTTTTGAGTGTTGAAGACTGCGGTTAACGGGTCCGATAACGGTCCGCCAAGCCACCTTCAATCCAGTCTTGCAAGGCTTGCGTTTGGACGTTCGCACTGAGTGTTTGCCATTCTTTATTGACGTCCTCTCCGCGTGCCGAGAACCGACTTTCGATTTCCTGACGCAATGCAGTTGCACCAATGTCACCTGCCGCCTCAGCCAAAAGCGCGAAATAGTAAGCATGCGCATAAGACCGCACAGTTCCAGAGCCGGTATAATGAGACAAAGCCAAGCGGCGTAGCATCCGAGGATCATCTTCTTGTGCAATTGCCCCCAATAGCGATGCCGTCACGTCTGGATGGCCCCGTTGTGCCAGCAATACGTCCACGGTGCTCATCTGATCTTCGAGTTGATCTAACAGGGAAACAGCCCCTTTGATGTCACCCGCCGCCGCGGTCAAAGCGTAAGGGTAGGCTTCCTTCGGTTGTTCACTTTTCAGAGCGCGGGCAATCAAAGCTGCCGCTTCAGCTGCGGTATTGGGATCGTCTGCCAAGCGTGACAAAAGTTCAGGCACCAATGCAGGGGTCTTGGGAACGCCCTGACCATCAAGCAAGGCTTTGCCCAACTTAAGTGTCTGTGCAGGGGTGAGTGAAGCCGGATCAGCAAGAGCCGCCAAATCGGCACTGCCCAAGATACGAGAGCGCGACAACGGCGTTGCACGTGCCTCAAGGGCGAGGGACGACACAAGCGCCTGTGGCTCGCTGCTGTAAAGCTCAGGCTCAATCACGATTCCGGTGGGTGGCAAATTCGCTTCAATGGTGATCTCACCGGGATCACTCACAAACTCTTCGACCCGGGCCATCAGTTGTGTGATGAAATTGCGCTCAACCGCCGTCACGGCGCGCAAGCCATCATTGCTCATGAACTG
>CALKXT010000140.1 GCA_938003685.1 uncultured Sulfitobacter sp. | reverse complement strand
GGGCAGGGGTGGGACAGTACCAAGGTAATTGCAGGGATCGTTCAAGGCATGGAAACAGCGGAACGATCTGTTTCCAAAGTGGATCAGAGCCAGCGGGCGAGTTTTAGAACACCGTACATCAGGGCGGCCAGACCGATCATCGACAGACACAGAATCGCAAAAGACCATGGGCTATCGATGCCGGGCATGCCGCCAATGTTCACACCGAACAGCCCAGTGAGAAATCCAAGTGGCAGAAAGATTGCTGCGACAACCGACAGGCCATAGCCATGGCGCGCCTGACGACGGGCGACATCTAGATCGTGATCGTCCTGAACGGCGATCAAGCGTTCTTGGAGTGCATCAAGTTCTTCGACTGCAATAGTGGTGCGGTTTGTCAGTTCGCGCAGTTTTAGAGCGTCAGCTTCGGGGACAATGGGCAAGTTAATCGATGACAGCTTTTCCAGCGCCTGCTTTTGTGGTTCTAGATATCGGCGGATCTTGATCACGCAGCGGCGGGTTTCTGGAAGGTCCTTGGGCAGCGAGGTTGTTTCGTCTTCTAAATCAGCCTCGTAGAATTCGGTCAGTTTAGAGATGCGCATGACCTCTTCCTGAACCCTTGTGGTCAGGCGGCCGATCAAAGCTTCGATAAAAGTTGCGGGCGTAGGCGGTGCTGAGTTTGCCACGGCAAGCTGTCGAATTTCATCGATGGCAAAGACTTTGCGTAGTCGCACCGTGATAATCACACCTGCTTCAATCCACATGCGGATGGATACCATTTGATCGGCGGGCTGGCCTGCGTTCATGTTGATGCCACGCAGGTTTAAGATCAGGCCGTCTTGATATTGGTCACACCGGGGCCGTGTTTCGGGCTGCAAAAGCGCCCCTGCTGGGATCGGTGGCAGGTTTACTGCGGTCCAGTCGGTCAATTCTGGATCGCTTAAATCATAATGCCACCAGCGATATGTCCCCGTCCCCGTCAACGCGGTATCTTCCGGCACCTTTGTGGTCCCGTCTGGAAAGATATCGAATACGCAAATGGGCATGCCTAAACGTCCCTTTGGGTCAAAGCACCGCCGCCAACCGCGTGCCTTGGTTGATTGCGCGTTTGGCATCTAGTTCCGAGGCCACGTCGGCACCCCCGATAACATGGCACGTTTTGCCCTTTGCTTCCAAAGCATCTGCTAAGGAACGATCAGAAAGCTGCCCGGCGCACAGCACGATTGTATCGGCCTTAATCAACGTCGGGTTTTCGCGCGCTTCCCCAAAGGTGATGTGCAACCCGTCGGTATCGATCTTTTCGTAATTCACACCAGCGACCATTTTGACCTCTTTCATGGTCAGGGACGCGCGGTGAATCCAGCCTGTCGTCTTGCCCAAACCCTTGCCAACTTTTGACGGTTTACGTTGTAGCAATGTGATTTGTCGCGCGGGTGCAGATGGCTGTGGACCTTCTGGTGCAAGACCACTGCGGTGTTCGGCAGGATCCGTTACACCCCATTCGCGCATCCATTCTGGCAGGTTTGTTGTGGTGCTGTCGCCATCGTGAACAAGATGTTCACTCACATCAAATCCGATACCACCCGCACCGATTACTGCAACACGGTTACCTGCCGTTGTTGTGCCATTCAACACATCGATATAGCTGACGACATTACTGCCGTTTTGGCCGGGAATTTGTGGATCACGCGGGATCACGCCTGTGGCAATGATTACCTCATCAAAGCCATCTAGGTCATTGGCGGATACTTCAGTGTTCAGTTTTACGGTGACGCCCAACTCGGCCACCATGGTGCGATACCAATCAACAAAGCCCCAGAACTCTTCTTTGCCTGCAACTTGTTTGGCGAGGTTCAATTGGCCGCCGATCTCGGATGCACGATCAAAGAGCGTGACGGTGTGGCCCCGTTCCGCCGCCGTAATCGCGGTGGACAGGCCGGCAGGACCAGCACCGACGATGGCGATGGTTTTAGGTGCCGTGGCTTTTTCGATTTTCAATTCGGTCTCGTAACAGGCACGCGGGTTCACTAAGCAAGATGAGATTTTGCCGCTGAACGTATGATCTAGACAGGCTTGGTTGCACGCAATGCACGGCGCAATTTGTGCCGACTTGCCTGCCATCGCTTTGGACACGAAATCTGGATCAGCCAGCATTGGGCGTGCCATTGAAACCATGTCTGCACACCCGGTCGCCAAAACGTCTTCTGCCACTTCTGGGGTGTTAATACGGTTTGAGGTGATGATCGGAATGCCAACTTTGCCCATCAGCTTCTCGGTCACCCAAGCAAAGGCTGCGCGGGGAACAGATGTGGCAATGGTCGGAATACGGGCTTCATGCCACCCGATACCGGTGTTGATGATCGTGGCCCCGGCCTTTTCAATCTCGATAGCGAGCTGCACAACCTCGTCATGGGTCGATCCATTGGGAACCAAGTCGATCATCGACAGGCGGTAAATGATGATAAAATCCGTTCCAACGGCTTCGCGGGTGCGGCGGACAACCTCAATGGGCAGACGCATGCGGTTTTCGTATGATCCCCCCCATTCATCGGTGCGTTTGTTGGTGTGGGTGACAAGAAATTGGTTCAGAAAATATCCTTCGGACCCCATAATCTCTACACCATCGTAACCCGCTTGTAGCGCGCGCTGGGCACACACGACGATATCGCTGATTTGCTTTTCGATACCTTCTGCGTCCAACTCTGCTGGCGGGAAAGGTGAGATGGGAGACTTTACCGCTGACGGTGCCACGCACATCGGTCCATATGCATAGCGTCCGGCATGTAGTATCTGCATCGCGATTTTGCCGCCCGCGGCATGCACGGCTTTGGTCACAATCGCATGGTTTTCTACATCTTGTTCGGTGGTCATCATCGCAGCACCGGGCAGCACGGACCCTTCTAGGTTCGGGCCAATACCGCCGGTTACCATCAATCCAACTTCACCGCGCGCACGGGCTGCGTAAAATTCGCCAACCCGGTCCCAGTCCTTTGTTTCTTCTAGCCCTGTGTGCATTGACCCCATCAACACGCGGTTTTTCAACGTGGTGAACCCCAAATCAAGAGGGGCAAGCATGTGGGGATAATCAGACATAGGAAACCTCATCAGAGAAATTGGATATCTTTGCATGACCTTAGATTGCGAACCTGTCACGCACAACGCCACGTCATCACACGGCTGCTTTTGGCCCGTTCGGTAACATGATATTTGATATCAATGCCGTTGTCGCTAACTTGAAGCCACAACCATCTGATCAAAGAAAGAACGACAATGACGCCAGAAGAAATTTCCAAACTGCCCTATCGCCCTTGTGTTGGCGTTATGCTGTTGAACCAGGATGGTGCAGTGTTTGTCGGTCAACGCAAAGACCGTGATCTGGATGCTTGGCAGATGCCACAAGGTGGTGTCGAAAAGGGCGAAGCACCGGATGAGGCCGCGTTGCGCGAGTTGGAAGAAGAAACTGGCGTTGGCCGTGGGGCAGTGACGGTTGTCGCGCAAACCAAAGGGTGGCTGCCCTATGAGTTGCCGCATGATTTGGTGCCCAAGATTTGGAAAGGGCGCTTTCGTGGTCAGGAACAGAAGTGGTTTTTGATGCGCTTTAACGGCACCGACGATCAGGTGAATATCGAAACCGATCATCCAGAGTTTTCTGAGTGGCGTTGGTTGCCTGTTGATGAGTTGGTTGCCGGGATCGTGCCGTTCAAACGCGCGGTTTATGAAGCCGTAGTAGATGAGTTTGAGGAGTATTTGTGATGCGGATTGTTGCTTTAGTCTTGGCGCTTTATGCGCCAGTTCCGGCCTTGGCGTTATCTTGTGTAGCCCCGTCTGTTGAGCGGACCTATGAGTTTGCGCAAAAATCGTCAGCGGCTTATGTGGTTGTGCATGGCAAACTCACGTTCAACGAACGCAAATTGCCACGCGAAGGGTCAACTTCACAAAATCCACCAAAAATGACCAAAATTCCAGCAACCTTGTCGGGACGATCTTTGTCCAAGGCGGGCTTTTCGACACCGTTCAAGCAAGGGATCACATTGGAGGTTTCTTGTTTCGGGCCATGGTGTGGATCAGGCGAGAACGGCATGGATGTGTTGGCGTTCGTGAAGAAAGGCAAAGGCGGATATACCCTCGCGATTGATCCTTGTGGTGGTGAAGTGTTCGTAAATCCCGAGCCTGTAAAGCTTAAGAAAGTCAAAACCTGCTTTAAGCGTGGTAAATGTTAGGGACAGAACCTAACCTCGGATCAGTGGCACATGCGGTGCCGCCGTTTCGGGAAGCAAACCCGTCAAACGCGGGTCATCGTCAATTTCTACTTGCCTGCGGTACGGAGTAAATCCGCTGCGTATGTAAAACGATAGCGCTTGTTCGCTATCAATGGTGCAAGTGTGGACATGAAACCGTTTTATCGGTTTCGCCCATGCCAATTCGATCGCCTTATTCATCAGAAAACGACCTGAACCGCTGCCAATCAGGCTTGAGGTAAGACCGAAGTACGCCAGTTCACAATCACCGTTCTGGCGAAAGTCGAGTTCAAGCATCGCCTCATCAACACCATCACGCGTCAGAGTATAAAAAGCGACGTTAGGATCGGTCAGAATCGCATTTAGATCAGCATCGGCTAGGGACAGCCGCCCATACCACAGCCAATCAAGTGCGCCGACACGCATGAAAATATCGCGATACCATGCGACATCAGGTTGAACCTGACGAAAGGTCACACCATCTGGCGTTGGAACGGGCCGCATTGGCGCAGGCGTGTGCATCTCAAGATGCGTAACAACCATCGCCACTTTGCCTTGCGGCACATCGTGCAGCCCGTCCCTAATCATTTTTACACGAGGCCCTCGGCCTTGAAGATGTCCATCATCGATACCGCAGGGCGTGGTCCAATGTGGCTGATGACTTCTGCCGCGCAGGCATTGCCCATCCGGCCACATGTTTCCAGATCACGATCTGTTGCAATGCCGTATAGGAAACCGGCGGCGAATTGATCGCCCGCACCTGTGGCGTCCACTGGAACAACTTTAGTCACTGGCACATCAACACGTTCATCACCGCGGATGATGGTCACGCCATCGCCGGAACGGGTGCAGACAACCAAGGGACACATTGCGGCGGTTTTTGCCAAAGCTTCTTCCAGATCATCCGTTTCAAACAGGGATCTAATTTCAGCTTCGTTGCCCATCACGTAGTCAAGTTCTTCGCCAATCATGCGCAGGAAATCGGCGCGGTGACGGCTGACACAGAAGGGGTCGGAAATTGCGATACCGGCTTTGCCGCCTGCTGCGCGGGTTTGGCGTGATGCTTCAAGAAAGGCTTGTTTGCCCTGATCTTTGTCAAACAGGTAGCCTTCAAGGAACATGATCTTGGTGTCGCTTGCCACGCCCGCTGGTACGTCCTTGGGGCCAACATTTGTTGAGATACCAAGGTATGTGTTCAGCGACCGTTCACCATCTGGGGTCACAAAAATCATGCAACGCGATGTTGGTAGGTCTTCGTCTGACGCAGGTGCGTTTACAAATTCAGTGCCTTCATCCGCCATGGATTTGGCATAGAACACGCCCAATTCGTCGTCGCGCACACGCCCGATGAACGCAGTTGGCAGACCAAGTGATCCGATCCCTGCGATCGTGTTGGCAACTGAACCGCCGGGCGTTTGTACGCGATCGCCAGACATTGCGCCAAACAAAGCTTCTGAACGGTCCTGTTCAACCAATTGCATGATGCCCTTTTCGATGTCGTTCTGGGTCAGGAACTCTTCGGAGCATTGCGTGATCACATCAACAACGGCATTCCCGATGCCGACAACTTGGTACTTGGTCATTCTGTTTTTTCCTCAAAAGGGCAAAGATCGCGGATGATACAAGTGCGGCACAAAGGTTTGCGCGCCTTGCAGTGGTAACGGCCATGTAAAATCAGCCAGTGATGGGCGTGGTGCTGAAAATCAGCAGGCACATTGTCTTCGATTGCGCGTTCAACAGCGTCTACGTTCTTGCCGGGGGCAAGGCCGGTGCGGTTACCTACGCGAAAAATATGGGTGTCGACGGCCTGCGCAGGTTGGTTCCACCACATGTTGAGTACGACATTGGCTGTCTTGCGGCCCACACCGGGAAGCGATTGCAGCGCGGCACGTGAATTGGGAACCTCGCCGTTATATTGATCAACAAGGATTTGGCTCAGTTTGATGACATTCTTGGCCTTTTGGCGAAACAGACCAATGGTTTTGATGTGTTCGGTGACGCCATCGATGCCAAGGTCGAGCATCTTTTGCGGCGTATCGGCAATTGCAAACAGCGCGCGGGTGGCTTTGTTCACACCTACATCAGTGGCTTGGGCGCTTAGGGCGACAGCGACAACCAAAGTGTAGACATTCACATGTTCTAATTCGCCTTCCGGTTCAGGCTCTGCCTGATGAAAGCGCGTAAAAATCTCGCGAATGGTATGATAATCAAGCTGTTTTGCCATGGGCGGTTGTATGCGCGGAATGGGTGCATAGGGCAAGATGGGGCGGCTATTTTATTGATCTTGGTGGCATGGGTGTTTCGCGCAAGTTTCGGGTCGCTTGGCTGGCGTTGAGGGCATAGTATAACGGCATGACACAGATAAAATCCATATCCACACCCGACACTGATGATGGTTATCATTACGGTGTCATGCGTCGCGCAATTGATGTCATTGATCGTGCCGAAGATCCGATGCAGTTGGAACAAATCGCCAGCGAAATGGGGATGAGTGCCGCACATTTTCAACGCTTGTTTTCGCGGTGGGTGGGCGTATCCCCCAAGCGGTATCAACAATATCTGATGCTGGGCCATGCCAAGACATTGATGCGCGAACGCTTCACAACGCTTGAGACGGCACATTCGTTGGGCTTGTCTGGCACAGGTCGCTTGCACGATCTGTTCTTGCGTTGGGAATCGATGAGCCCCGGTGAATTTGCCCGCAAAGGTGCGAACCTAACGATCTATTGGGGATGGTTTGACAGTCCGTTTGGGTTGGCGTTGGTTATGGGCACAGACAAAGGCATATGTGGTTTGGCCTTGGCTGCCGAAATCGGCGAAGACGCCGCGATGCAAGATTTAACAGAACGCTGGCCCCATGCCGCATTCGTTGAAGACCCCGAAATGTTGCGCCCATGGGTAATGACCGCGTTTGGCGCGAAAACGGGCGCGCTGGATAAGGCACCACTGTACCTGATCGGCGCACCGTTTCAGATTAAAGTCTGGGAGGCATTGTTGAGCATCCCATCTGGTCAAGTCACAACGTATTCCGAGATTGCCGAAGCGGTTGGCAATCCCAAGGCTGTGCGCGCTGTTGGCACCGCCGTTGGGCGCAACCCAGTTTCATGGTTAATCCCGTGTCATCGCGCCTTGCGAAAATCGGGTGAACTGGGTGGCTATCACTGGGGTCTGCCTGTTAAACGGGCGATGTTGGCGTTTGAAACCGCGCGCGCTGAGGCGGGGTAAGGGCGCTTTGAACGCCCTTTATATCAGGACCCTCTAGC
>CALKXT010000139.1 GCA_938003685.1 uncultured Sulfitobacter sp. | reverse complement strand
CCATAAGGGTACGCGCTGCCGAAATGACGGCTTTCAAATGGAATAATCTCGGCCCCTAAATCCTCTAGGGCTGTGCGGACCTCGTCGGTTTTGATGCTGGGATCATTGCGCCACATTGGCCCGGCTTGGGGTTCCATCACCAATAAACGACCCTGAAAATCAGGGTTCGTATGGCGCAAAGAGGCGGCAAACAGCAGTGCCTCATAGGACAATCGACCCTGTTGGCCCACAACAGCGATGTTGAATGTTTGCGAAGTTTGCGGTTTGCGTGCCATACTCGATTTGCGCCTTTTGGTCTTTTGGGATCAGTATAGGCATAGAAACGCGATGGCAAAAGGCGGCAATTACGCCGACAGACACAGAGGTTTGAAAATGATTGATTTCTTTTTGGCAATGATGGCTGCTGGGATAAATTCGGCAGATGGATCAACGGGCGGATCTGCGCAGGTGACGGTTGCCGATCCTCCCGTACTTGTCGCACCAGAAGCTGTGGCAGAAGCGGCGCAAACGCCAGCCCAACCGCAGAATGATCTGCTTGCACCACTGGCCCCGGCAGATGCCCCATCTTCCGTAACGATGGGGGCGGGTGTCATTGTTGGTCAAGGCGTGTTGCTTGAAGGGGTTACCGCGACCCCCAACGCCCAAGCACCTGCCGTGACGACGCCGACGCCATCGGCCCCGCAAGCTGCTGGTATGAACATGTCGGTTGTGCCTGCCGGATTGGTCGCCGACGATCAAACCCCAACAGGTAAATTCACCACAGCTGGTGAGGTCAAACCGATATTGAATGCCACCAAAGGCAATTGGGTGGCTGTGCGCGAATATGACGGTAAAGATTTACTCTATGTGACCCATCTGTGGTCTTGGCGCTGTGGTCTACATGCGATGGCTATTTCCATTAATGATGAACCGATGCAGAATTGGCCCTTGCCAGAATGTCACATGAAATACACCACCCCCAGCGCCATTCTGGAAGAGGATGGGTTGCCGTATCTGTCGTTCAAATTGGGCGGCGTTCAGACCATCGATATTCAAATTGTCTATGATGATTTGAGCATGGACGCCGCGCGGTTTGAGCGTGGCAATGTCCTGATCCCATAAAGGTATCTGCCGGGCGGACTAGACGGTGCAGATGACGAAGTGTTTTTTGACATAATCGTCTACCGTCCATTCGGTTTTTAACCCGTTGTCCATGACAAAGGCATCACCCGCGCTGACGCTAAAGGTTTCCCCGTCACTGGTGCGGATGGTCGCCGCGCCTTCTAGGATGTGGCAAAATTCGATAATGCCATCAAAATCAGCAGTGAAAACGCCCGCTGTGCTTTCCCAAATGCCAGACTTAAAGCTGTCTTTGGCACCAGAGAATTTAAGCTGTGAATGTTGCACAGGGGTGCCGCTGACAATGGTATCGCCAAGGTCCTTTTGCACCTTAGCCACGTCATGATCACTGAATTTCACAAATTTCATTGGGGGTATCCGTTGTTAGAATGTTTATGAAAAAGCGCCGTTATGAGCGCCGCAAGATTGTATCCATCGTATCGCGCACAGCCATAGCCGGGGCGGCCAGAGGGATGAGTTTCTTGGCGGCCCAATGCAGCGGGATACGGTTGATGGAGGACACTTGAAAGGGCAGGGTGTGATCGCTCGCGCCCAATGCCTTTTTAACCAATGTGCGTGCCATCACAGATGTCATCGCAATGCCACGCCCGCTAAATCCAAGGCCGGCGAGAATGCCGCTTTCAGGCTCATGCAAATGTGGCATCATCTCTGGCGTTACGGCAATGCGGCCCGCCCATGTCGCCTCAATCTCAGTGTTTTCAAGCTGTGGAAATACTTTGAGCAACCCACGACGCAACCGCCAAGACGCACCCAGCGTTGTCGCATCATCATCACTGCCCACACAGCCAAAAATCAAACGACGGTCCCGATCATAACGCCCAAAATAGATCGCGCGGCGGGTATCAGAAATGGTCACGGCATTTGGCAGGACCGATTTTTGCAAATTATCGGTGAGGGGGGCTGTCGCCAAGGCGACGCTGACCAGTGGAAAGAACGTCTCCTTCAATCCCGGCCAAAGGTTGTCGGAATAGGCGTTGGTGGTCAAAATGATCTGTGGTGCGGTCGCCGAACCTGTTGGCGTGGTCGCAGTCCAGCTATTGCCGTTGCGGACCAGCGAAATAACTGGGCTGTTATCATAGAGCTGTGCACCAAATTTGGCGGCTGTGCGCGCGAACCCATGGGTGAGCGACAGAGGCTGCACCAACCCGCCCTTGGGGTGGAAAAGCGAAAATCCATATTCCGAGGATCCAGTTGCGCGCTCTGTTGCGGAGCGGTCCAAAAGCTTAATCTGCCCACCGACGTTATTCCACGCCGTGCCGAGGCGTTCCAAATCCTTTTGCGCCGATCCACAATGCGCGGTTTGCACCCAGCCGTTTTGCTCTGCATCACAGTCAATGTTGTACTTTCGGATGTCATCAAACAGGTCATCTGCACAGGAGAGGGTGGTTTCGACCAAACGGCTTGCCGTCGCCTCGCCCAGTTTTTGAGCTAAATCATCCGGCGTTGCGCGCCAAATTGGGTTACATTGCCCGCCACTGCGCCCAGATGCGCCAAAGCCGATGTGCTTGGCTTCTAACACAACCACGCTGGCACCCTGTTCAGCCAACCCCAACGCTGTGCGTGTGCCCGTAAGGCCGCCGCCCACAACAACAAAATCGGCAGTGATGTCGCCATTCAGCATTGTGCAATCGGGTGCCTGTGCGGCGGTGCGTTGCCAATGAATGATGCCATTTACATCGCTGGGAGGGCTGGCATCTGACATCTTGTGATCCCTTTGACTTTGAGGGTTTTGAATATTGCATAGCCAAGAGGGACAACAGGCCAGCATGAAAACCGTAGCGATTCACCTGTGTCGGGGCAAGAATATTGCTGAAAATAGAATGGTGGGCGACCCTGGAATCGAACCAGGCGTGCGTCTCCGCGAGGGAGTTACAGTCCCCTGCCACACCTTGCGGCCTGTCGCCCACTTACGTCTGCGCATTGCGCTGAACGTGAGGGCGTGATTACAAGCGACCCAAAGAGGCGTCAAGGCAAAATGCGCGCCAAATGCATGGATAAGACCGGTTAGGACAAAGTGATGAAAAAACCAAAGTGGGTTGTGCAGAAAGAACAGGACAAAAAGACCGAGGCAAACATGACGGTTTGGCTGTTTGGTCTGCATGCGGTGCGTGATGCGCTGATGAACCCAAACCGCGAAAAACTTACGCTGCGGGTCACGCCTAATGCGCAGATTAAGCTGGAAGAAGCGATTGCTTTTGCGGGAATCACGCCTCTGGTCGAAGACCCACGCAAGTTTCGCCCGCCTTTGGATCAAGGGTCTGTGCATCAGGGGGCGGTACTGGAGGTAAAGCCGTTGAACTGGGGACGCTTGGAAGATGTGGCAATTGGGGACGCAGCCCCACGTCTGTTGCTGCTGGACCGTGTGACAGACCCGCACAATGTTGGGGCAATTCTGCGGTCTGCTGAGGTATTGGGGGCCTCTGCGGTGATTGGGACGCGGCACCATTCTGCGCCAGAGACTGGGGCGCTTGCCAAAACAGCGTCTGGTGCGCTGGAGCGGCAGCCGTATCTACGGGTGCGCAATCTAGCGGATGCGATCCGGGAATTGCAAAACATGGGGTATCTTGTTCTAGGACTAGACGGCGAAGCGACGGTCAGCATTGAAACTGCCGTTGAAGGCAAACGGGATCGCCCCGTTGCACTGGTTTTGGGGGCTGAAGGACCGGGGTTGCGTGAAAAAACCAAAGAAACTGTGGATATACTGGTACGGATTGACGCATCAGGTGGATTTGGGTCACTCAATGTCTCAAATGCGGCGGCAATCGCCCTATATGCTTCAAGAGAACATGCATAAGCTCGGAGGCCGCCATCGCCTACCCAACTAAAATCGCAACCTGTTGTCATTGCGGCAGTAAGGCCATGCTGAAGCTGGACAAGGGACGGCATGAATTGGCGTGCAACAGCTGTGGTGCGCCTTTGCGGCAGATGAAGTTCTTGCCAAAGGCGTCACAAAAACCGGCTGCGGTGACACATCAACCCAAGGTGAGGCAGTTTGCTGCTGTGGCCAAGCCGATCAAGGAAAAGCGTAAAAAACCTGTGAAGGGCAAGAAACGCAAAGCATGGTTCAAGGATTGGGCCGAAGATGTGTTTGATTTGGTCGAAGATATCTTTGACTAAATCCGGGCGTTTCGGCAAGAAATGGCCGAAAATTAACCTATCCTTCACAGAAACGCGACTACCCCTTTGAAAGCAGGCGAGGCATCTTACCTCATATGCATGACGCTGGGCCCGGAACGCCTAGCCGTCCTTAAACTGTCCCTCGTTCCGTACCTTTGCGCCCCTTTGGTTTTTCCAAACGGGGCGCTTTTTTCTGGTGCTGCTACGGTATAGAGATTGGGGATGAGTTATTCTGATGCGCTATTGAAAGACGTTTTGACCCGCACCAAACGCATTGCGGTGGTTGGGGTGTCGATGAACCCGGTGCGGCCCAGTTATTATGTGGCGCGGTATTTGGGGTTGAAGGGGTTTGATATTGTGCCTGTCAACCCGATGTCTGCGGGGGAGGTTCTGTTTGGAAAAACAGTGGTTGCCTCGTTGGGGGACATAGATGGTCCTGTGGACATGGTTGATGTTTTCCGCCGGTCAGAGGCTGTGCCGCCGATCGTTGATGAGGCGTTGTTGTTGTTCCCGGATTTGCAAACGATTTGGATGCAGATTGGCGTGGAACATAGCGATGCCGCGGCTAAGGCAGAGGCGCGCGGGGTGACGGTGATCCAGAATCGATGTCCAAAGATCGAGTACCAGCGATTGTTTGGCGAATTACGGATGGGTGGCTTTGCGACGGGGGTGATTTCAAGCAAGCTGTGATCGGGTGGGCGCGCTTTGCGCGGTGCGATTCTATATTGCTGATGAGGGGTTTCACCCCTCAAACTCCCCAGGGATATTTTCGGCCAAAAAGAAATGGCTAGCGGGATGCTTTTTCTGTGATGCCGGATTGGGATTGGCGGCGGGTGAGTTCGTTGAGCACATCATCAAATGGCACATCGCGAGCGGCGAGCATAACCAAGAGGTGGTAAAGGACGTCGGCGGCTTCTGAGGTGAGGGCTGCTTTGTCGTCTTTTATGGCTTCGATGATCGCTTCGATGGCTTCTTCACCGAACTTTTCAGCGCATTTTTCGGGGCCTTTCGCCAGTAGTTGTGCCGTCCAACTGCTGTTGGGGTCTGCGGCTTTGCGGGCTAGAATCGTTTCGTAGAGATCATTCAGGGTCATGTCAGCCTCATTGGGATGCCAGCGGCGGCCATATGCGCCTTGGCCTGACCCACTGTGTATTCACCAAAGTGGAAGATTGAGGCGGCGAGTACGGCGGATGCGCCGCCCTTGGTGACGCCTTCAACCAGATGGTCAAGATTGCCAACGCCGCCAGAGGCGATGACCGGGACGCTGACCGCATCTGAAATGGCGCGGGTCAGGGGCAGGTTAAAACCTTGTTTGGTGCCATCTCGGTCCATAGAGGTCAGCAGGATTTCCCCAGCCCCTTTGGCGGTAACGGTTTTGGCAAACTCAACCGCGTCGATGCCAGTGGATTTACGGCCCCCATGGGTAAAAATTTCCCATTTGCCGGGAGATACGGTTTTGGCGTCGATCGCTACCACGATGCATTGGCTGCCAAATTGATCAGCGGCTGTTGCGACAACATTGGGGTCTGCGACGGCGGCAGAATTGAAGCTGACCTTGTCGGCCCCTGCAAGCAGGAGGGCACGCACGTCAGCAGCAGTACGCACGCCGCCCCCGACGGTGAGGGGGATATAGCAGTGTTCAGCGGTGCGGCGGACCAGATCAAACATTGTGCCACGGTTTTCATGGGTGGCGTGAATGTCGAGGAAACACAGCTCGTCCGCGCCTGCCGCGTCATAGGCGATGGCGGCGTCGACTGGATCACCAGCGTCGCGCAGGCCAACAAAATTCACACCTTTGACCACGCGGCCATCAGCGACATCTAGGCAGGGGATGATGCGGGTTTTGAGCATGAGTGTGCTATAGTGGGCCTGCATCATCTGAGCAAGCGGGCGATCATAATAAACGGGGGATCATCAATATGAAACTGAAACTAGGAAAAGAGACTTTTAAGGTCGTCGATTTCGAAGCACACGCAGCTATATTCAGCGGATTTGTCACGCCAATAGAAAAAGCTGTAAGAAAAAAAGATATCAAACTTGCATTGAAATGGGTTTGTGAGGAAACTGACCCTCCTGCGAAACCATTTCCGAAAAAATTCCCCAAAGTCTCATCAGGGTTTCTCATTCAGAGATTACACAACAACCCTGAGATATCGCCCAGACAGATCAAACGGGAGTCCAAGATTGATCGGGACATATTCTTACATGTGACAGGTCTGGCAAACGGGGGCGCGTTGACAGCGGAATTAAAGGACAAATTTGGCACTTATGATCCTGAATTTGATGTAGATACGGCCATCTCGGTGTTCAAACACACCATGTGCCTCGATATAACCGTGAGGCTAAGATACCGACACTTTATGCTTCAAAGCGATAGCATCAGCAACGGGACCTATATTATTTTGTCTTTGCCGCATGCCGTTACGATTTCAGTGAAACCAACCTGCTATTGCACAGACGAAGGCATGATAAAGATCAAAGATGGTTCTGCGCAGCGCATGGAAATGACCAGAAAATTGGTCCGCGCGGACAAAAAAGAGGCCGAGCGGCTGCGTGTGGGGAACATGAAAGCGGAATTAAAGCACGTCAAAGCACGGATGGCAGAGCTTGACGTGCTCCGCAAAGATTTGGAAAGAGATTTGGATCAGCTTCGCCCGAAAGACGACTGAACTTTGCGTGTCAATCTTGCAATGCGTTCAGGGCGGCCTTCAGATCAATTGCCCCATCGTATAGCGCACGGCCCGAAATTGCGCCGTCAATCACGCCTGTGTCGCGCAAGGCGATGAGGTCATCCAGCGATGATACGCCGCCTGAGGCGATAACGGGGATGTTGACTGCACGCGCCAGATCGGCTGTTGCCTCAATATTCGGCCCACCCATCGCACCATCGCGGTTGATGTCGGTATAGATGATCGCCGCCACGCCCGCGTCTTCAAATGATTTGGCAAGGTCTGTCACCATCACGTCCGTTTCAGTCGCCCAGCCTTTTGTTGCAACCCGCCCATTGCGCGCGTCAATGCCCACGGCAACTTGGCCGGGGAAGGCGCGCGCGGCGTCACGGACCAGATCAGGGTTTTCGACGGCGACAGTGCCAAGGATCACACGCGCTAATCCTTTTTCTAACCAGCGTTCAATCGTTGCCATGTCGCGGATTCCGCCACCCAATTGTGCAGGTACTTTGCAAGATTTGAGGATCATCTCAACGGGTGCTGCATTCACAGGTTCACCGGCAAAAGCACCATTCAGATCAACAAGATGCAGCCATTCGCATCCCGCTTCGACAAAGGCACGCGCCTGTGCAGCAGGATCATCGTTAAAGACCGTGGATTTTTCCATATCGCCATGCACAAGGCGCACGGCGTTGCCGTCTTGGAGGTCGATTGCAGGATAAAGGATCATCTATCTGGCCTATAATAAAGGGTGTTGGCATGGGTTTGCACGTTACGTCACAATTTGCAACGCGACCTAAGGTCAGGCTTGCCGGAATCGCAGAGGCTGGCGCATGGTTTGTGATAGATCGGGAGGAGATCAACATGAAGAAGTTAATTTTGGCCGCCATTGCGGGTCTTGGACTGGCTGGGGCTGCGTTCGCCGCTGACCCTGCTGTCGGCACGTGGCAAACGCAAGTTGATGACGGTAAATATGCTCACATCAAAATGGCCCCCTGCGGCGCTGCTGTCTGTGGTGTCATCGCACGTTCATTTGACAGTTCTGGTGAAATTCAATCCAAGAATATCGGCAAGAAGCTGGTTATTGATATGAAACCCGCAGGCGATGGCAGTTATGCGGGCAAGGTCTGGCGGCCCTCAAATGGCAAGATTTACATCGGCAAGATGAGTGTTTCAGGCAAAAAGCTAAAACTTTCCGGATGTGTCGCCGGGGGTTTAATTTGCTCAAAGCAGACGTGGTCAAAGGTTAAGTAATCACGCGCTGGAATTCCAATGATGCATCTGCTTGCTTTTGAGATGCTGTCATTACATTTTGGCCTTTGAAGGTGTGGGTGCCCAACAGCGCTTGCACCTTTTTTAGTTCTTCGGTGACGAAGAACTAAAGCTGTGGCGTGAGGTTGGTTCATCACGAAGCGGTCAACAAGCGACTGCTTAAGGTTTCCAGTTCAGGAAGTTCGCAATTAAACGTAGGCCGGTTGCCTGAGATTTCTCAGGGTGAAACTGCATACCCAGCATTGTGTCACGGCCAATGATCGCAGTCACATCACCGGCGTAATCCACATGGGCAAGGCGCTGGGCGGGGTTAGCCACCGCCATATGATAAGAATGCACAAAATAGGTATGATCACCCGTTTTGATGCCCTCAAACACCGGGTGGGGATGATCAATAACCAGATCGTTCCAGCCCATGTGCGGCACCTTCAGTGACGCGTCAGCGGGGGTGATACGGGTCACGTCGCCCTCAACCCAACCCAGACCGGGCGTGTCAGTATACTCGCGCCCCAGACTGGCCATCAACTGCATACCAACACAGATGCCTAGGAACGGGCGGCCTTGGCCCTCAACCACCTCAACCATCGCGTCATACAGCCCACCTGCGCCCTTGAGCGCTGCCATACAGGCCGGAAAGGCACCATCGCCGGGCAACACCAGTCGGTCTGCACGTGCCACCACGTCAGCATCAGCTGTGACGATCACATCACCTGCATCTGTTTCGCGCGCCATGCGTTCAAACGCCTTGTGCGCAGAATGCAGGTTGCCGGATTCATAATCGATAATGGCCGTCAGCATCTGATTAAAGCGCGCCTTTGGTCGAAGGGATATCACCCGATTTACGGGGATCGGTTTCTACCGCGTCGCGCAACGCACGCGCGACGGATTTGAACGCCGCCTCAACAATGTGGTGGCTGTTTATGCCGTGCAGCATATCCACGTGCAGCGTGATGCCGCCATGTGTGCTGAACGCCTGAAAAAACTCGCGCACCAATTCAGTGTCGAATGTACCAATCTTGGCAGTTGGGATGTCGACGTTCCAGATCAAAAACGGGCGCGCAGACAGGTCCAGCGCCGTGCGGATCTGCGCATCATCCATCGCCAACAGGCATGACCCGTACCGTCGGATACCGCGCTTGTCACCCAGTGCCGTTGCCAGCGCCTGACCCAAGGTGATGCCCACATCTTCAACGGTGTGGTGATCATCAATGTGCAAATCACCCTTTGCGCGGATGGTCATATCAATCAGCGAGTGACGCGACAATTGATCAAGCATGTGATCAAAGAACCCAACGCCAGTTTGGTTGTCATAGGCACCTGTGCCATCAAGATTAATCTCGACGTTCACATCGGTTTCGGCGGTGGTCCGTGTCAGGGTGGTTGTACGCATGTTA
>CALKXT010000138.1 GCA_938003685.1 uncultured Sulfitobacter sp. | reverse complement strand
AACTTGATGCCGGCCGCTGGGAACAGATCAGAAATCGGCATCATGGCAGAGCCAATGATCCCAAAAGCATTATCAATCCCGTGCATTTGCAAGACCTTAACGAAGGCCTCTTCAGTTGTCATTTTCATGGGGGGTATCCTTTTGTCAGGTGTCAGAGAATTTCGTCGCGAAGATAATAGTAGGGGTACATCATCCGTTGACCCATTCGGCGGAAGGGTGTCAGGATGCCGTGGCTCGGAAGCGGCGAGGTAAAGATAGGGAGGTCGAGCTCCTTACCTTCGCCAGCAACCAACTGCGCCAAGCGCTTGCCAGCTTGGGCGGAATACATCACGCCGTTGCCGCCATAGCCCAAGGCATAGAAGATCGTCTGTTTCTTATCCGGCTGGAAGATGCGTGGCATCATGTCATGGCTGACGTCCACCCATCCCCACCAAGAATAATCGAGATCAATGTCGGTGAGCGCCGGAAATTTCCGGTACAGCCCCTTTTGCAAAAGTGCCAGATGCTTTGGGTTTTCCGCATCTTGTCCGGTGATCGCACTACGACTGCCGATCTGGACACGGTCGTCGGGCAGAAAGCGGTAGTAGTGCCGTAAGGTGCGCGTATCGGTCAACGGAGATTTTGTCTGAAAGCCGCACTCCGCCTTTTCTTCTTGCGTTAGTGGACGGGTTACGATCGAGTTTGATAGAATTGGCATCAGCCGGTGTTTTGTCTTTTCGTTCAATCCTGGCGGCGTGTAGCCCGCAGTTGCCAAAGCAACGGCGCGTGCCCGCACGGTGCCGCCGGGTGTTGTCAGGTGATGTACACCGTCAATGGTTTTCCAACCCATAACAGGGCTGGCAGGATGAATAGTCGCACCCAATTTGCGAGCCAGACGCACATAGCTAAACGCCAGCTTTGCTGCATGAATTGAGGTTCCATCCGGTTCCCACATCGCGCCATGCGCTTCCTGGTCACGGACATGGTTTTCATGCAGCTCTTCGCGCCCGATAATTCGAGATTTGTACCCAAAAATCTCGTTCATCACTGCGGATTCTTTTTCCAGCTTTGGCATGACTTTTGCGCGGTGTGCCAGATAAAAGTGGCCGCCGGTCTGCGGATCACAATCGATGTCATCGGACCCGATCAAGTCGTTGAACAGCTCAAAAGCTTCGACGACTTCACCGTGCATCTTCTTGGCAACATCTACACCCCAACGCTTGATCCATTCGGAACGCTTGAGGCGCCCAGATGAGATCTGCGCCTGCCCACCATTTCGAGTGGAGCAGCCCCAAGCAGCAGTATTTGCTTCAAGTACAGTGGCTTTGATGCCGTGCTCTTTTGCAAGGTGAATGGCTGTCGACAGACCAGTGTATCCCGATCCGATAACAACAACATCTACATCCATATCGCCAGAAACAGGGCCATCGTCCTCTGGCGGTGTTCCCGCAGTACCAATCCAATAGGTTGGCGCGAAGTCCCGGTTGTGACCGGGACCTGCATCCGTAATGGGATCGTAGCGCGGATCATAGCTGGCTTTGGGCCAGTGCTTTGGTCTATTCGGCATTTTACTGCTCCATGAGCGAGGTGAACTTATGCTTTGAACGGTGGCCGGGATTTGCGAAGCGCTTGTTTGACGATGATTTTGCCATCGCGAAGAGTGAACAAATCAGCGCCTTGCGCTTCAACGCGCATGCCGTCAGCGCCAGTACCGGAGAACGTCCACTCAGATACGGCGCGATCACCGTGCACAAAGTGGCTGTGGTGGTCCCAATGCGCATCTTTCATGCCAGCCCAGACAGCTGAAAAAGCAGTTGCGATTGCTGCCGCACCTTCGACCTTGCCGCCATAAACCGCGTCACCGCCAACAGTGTAGAAAACACAGTCGTCAGCAAAGTGGGTCATGACGCCGTCAACGTCGTGGCGGTTGAATGCGTCGAATGTATCGGCAAGGTCTTTAGCAGTGAGTGTATTGGACATTGTAGTCTCCTGAATGTTGTATGGGTTAAGAAATTGTACCGTTGTCCAAATAAGGAACGACCAGTGTTGGTATTTTCGAGCGGCGTAGCACGCGCTTTGCAACGGTGCCAAGGAAGGTCTGCGAGTACCCGTGTTCATGTGCGCCGAGCACGATCAGATCGCACTTGAGTTCGGTCGCACGGCGCAGGATTACTTCGGCTGGATACCCATCCACAAGCTCAATAGTTTCGACCTGCTTTTGGATTTCCTTATCTTCTTCAGCAACATGATCCCAAAAATGTTTTTGCCGTTCTGCCATGACCGATCTCGCGTGTTCATGTCTGGCATTCATCGCTGTTTCCGCAGAACCAGTAGTCTGCATAAACATCTGCAAGGTGATCTTGGCGTCGTCGCTCATGGGTTGAACGGCATGCACCATATGCAACTTCGCTCCCGTTGCGGCGGCCAGACCTGCCGCATGGCACAAGGTAAAGGCCGAATGCTTGGATAGATCAGTCGCGCATAGAATATGTGTAATTGTCGATTTCATGGGAAACTCCTTTCTGGATTGCGATCAATAGCCAAAGAACCGGGGAAGCCAAAGCGCGATTTCGGGAAAGAAAGCGATGATGAAAATCGCGATTGTGTTGACAAAGGCGAATGGCAAGGCCGCCACAGAAATCTTCTCAATCGAGATGTTTGATATGCCTGATGCGATGAACAGGTTCTCGCCCAGCGGGGGTGTTTGGAAACCAATACCAAGGCAACACACCATCACTACACCAAAGTGGATGGGGTCGATGCCCACGCTATAGGCCACTGGCAACATTACTGGAACGAGGATCAGGATCGTTGCCAAAGTTTCCATGAACATGCCGACAAATAGCAGGAAGAAGATAACCAACGCCCAGATGATATAGATGTTATCTGTGACCGACAGCATGCCGTCTGCAATGATGGCAGGGATCTGGTTTTCAACCAAAAGACGCCCGAACACCGTTGCGGTGAACATGATCAACAAGACACGGCCAGTCAGCCAAGTTGTTGTCTCAAGTGCCGTAAACAGCTTTTGCCAGCTGAGTTCACGGTAGATGAAGGCCCCGACAATCAATGTGTAGAAAATCGCAACGATCGCAGCTTCGGTTGGTGTGAAGAAGCCGGAATAGATACCCCCCAAAATTACGACAGGTGCCATTAGCGCCCAGAAACCCCGGTACAATTCACACCAGATGTTGCGCGCTGACCAACCCTCTGATGATCCTTTGTAGCCGCGCTTTTTCGCAAGAAAGTAGTTCATGAGAAGCAAGCTGCCTGCAATCAGAAAGGCTGGCATGAAGCCTGCAATAAACAGTTTCGGGATTGAAACAGTTTGGAACTGACCGAACTGTTCAACAGCGGCCGGCGGGGCGGGCATACCAAGTGCCGCAATACCGAAAATGATGAGCGGGATCGAAGGTGGAATAACAATGCCTAAGCCACCCGAGGATGCAGTGATTGCGGATGCATAGCTGCGTCCGTAACCACGTTGGATCATGGCAGGGATCATCAACATGCCGACAGCAGCTGTCGTTGCAGGGCCCGAACCAGAGATCGCGCCGAAGAACAAGCATGCAAATACCGTTGCCGCAGACATACCGCCTGTGAACGGTCCCGCGAAACTTTCTGCAACATTGATAAGCCGTCGCGATAGCCCCGCAGCTTCCATCAATGCACCCGCAAGAATGAAAGCAGGAAGCGCCATGAGCGGGAAAGACCCCACGGAGGTAAAGGCGATTTGGACAAACTTGATGGGATTTTCATCAAGATACAAAAATGAGATCAGCGTCGACACACCAAGTGCAACCGTGATCGGTGCCCCGATGAACATCAAAAGCAGGAAGCCACCAAAAAGGATGAGGATAATTTGGGATTCCATTATTTCTTCTCCTGATCAGGGTTTGCTGTCTCTGCACGAATTTCTTCGAGATCAATTGCATCTGGGTCGCGCAGGTCTTCGCCAAGAATGATCTTCTTGTAGTTCACTTGAAGGACGCGGAACGTCATCAATGAGAAAGCTATGGGCAGAACGATATAGACCCAGCTAAGATGGAACCCCATTGTCTGGGATGACTGGAACTTGTTCATTTTGTTGAAGATAAAATCAATCGAGAGATAGACAAAATAGACGTTGAAGAAGACCCAAAACAGATCTGCGAATGCTTCAATGTACTTGATGTAACTGTTGGGCAGGAATTTGAACTGAAAGGTCACACGGTTATGTGCGCCTTTTTTTGCAGCGTAACTTGCACCAAAAAACACAAACCAAACAAACATGTAGATCGAAAGCTCTTCGACCCATGAAAAGGAGAAGTCGAACAAGGTTCGAACGATCACCTGCAACATGAGGAGACACACAAATATTGCGAGCAACGTTCGACAGATGTAGCTCTCTATATTGTCAATGATGTACCAGAATTTCGTCATGTGCCCCTCACTTTCAGTTGAGGGAAGCGCCAAATGACGCTTCCCAACTTTTTGTCTGCACCTTATTCAGAGACAGGATCGCGGCCGATTTCAGCCAGAACAGCGTTCAGCTTTCCGATGCCACCAATGCTCTCGTAGAACTTTGGCCATACAGCTTCGGTTGCCAGCTTGATGAACTCTTCTTCGTTGTTCTCTGGATCCGAAATTTCCATACCTTCAGCGATCAATGTTTCTTTGATCTCTGCTTCTTTCTCACGCAGGAACTGCGCAGAAGCGGCTGTCGCTGCTTTGCCCGCTTCCAGAACAATCGCCTGATCTTCGGCGGACAATTCTTGGAACACCTGCTCGGAAACGATCAACGGCTCGATTGAGAAGATGTAGCGGATGTTTGTGACGTACTTTTGTACTTCATAAAACTTCATCGCGTTGATGGTTGTGTAAGGGTTGTCCTGACCATCAACAACTTTGGTCTGCAAACCCGCAAAGGTTTCTGACCACGCCATTGGTGTTGGGCTGATGCCCCACGCCTTGTAGGTGTCGATCATGATTTCGTTCTTGGGAACGCGGATCACTAAACCCTGCAAGTCAGCAACGGATTTAACCGGTTTCTTAGAGTTCGTCAGAACCCGGAAGCCTGTGTATGTCCATGCAATGATGCGCACGCCAGCATCGTTGATTGTGTTTTCAGTCAGCTCTTGACCGATTGGGCCTTGGGTCAGCTTCTCAGCATCTTCCAAGCTTAGGATTACGTAAGGCAGTGAAAACACGCCAACAGTTGGTGAAAACGGTGTGACGTTGTTGATCGCGAGGATCGACATATCCAGCGTACCAATGGCCGCTTCGTTTACAGTGTCTTGCTCTGAACCCAGTTGGCCGTTCAGGAACAATGTTGCAGTGTGCTTGCCACCAGACAGTTCCTCAAGGGCTGAAACAAATCCTAGACCGGTTGCTTCTTGGCTGCTGCCGCCGCTGTCGCCAACCGCAATTTTAAAGTTCTTTGCATCGGCCATGCCAACGCTCATGAATGTTGCGCTTAGGGCAATAGCCGTCGACGCCATGATCCGCGAAAAGTATGTCATTAAGTACTCCCATTGTTGCTTGCGCCTTAGCGCTCTGCTTGCAGAGAATGCTTGTCATCCACCCCAAGCTGAGTGATCGATAAGTGGATTCTCTGACGTTGCGTTAGGGCCAGATTTTTTATTGACTTAGACCAGTCTGTAATCAACTATTAACTATGGCAAAACCTCGCATCTCGGCAGACATATTCTTTCTCGACCGCAATTCGAAAAGACCATTGCAAACCCAGATACGAGAGAAGGTGATAGCGATTATCCTTTCTGCTCAGGCGTTGCCCGGTGCTCTCATGCCATCCTCGCGTAAACTCGCAGAACACCTTGGTGTGGCTCGAATGACCGTAACACTAGCCTATCAAGAATTGGTCGACCAAGGCTATCTCGAGACACAAAGCCGCAGCGGATACATTGTGACCGACTCTGGAGCGATACCGCGCATACCAAGAGGTAACCTAAAAGAACCCATCTCAAATAGTGAGGTTTGGAAAAACATACTATCCGAAAACCTCGTTGCCAGAAAGCGTATCGTCAAGCCAAAAGACTGGCGTTCTCTTCCCTATCCATTTGTTTTCGGTGAGATGGATTCGACACTTTTCAAGCATACCGCATGGCGCGAATGCGCTCGGCAGGCCATGGGTACTCGCGACTTCGACTTTATGGCCAGTAACGATGCGACCGATGATCCCTTACTTGTCGACTACATTCTGTCCCGAATGCTGCCACGTCGTGGGATAACAGCGAGTCAGGAACAGGTTCTTGTCACTGTAGGTGCTCAAAACGCAATCTGGTTGGCGATTGAACTTCTAACTCGCAGACCTTTGAAGGCAGTTTGCGAAAATCCAGGATATCCAGATACGCTGCAAGCTCTTCGTTGGTGCGGAGCTGACATTACAACGACCGATGTTGACCAATACGGACTGCAACCCAATAAAATTCCAATTGGTACACAGGCTGTTTTCATAACACCGAGTCATCATGCACCGACCGGTGCCACGCTGTCACGTGAGCGTCGAATCCGATTGCTAGAGCAGGCTCAAGAGCAAGATTTCGTTATTGTTGAAGATGACTATGAATTTGAGATGAGCTTTATCGAACCCCCAAGCCCCGCCCTCAAAGCGATTGATACAAACCAACGCGTTCTTTACGCGGGCAGCTTTTCAAAAGCTCTATTTCCGGGCTTGAGGTTAGGGTATCTCGTTGGACCAGAACGGGTGATTGCTGAGGCGCGCGAATTGCGTTCCATGATGTTAAGACATCCACCGGGCCATCTACAACGAACAGCCGCATACTTTTTAGCCCAGGGCCATTACGATCTCCTCATTCGGGACATGCGACGAGAGTTTGCGAAGCGTCGCGCGGCGGTGGTTGACGCAATAGGTAAGACAGATCTAGAAATTGCAGGCGCAGCACAGTTTGGTGGCACAAGTCTTTGGGTCAAAACGCCGGATGGGATTGATACAAAAACGCTCGCCAAAGATCTTTTAAACGACGGCGTTGTCATAGAACCCGGTGCGCCCTTTTTTAGCGGTGATGATCAACCGAAAGGGTTTTTCAGATTGGGGTATTCCTCGATACCTCTCGAGAAAATCCCAGAAGGCGTGCGATTGATTGCCGCGAAGGTCGCAGCGAAAAAAGACCTGTAAATTTTTTTAACAGGCCTATCGTGAATTCGCCTAAATTGACCCAACTGGACCGAACCTTCATGCTGGGACGTCTTGAAGAATGACGTTAACGCATCTCTGCAATGGGTAATTATAGGGTCCGAGGCTTAAAAAGTGCCACATTGAGCGCAAGGGCGAAAAGACAGCGCTGATCACGACCGAAGGGTTCCGCGATAGTCTGGAAATCGCATATTAGAACCGGTTCGATCAGTTTGATTTGATGATCGAAAAAAACTCGCATAATGTTGTTTCCAAACGATAAAGATCGCTTATAAATCCACGTTTTCTACTTAGTGGATTTTTTCGCGTCCTTGGCCACATTTTCCAACGCCTCTTTTGCTCTGTCTTTGCGTTCCTTGGCGCTTAGCTTTACGACACGTTGACCGATGCTCCACTGCACACCCAGCGGGTCAGACAGTAAGCCCGTCAGGTCACCCCAATACCGTTCTTTAAGCGGGTTTGTGATGATAAAACCTGCTTCGACTGAGTTTTCCCATGTCGCCTTTGCATCCTCGACATAAAGATGAAGGCTGACTGATCCTGTGCCAAATGGATCGCCCTGCCCGACCGTTAATTGCGAATTGCCAATCTTGAGTACTGCAAAAATGACAGTTTCTGTGTCAGGGATGGTTTGGGATGATACCAGTTTGGCATCAAAGGCCGCCCGATACATTGCGACCGCCTCACCAACATTTTTGGCCATGACGTGTGGTGTAAGTGACCTAAACCCACGTGGCACTGGCGCTGGCTTTGCTTTTTTCTGGGCCATTGTATTTTCCTTTGGATGTTCCGCCAGTTTCGCAGTTGGACAGATTTCTATAATTTTGCGTGTTTGGAGAATTGATTAGCCTTGTTGCGCAGGCCGGCCGGGTTTCACCAAAGGTCCAAGACTGTCGAGGTAGCTGCGGTCAAAGCCTGGCTCATAAACAGGGAATGACACCTGATTGTCGCGGAAACTTTTGTGGGGCTGCCCCATACGCAAGATGCCTTCGCGGCGTGAACGACGGACAAGTTCAAAATCCACCTCGATCGGTATCATCTCTTCTTGGACATTGCCGCGGTGCAGGATTTGCCCGGCGGGATCAATTATCATCGAATAGCCATTACCCCCGGCAAGCAGACCATTGATATGAAAGATATAGCTTTGAAACATGGCGGCAGATCCTTGCGCAATTGCTAGGTCAGCAGGACGATCAACAAAGCTTGCCAATACGGGGTTGATGATCACTTCGGCACCCATAGATGTCAGCGTGCGTGTAACTTCGGGAAACCACAGATCGTAACAAATCGACACACCAAAACGGCCCGCACCCGGTACATCAAAGACGCAGAATTCCTCACCCTGTGTCACGCCTTCTTCGTAAGGCGTGAAAGGGAACATTTTGCGATAGCGCGTTACAACTTCGCCAGCCTGGTTGAAAACAGGTGTGGTGTTGTAAATCTTGTCACCGTCTTTTTCAAAGTAGCTGCCCGGTATCAACCAGCAGTCGAAACGTCGGGCAAGTTCGGCCAGATCCTGTTCGATTTTGCCTTCGATGGGCTGGGCGGCTGTCTTGTTTGGGCCGTGCGGTGCCAGTTCACTGAACACAACCATCTGCACCCAAGGGTACAGGCTAAACAGGATCTCCATGCGCTTGCGCATTTCAGCGATATTGTTGTGCATCGTGATGTGCATCTGGATGCCGGCAATTGAAAAACGAGACATGTGCTCTCCTGATTATTGAGTGGGCCCGCTGTGCGAACTTAAGCTGTAGTGGGAAGGGGCAGTCCGCCAAAAAAGGGGGCCGCATAATGTGATTTTTTTTCATCCGACGGAGCGAATTGTTGGCTCAAGCCATGAGAAATACTTTGTGACCCAGTTGGCGAATAATGAACCAAGCGTTCGCTTGGCATGATGCCCTCCAGATCATGATTTTCGTAGGAACCATCCATCCAAAGCAATGACATTGTCCGTGCTTGCGGGCGATATGCGGCTGTATAAATCGTGCCAAAACCTTTGTCATATCCAGTGCTGGCCAGCGGCGCGGTCAGGAATTCACCGATCAATTGATCGGTGGTCAGATTCGCATTTTCAAAGACCGTCTCAAGGTGATCCGCACGCCCCTGAGTATTTGAAAACCTGCCGTGGCGTGGCCATTCAACACCAAGTTGGTGATTGGTTGTAAACGGGCTGTGCGTGACAATTGCTGGCCTGTCAGGTGCCATCATAACGGTTGCCCAATCGCCAGCCTCATCAGCCACCGTGACGTTATAAGACATATGAGACGGCACAGCACGCAGCGCTTCAACGGCTTGTTGCACATCTGCGCACATCTCAAGAACGTAGCGGATGATCAGCGGGATACCAAAACCGTTGGAACTGACTGTGCGTCCACCAAACGTGAGTGATGCAGCCAGACCAGCATCGTTCATGCCGTCCGCCAATCCTACGATCCCTTCAACCATCCCCATGACACGCCGCCCGCGCCAGTTGGTCGACAATAGTGTGGATTCATTGAGCTTGGGATCAAGGTCGTAGTTGCGGATCAACAGCGGGCCTTGATCGTCAATAAACACGGCCTGTGAACAATGCACTAGATAGCGGGGTGGTGACCAAAAACTAAGGAACAAGGCAGCATCAGGATCATCGCCACAAACGTCGACCCAAGTGTCCCAAAGGCTTTCAAATTCAGGCATATGTCGACGCAGGGCAAGACGCGCATCGCGTACATCCGTTGTGCTGGTGGTATGGCGTTTACGCATCCATTCAGACCAACCTGGCCAGCCATGCGCAAACACTTGCCGCAAGGCGTCAGAAGGGCGTTCTTCTGTCAGGCTTCTGAAGTTCAGGTTCATTATCTGTCCGTGGTTCTTGCAAAAAGATTGCGTTCGCTTTGCGCGAAGCTCCCCGATTCTGTAATTAAGGGGAAAACACCATAGAGCATGGTGTCGCTTTATTGACTTTTAGGCCTGAATTGTCAAGAACAGCGCATGCTACAATCACCAATACCTAACGGCACTATTCGCCAAAACGACATTCCCAACCTGATTGCGACCTACCGGATCACACAGTATCCGACGGTTGTGCGGGTGCGGCGCACTATTCAGGGTGGCGGGTACGGCGATCAGAATCGCAACCCTTACACATGGACGGTGTTTTTTCTGGTTGATGACCATTGGATGTCACTCGAAAGCGCACGTGGCATGCCGCGCGAATGGGGCAGCTTGGACAGGCTTGAGGTTTGGCTACGCGGCATGGGCTTTGCGTTTTTTTGGGTACGCAACGATATTGACAAGGTCGGGGAACCGAACGGGGAGTCAGAATTGCCCCCCGTTGAATAAAGCGCCTCGCATTTTTCAATGAATTATTGAACCCCAACAATCCCCCAAGAACACCAAAGGCGTGACAGGGTATTGTTGGGGCAACTCAAAAGCGAGACACAGTGGGTTTAGAACCACTTTCCCGCAGTCATATCCGCAGGCATTGCAACTTCGGTGGCTGCGGTTAACGGCACAGACTTGAATTCTGCTTTGATCGCGCTGTTCCAATGTTTTGCACGGTCTAGCAGTTCGCGGTCATCCGATTGCATCCGACCTCGCGCCAAAATACAGCCCAGATCAGCACCATGATAGCAATATTCGCCCGCACCATAGACACGCAGATAGAATGCTTCTTCTTCGTCACCCAAGGCGTTGATATTGTGGCCCGCCCGCACGAATTCAATCGCGCCGTCATCATCCATCTTCCATATACCGGAACGTGGTGCCTGCGTGATCAATTCAACTTTATCTTCGGTTTGTTTGAGGATCAGTTGAGTCCAGTAATCGTAGTGGTTCCAGCGGCTTTGTACTTCTTCGATATCAATCTCGTACTCAACATCCATATATTCCAACAGATGGAACAGGAACATCGGGCAGCCCCCATAGGTAGAGGTGATCAAATTGGTCGGCGGTGATGCCCCAGAAACCCGTGGGTTAATCTCACCCAGATAAACTTCGTTGGTGTCGGTATCGAGAAGGAAGTCGGTACAGAAAACACCCTTGTAACCCTCTTGATAAAGTCGATCGCCCAGCTTACGGGCCATCTCGCGCACCTTGTCAGGTACGCCATCCGGTAGAATTGCAGGCGAAATGTCATTGCCACACCAGCCACCTTTGTAGGGTGTGATTTCTTCAAAACCCGTGATGTCGGTCATGACTGGGCCAACAAGAGTGCCGTGTCGTGTTGCACAACCCTCGATCGTTCCTGGTAGGTGATTGATACGCTTCATCACCTTCAATTCTTCACCGATAATCTTGCTTGAGAACTTATCCCATTCCTTTTTTGACTTGATAAAGAAGGTCGTGCGACCGCTATCGCCATAAGGTGTCTGAACCACCAAATCTTTACCCAACTTAGCGGTGGCTGCCAGTTTGTTCAGCTTGGCGTAAGTATCCGCCGTGCCCATCACATTAGGCGCACTTTCAACGCCTGCTTCATTTCCTAGACGTGTGGTTTCGATCTTGCTGTCCAAGCGGTGGCGCAACTCGTTCGAAGGCAGCGCAATTTTGACGCCAAGTTCCTCGCACAGTTCTTCGGTTTTCTCATCGAACATCACAAAGACCGCCAAACCCGGATCGCGTTCAGCGACACGCGCGCGAAATTCGGGATGGTCGACCAGATAGTTCCCAACATCTTCCATCGACTGGAAAACTGGCGCTCCAATCTGGGTTGGCTTAAAGATCCGTGGGTGTTGGCCGTCAAAGACATCAAAGTAGTTAACGAATTCCAATCCGCCGACCCATTGATCCAACCCCATCAGGTTGAACGGTGTCGGCATTACCACATAAATCGGCGTCTTGTTGCGCCGCAAATAGCGATAGATTTCTGTCAATCCGACTAGCTTCTCTTTTGTCTCGGCCATCTTTAACTCTCTCCCATTGGTCGCTTTTTTATCGTGCGGTGGCGTATCATTACGGTTTTGAGCCGCTTGGTGACTTTGACGTATCATTAACGAGATTCGCCCTGCTGTCTTTGCCAAAAAAATGCGCGGCTGACGTAATTTGGCTTGAAGGCTCTTGAAATTCAAAAAATCTATCTCTTTGCATTTGTTGCTGGAATCTAAGCTTTGGCGACATTTCAAGTGCATTAATGGGCATTCAATAACATTATGATTGCCGACAGTATAGTCTATGATGTAGCCTTTGGTCCAAGCCACGTTTTTCGGGGTGGAAACAAACGGCAGTCAAAGATTGTCCGTTCCCAAATATAAAAGTAGCGCAAAAGCGCTCGATCTGGAGGATCTACTTAATGAACATGAATCTGTTCACACGCCGTGCCGCGGTGGTTGCGATGTCTGGCGTTGTGGCGTTGACTGCCTTTGCGTCAGCTGCTTCTGCGGATACAACACGTCTGCGGTTCCACACGTTTTACGGCACCGAAATTGACCCCATTCTCAAGAAATTCAAAGACACTGTTAAGGAGAAGTCGGGCGGCGATCTGCGTCTGACAGTCTTTCATGGTAGTGAATTGGTCGCGAGCGATCAACTCTTGGACGCTGCTAAAAAAGGGTCGATTGATATCGCACATGGCCACGGTGGCTATTGGTCAGGTCAGGTGGATATCGGGAATATCGAAGCGGGCTTGCCTGGTGGCTGGACCAGCTTGGAAGAAGCAAAAGCATTTTTTGACAGCGAACCTGTCGATGCATTGTTGACGGAAGCTTACACTGAAGCTGGTGTTGTTTACCTTGGTAAAGGCTATGGTCACGACTACGACTTGTTGACCAAAGAACCGGTTACTTCTCTTGCCGATTTGAAAACACGCAAGATCCGCGCAACATCAAATGTTGCTAAGGTATTGCAACACTTTGATATTCCCACTGTTTACCTGCCTGCTGGCGAACTTTACATCGGAATGTCCACAGGCGTTATCGACGGTGCTATCTATGGCGGACCAATCGAATACGAGCAGCTCAAGCTGAACGAAACTGCAACGCATTACACACGTTTGAACATGTTGATGCCGGGCTGGACCGAAACTTTCTTGGCGAACCCAGAAAAGTGGAACGCCCTTTCGGATGAGCATAAGGTGATCATGCAAGAAGCCACAGCGCAGTTTGCCCAAGACATCAACGATTGGCTTGCCGAAGGGAACCAATCTGTTGTCGATAAAGGTGATGTGTTCGAATTTGCCATTTTGCCTGAGTCAGATTCCAATGAGCTGACCGTTGCGGCACAGGAAGTGTGGCAAGAAGAGGCAACACGTTCAGAGCGCAATGCGAAATTGATCGAACTGTTGGTTGCGAACGCCAAGGCGCAAGGGCGTCTGTGATGAGCTTGGTGACAAGATATCTTGTCGCCCAGGATGGCCTGTCCGAATTTGTCGGGCGGGCCATCGCCTGGTTAACGCTGGGGATGATCGGGGTCTTGATGGTCGAAATCGTGTCCCGCTATTTCCTAAACGCGCCGACCCTCTGGGCTCATGAAACCAGCACCATGCTCTATGGTGCATTTTGCATGTTGGCGGGATGTTATACATTACGTCACCGCGGCCATGTACGTAGTGAAGTTATCTGGGGTGTGTTACCCAAACGTGGTCAGGCATTTTGTGATGTACTGATTTTTTCTGCCGGTCTTGTGGTGCTTTCAATCTTTTTAAAGCTGGCAATTGTATTTGCGGCCGAAAGCTGGGCTGTGCTGGAGTATTCTAACAAGAGCATGTGGCAACCGCCGTTGTACCCGATCAAGACAGTTATTCCTGTCGCCGTTGGCCTTGTTCTGTTGCAAAATATTGCTGAACTGCTGCGTGCCGTGCTGACGGTGTTGAACATTGATTACGATGATCCGCGCGAGCGCGAAACAGAAGTCGATATTGACCCCGAATTGTTGGCCACTGCGACCAAAGCAGACGTTGCCGCCCCTTCCGAAAAACGCTGATTTCGGGCGCAGCGTGCTGCCACCCGCCTAAGGATATATTAATGGAAAATCTGGACCCGTTGGTCATCACAGCCATCATGTTCACGTCGATGCTCGCCCTGATGGCGCTTGGCGCGCCGCTGGCTTGGGCACTGACAATCTGCGGCATTGGTAGCGCATATGCTATTTACGGCGATGGTGGGCTTGATCTGCTGATTTCCTCCACGTTTAGCGCCATGGATAACTTCTTGCTGGTCGCACTGCCGCTGTTCATCTTTATGGGTTTGGTGTTGCAACGCTCTGGCATTACCGATGATCTGTTCGAGATGATCCATAAGTTGATGGGCGGCTTGCCCGGTGGTCTTGGCATTGGGACGGTCATTATCTGCGCTTTGATCGCCGCGATGGCGGGTGTTTCAGGTGCCGCAACAGTCAGCCTTGGTATTATCGCCCTGCCCGCGATGCTGAATCGTGGGTATGATAAACGATTGGTCACTGGCACCATTATGGCCGGTGGCGCGCTTGGCTTTCTGATCCCACCTAGTGTTTTGATGATCATATACGCCTTCCTCAGCCGCGATTCCGTAGGCAAACTGTTTGCGGCCGGCCTGTTGCCGGGACTGATGCTGGCGACAATCTATATTTTCTACATTCTGATCCGCTGCCGCATAAACCCGACACTTGGCCCGCCCGCCGAGGAACAGTTTACTGCTGCTGAGAAGTTCAAATCGCTGCGATTTCTAATCGCACCTGGCTTGCTGATCTTTACGGTTCTGGGGTGTATCATTGGTGGCATTACTTCTCCATCAGAGGCGTCGGCAATTGGTGCCTTTGGTGCCTTGCTCATAGCTGCGGTCCAACGCCGCCTGAGTTGGGACATGATGCGCTATGTCATGCTGTCCACAACAAAGCTGATGGGTATGCTGATGTGGATCACCATCGCGGCGGTGTTCTTTTCCAAGATATATGTGGGCGTTGGCGCGGGTGCCGTTGTGGGTGAATTGATCGAAGACTACGATCTATCACCGAACTTGGTCATCATCTCGATGCTGGTCGCATATTTCGTCCTTGGTATGTTCTTGGACGACTTCGCGATTGTGTTCATCACCGTGCCCTTGTTTGTGCCAATTGTGCGGGATCTGGGTTTTGATACTACGTGGTTTGCCGTGCTGTTTATCCTCAGCATGCAGTCTGCTTATCTGACGCCACCCTTTGGATATAACCTTTTCTACATGAGGTCGGTGGCCCCCAAAGAGGTGACAATTGTCGACATCTATTGGGGTGCAATTCCCTTTGTTGGGTTGCAAATCCTTGGACTGGCTTTGGTGTTCTTGTTCCCGCAAATCGCGTTGTGGTTACCAAGCATCCTGTTCTAATCTGCGATTGCGGTCATGCTAACGAAATTGGGTTCGAGGCCATTTATGACCTCGAACCCAATCCAATAAGTATGGCTTTGCTCTAAACCCAAGCGGGTCGGTTCTGATTTTAGATTCCGAGTCTGTCGCGCAACCCGTACCACCAAGATCCTGCAACGGAATATGGAACCCGGAACATACGACCGCCGGGGAATGGATACCAAGGCACGTTTTCGAATACGTCAAAACGTGTCAGATCACCGTCGATGGCTTCTGACAAGATGCGCCCAAACGTATGCGATCCGGTGACACCGTGACCTGAATAGCCATGCGCAAAATAGGTGTTGTTTCCGATACGGCCCATTTGCGGTACGCGACTGAATGACAAAGCGAAATTTCCGCTCCACGCGTAGTCGATCTTGGTATTTTTTAGCTGCGGGAACACTTTTGCCATGTTGGTTTGCAACTTTGCTTTGATGTCACTTGGGTCCGCGCCGCCATAAACCGTACCACCGCCAAACAGCATGCGTTTATCACCGGATAGGCGATAATAATCCAGAATGTAGCGGATATCTTCGACACATGCGTCACCGGGGAGCAATGACTGGGCCAGTTCGTCGCCCAAAGGTTCTGTTGCCATTACTTGCGTGGACACAGGCATGACGCGAGAGGTAAGTGTCGGCACCACATGACCAAGATAGGCATTGCCGCACAGCACAAGTGTATTGCATGTCATGCTGCCTGTGGCCGTTGTGACAACAGGTTTTACAGCATCGGTATCAACGCCCGTCACCATTGACATTTCGTAAATGGTGCCGCCTAGTTTTTCAAAGGCGGCCGCCTCACCCAGTGCCAGATTAAGCGGATGCATGTGACCGCCCGAATGGTCAATCAACCCACCTTCATAGAGGTCAGAATTGATGTGTTCACGCAGTTGGTTTTTGTCCAACATCTCTTGGTTGTCGATGCCGTAGGTCTTCCAAAGCTCTTGACGCTCTTCAAGCTCGTTCATGTGCGCCTTGGTCAAACCTGTGAAAATGTTCTTCTCTTTCAGGTCACACTTGATGTCATAGGTCTTGATCCGCTCGCGGATGATTTTACCGCCTTCTTGGACCAGCCCAGCAACAAAGGTCGCGGTGTCCTGCCCATAGCGTTTTTTGATCGTCTGAAGGCTGGCATTGAGGCCGTTGACGATCTGACCGCCGTTACGTCCCGACGCGCCCCAGCCAACGCGCGCGCCTTCGATGATGGCGACCTTGTAACCTTTTTCGACAAGATGCAGACCAGTGGACAGGCCCGAATACCCGGCACCAATGATGCAAATATCAATCTCGTTTGCGCCTGTTAGCGCGGGACGTTCAGGCGCCGGATTTGCAGAGGCCGCATAATAGCTTGACGTATGACTACCATCGCCAGCGTAGTGTTTCGGTTGAGCAGCCATCAGACCACCTCCAGATAAGAATGATATTCAAAGTCGGTGACATGGCGTGCGAACTTTTTGAGTTCTTGCGTCTTGCACTCGACCAGCATGGTTTGAAGTTGTGCCGAAAAGACATCTGCTACGTGCTTGCCGTCTTCAAAGGCCTCAATCGCACTGGCCCAATCCAAAGGCAGGTGCGGTAGATCAAGTCGATAGGCATCGCCAACAATCGCTGGCGTTGGGATCATCTCATTTTCGATGCCCAACAATGCACCGCCTAAGATGCTTGTAAGTACCAGATAAGGGTTCGCATCGGCACCTGCGACACGATGTTCAATGCGGCGCGCCTTGTGGCTGCCGCCGGGAATACGAATAGCGGCGGTACGGTTCTCATAGCCCCACGCGACACCAGTCGGGGCATGCGCACCGGGCATCAGGCGCCGATATGAATTTTCATGAGGTGCAAATGTCAGGCTGTTTTCTTGCATCGTGGCAAGCAAACCAGCGACAGCATTCAGCATCAGCGGCGTGCCTGCTTCGCCGCCATTGTCGAACACGTTGTTGCCGTTTTCGTCCAGCATGGAAAAGTGTACGTGAAATCCGCTTCCTGCACGGTCACCGTAAGGCTTAGCCATAAACGTCGCTGCGAACCCGTGTTTGCGCGCAACACCGCGCACCAAGCGCTTGAACAGCACTGCATCGTCCGCAGCCTTTAGGGGTTCATCCACGTGCAGCAGATTAATCTCAAATTGCCCTGCCCCATTTTCAGAAATGGCGGCGTCCGCAGGAATACCTTGTTCCTTGCAGGCGTCATAGACGTCATTCAAGAACCCATCAAAATGCTGAAGCTCATCAAGCGACAATGCACCATCTGAATCTAGGCGCTTACCTGTCACTGGTGAATGTGGTGCCTTGGGCCGATCGTCAGAGGGGTCACAAAGGTAGAATTCAAGCTCAGTTGCGACCACAGGCGTCAACCCGCGTGCCTTGTAGCGCTCAACAACAGTGCTGAGCGCACGGCGGGGATCACCTGCAAAGGGCGTACCATCCTCTTGACGCATCCAAAGCATCGCCATTGCCGTTGGACGTTCGGTCCAAGAGATCGGTAGCAAATCCCGCCCGGTGAAATCGCACAGCCCATCAGAGTCACCAGTTTCGAAAACCAATTTGCTGTTTTCGATATCTTCGCCCCAGACATCAACACTAACCACAGACAGGGGCATGCGCACGCCGCCCTCAACAACTTTGATAGCTTGGTCTACGGGAATACGTTTACCGCGCAGCGTCCCGTTCAAATCGCAGACACAGGCAAATATCGACTGGATTTCTGGCCGATCACTTAGCCATTTTTTAATATCTGTAGTGGGCATGGAATCTCCTTTGTGATACACTACTAATCTATGTGATATCATTTGTGAACTTTTGATTTCTTTTTACATGCGCCAAAGATACCCCTAGTGGTATTTGTGATAGCGTAGCAGCAACAGGTGACCATTTGCCCGACTCTCAAAAGTTGAACATTCCCGAAATATCATTCAGCGAAGACACGACTGACCAAGAAGCCGTCTATGCGCGCCTGCGTCATGCGATCATGGTTGGAACTATTGAACCCGGCACACAGTTGACGATGCGCGGTTTGGCTGATGCCATGGGGTTAAGCCCGACACCCATTCGCGAAGCCGTGCGTCGGCTGAATTCAGAGAACGCAATTGAGATATTACCAAACCGTCGTATGACTGTTCCAAAGATGACATTGGGTCGGTTCGAGGAACTTGTATCGCTTCGGGTTGCGCTAGAAACGCACGCGGCTGAACGGTCGCTGCCATACATATCTGACATTGTCATCGATAAGATGCAGACGCTCGATGATGACATGGATCAGGCGCTAGCGATGCAGGACCTTGATACATTGACAATTCTAAATCAAAAATTTCATCGAATGTTGTATTCCGTTCACCCAAACCAAGTCTCTGTCCCGGTGATTGAAAGCGTGTGGCTGCAAATTGGCCCCTTTCAGCGACAGGTCGTAAAAGGAGTCCATGAATTTTATAAAATCGACCACCACAAAGAAATTTTGGCGGCGCTGAGATCTCGAAATGTTGCTTCCCTACTCGCTTCAACAGAATGCGATATCCGGGAGGGTATCAGCGAGAACGGAAAGCTCCTGCTGGCTTGATTACCCAACGTGATCTCTACGAGCCCCATTGCTCCATACGGTGCAAGAAGTCCTTGACCGTAAAGCGTTTACCGGTTTGGGCGCTTGCCAATCGTGCATTTTGAGCATTGTCTATGCGCTGTTTCATGATGATCGCAAATTCATCATGCAGATCGGGTCGATTGACGAGTATCTTGCGCAAACACTCAATATTAATTCGAATGAGTGTCACATTCGTTGATGCGCTAAATTGCATAAACGACGGGGAATCCATGAGCATTGAGGTCAGCCCAAAATATTGCCCGGACCTGAGTTGATCAACAACTCTAGGCACACCAGTCGCCGTCATGACGCTGGTTTCAACGACTCCGTGAATTATGACGTCGATAAATTGCGCAACCTCTCCTTCTGAGATAATTACTGTACCTGCCTCAATGGTTATGTGATTGCTCATCTCAGCGACGTCTTCCAGTTCTTTGTCTGAAAGAGATTTGGCGATATCGAGCATCTTGAGAGCCAGTATCGTTGTTGGAGGCTCAACTTGCATGGTGTCGGCCCGTCGGGTGTGAAGTTCATTTATACTTGGTGAAACCTGGGCACCGACATCTTTCAAAGCATAGTGGATTTCTTGAAAAAGCTGTTCACGCCCTGCAAACATTGAGGGATAATTCGGAAAATGCACCCAGATCATATAGGTATAAGGAACGGTGGTTGCGTCGGTAAGACGCACAACAGGAAGTGGGAATTTTAGGATTTTGCTGCACTTCAACGCGGCCTCAAGCAGTATTGCGCGGGCAAGGCGGGGGTCTACTTCTGCTGGTATCTTAACTTCATACCAAGGCGCATAAGGATGATCAAAGCCATGAAGGTTAGTGAATCCTTGTTTGGCCAAATCACTGTTTGGCACTACCAATGTTGAATTATCCCAGGCAAGCAGTCGTGTTGCGCGCCAGTTAATATCAACAACCTTGCCTTCAGAACCATCGGAAAGGCGAATGCGTTCTCCCAGTTTGAAGGGGTGTTCGATGCTCAAGGCGATACCTGAAAACAAATCGCCTAGGGTTTGCTGCATAGCAAAGGCAACCAATGCTGCAACTGCGCCGGTCGAGATAGATAGACCCGTGATTGAATAGCCTTGCAGGTATAAGAAAGTTACAAGGCCCGCGAACAGAAACCCACTGAACAAAAGACCGCGTTGTAAGCCGGGTAAATAGGACGCGTCATCCTGTTTGTAGATAGACAAGAAAAACAGTTCGACCAAACGGGCAAGGCACCATGTGGTGGACAGTAATAAGATTAGAAATACAAAGTCAGCGATCCGACCGTTGATACCTGCAGGGCCGTAAATTGTCGAAATTCTCTGAACGAAGCTCCCGAACAGCAAGATCATCATGGGGGCAGCGATCAAGTCTACCAATGCAGATTTGACCGGATGGATTTTTACCACACGTCTTAGCAATGCGGTCTGCTTTCCAAACAGCCATACACCCAGAACAACGACAGCGGCGACCGCTAACCATTTGGAATTCTCTATGAGTGGATCAAAGAGAGACAGCATTGGCATAGTTGGAAAACCTTATTGAACTTTTGAAGGCTGCTTTGTCAAATTCAGTGAACATTCATTCCAAACCTCAAGTCACAGCATTTCTCGTTTCCTTAGTGCCATTTTACACTTTTTCTTGATCAAGGGTGCAGCCACAAGACGGATCAAGGAGCTTTTGCCAGCCATGTACCTGCTCTTCATGTGTGATTAGACCAGATCAGCATCTGTCATGATTTCCACAAGTGCCGGACCTTTGTGATCCAACGCTTCCTGAATGGCGGTCTCAATATCAGTTGGGTCGGTTACCTTGATGCCATGCCCACCGCAAAGCCGCGCAAAGGCCGCAAAGCCAGGGTTCTGTAAATTGGTCTCCCAAACGGGCCATTCGCCCGATTTTTGCTCTTTGGATATCTTTCCAAGTTCACCATTATGCAAAAGGATATGGGTGATATCCATGCCGTATTTTACGGCTGTCGTAAACTCCATTGGGTATTGACCAAACCCACCATCACCAGAAATCGATACGACTTTGCGACCCTTCAAATCGGCTTTGTCCTGCGTGGCGGCCCACGCGCCCATCGCGGCAGGCAATCCAAACCCTATGGACCCCAGATACCCCGACATCAACACGCGCTGGCTGCCCTTGGTTTCCAGATAGCGGCCAAAGGAATATGTGTTGTTGCCCACATCCACAGCAAAGATCGTGTCGTCCGGCACCAATCGGCCAAGCGCTTCGAAAATCGCAAAGGAGTGGATGCCTTTGCCAAGGTTTTCCTGCAAGCGCGTTTGCTTTTCACGCCTCCAAATGTCCCAACGCACTGCCAGTTCAGGGATTTGTTTATCAGCAGCTGAATTCTCGCAATCTGCACTGCGTAACGCATCGCAGAACGCACCAACATCGCCCCAAATTGGCAAAGCAACAGGGTGGAATTTACCCAATTGCATGCGCTCATGGTCGACCTGAATGATCGGTTTTCCAGCGTTGATGCCTGTGTGATTTGAAAAGCTGGTGCCAAGCGCGATGATCAAATCGGCTTCGTTCATAAACCAGCTTGCGATGGGCGTGCCAGAACGCCCCAGAACGCCGCCCGCGTTGGGGTGACTGTCGGGAATAAGCCCTTTGGCTTTAAATGTTGTCAGCACCGTCGCGCCAAGGCTTTCGGCCAAGGCAATAATATCGTTACGGTGCGAATATGCGCCATGCCCCACAACGATCAACGCGCGTTTGGCACCCTTGATCATCTCAACTGCTTTGGAAATCTCGCTTTGCGCAGGCAGGATCGGTGCCTGAGTGACACGTCCTTGGGGTGATCCTGCAGCTTGATCAGACGGGTTGGTTTGAACGTCATCAGGGAAGATCAGATGCGCTACATTCTGTTCTACGATTGCCGTTTTGCAAGCCAGCGATGCTAATTCTGCATGGTTTGAGCTGCCCAAAACGGGCTGCGAAAATGCAGTGACAGCGGCAAAGGCTGATAGCAGGTCAATGTCTTGAAACGCCCCCGGTCCCATGACTTGCGTTTGGACCTGACCTGTCAACGCCAATACTGGCGCGCGGTCAACTTTTGCGTCCCACAAGCCTGTAAGCAGGTTGGTCGCCCCGGGTCCAGCAATGGTCAGACAAGCCGCAGGTGTGCCCGTTAACTTACCATAGGCTGATGCGGCAAACGCCGCTGCCCCTTCGTGGCGGATGCCATAATAGGTCATTTTCCCATCACTCACCGCGATGCGGATCGCATCCGACAGACCAAGATTGGAATGTCCCACCATGCCAAACACCGACTGCACACCCCAGTTCGCAAGAGTGTCCACCATCACATCCGTTACTGTGCGTTCATGGGGTGCTTCGGCCTCAATCCCTACAAAAATCTCTCCGTTACGGATGTCTACGGGATACGTGTCTTGCCCACTGTCCTCGTGCCCGCCCGGCGGTTTACCCGTCAAGGGATCAAAGTCCCAACCATGCCATGGGCAGCGGATCCAGCATTTATCATCCACACCTTTTTCAATTGAGCCCTCCCCCAACGGACCACGTTGGTGCGGGCAGTGGTTGTTCATCGCAGCCCATTGCCCGTCAAAATGCACAAGGCAAATTGAAGTTGTCCTTGCGGTTACTGTTTTCACGCGGCCTTCGGGTAAATCGTCAATGTGGCCGACGCTGATCCAATCGAGGCTTTCATCAATCATGGGATTCTCCTGCATTAAATTTCGTAATGAGGCGGTCGTAGAACTTTTGGGCATAGGTCAGCACAATAAAGCAGCCAATCGCCCAGATCATCAGTTCAAAAGGCGCGGCATCTGTACCGCGCAACCATCCAGCCAACAGCCCCCCTTGAGGGCGCAATTGTTCAACACCAAACAAGCCCGATCTTGGCCAAAGTGATAGAAACCAGAACCGCGAAAGGTAGAACATGATTGCAGCCAAAATAGCGACAATGGTCATAGTTGTAATACGGCGCATTATTCCAGAACCTCCAATGTATCGGGATCCATTCGAAACACCAACAGATCGCCACGTCGTTCAACATCACCTTCAACAGTGATAAACTGCGCGACATAATCATAAGCGGATTTGGGCAGCGCATCACCATCAGGCCCGGTGATCAGCAAGAACTCTGATCCATCAACTTCTTGGGTCGACACAAAGACGGGTGGCACCCCGCCAAGCAGACACAGGTTAGCACACGCCTTGTGTGCCAGCCCACGTCCTGGACGCATCGCACCCGCAAGGCATTTGCCATCACAAATCTCACCCGCAAGTTTCCAGCGACCCAATGGTTCACGCGTTTGTTTTGATGCCGCACCCTCAACTGCGGAAATACCATTCCTGCCACCACGCAGTTGCAACATGTTTAAATCTCCGCGTTGCAAAACTACGCCGGAAACTTTTGCCAATTGCCCTTCCAGCGGAATAGCACGTTTGTCGACACTGCTTTTGCCTTGCCCTGCTAACATCAAGGTTGTGCCCGGCTTGATCCGATCATTGCCGATGGTAACGCGTACCAATGGGTAGGGTGTGAGTTCAATCACCCCCGTAACAGTCTGGCGGCCATAATCGAACCTAAATGCCCCGGGTCCCGGGTCGTCCTGGGCCACACCAAGCGTGAGGCCAAGTGCAGCGAACCCCACAATGAACAAGACGCAAATTGCCAGCAGAAAACGCCGCAAGGGACCGGGTGCAGACAAATATCCGACAAAGAAAGGTTTGTTGTTGCTGCTCATGTCGCCCCCTCCGTTTGCGGGTGCAAAGGTGACGGGACAGGATCAACTGGCGTGCCAGGTGGATTGGCATTTGGGTCCACCTGCACGGATGTCCCTTGCATGCGCAAATTGTAGGTTGGAACTTTTTCAGTGAACGGCGCTGGGGATTGCCCATTGCGTACATTGTATTGAAAGCCATGCCACGGACAAGTCACCAGACAGGCGATAATGCGTCCTTCGCCCAACGGGCCGTTTTGGTGCGCACACGCATTTGAAATGGCGCTCAATTGTCCGTCCATCAGAAACACCGCGACCCTTTTGCCATCAGGTAGGAGTTTGATGCGGGCAAACCCTTCGGTCATATCACTGACATCACAAACATCGATCCATGTAGCGGGTTGCGCTGTGATGGCTTTATCTTGACGCCGTTCATGTATAGCCGCGAGTAGATGCAGCACACCAACTGCCGTTGCACCGCTGATAAATATCACAGTAAAGGCATGAGCTTGTTGGTCTTGCAAAATGCCCAAACTGACATGTGCTACAACTGACAAATAGGCCGGGTAAATCAGATAATGGATGCGCTTCCAAACCGGTGCAGTCAGGAACTTCATCCAGAAATCATGACTGGTCACGGCCAGAATGATCAATACGCTCAACGCGAAAATGCCAAAGACTTCGAAAGGGAAGCCCGATAATTGCCCATAACTTGTGTTGGCAAACAGCAAGGCTTCGTATTTATCCGAGCTTGCAAACGCAAAATACCAATCAATGATATAAGATGCATGTGTGATCGCGACAAAGGTGGTCATCACACCAAAATGGCGGCGGTTGTACAGAAGTGGCAAAAACCGCTTATCTAGCCGCGCCAACGGACCGATGCACAAAATCACAGTCAGCATCACAAATGCGCAGGCGCCAAAGGCACGCGCATTGTGGACCTGTGGATTGATCGGACGTTCATGGCTCAAGATGCCGGGGGAAGCGTACAGGAAAACGTACAGAAAAACTGCAACACCCAGCAGCATCACCCAATCATAAATCCATTTGTTTTTGTTCCATTGAACGGGGACGTATTTAACGCTCATTGGCTGACCTCCAAGGGCGCAGAAAGACGGATGGGTTCAACGTCGGATGGCCATGTCTGGCGGATGTTCAGCCCTGTAAGAATGATCAGTGCTATCCCTGCGGGCAGTATCATGCCCACTGCAAAATGAGCCTTGCGCGGTGGCGCATATCGGCGGTGCAAAACCTCGCCCTGCGTTTCGTAGATATACCAGCGCCACAATACAAACGGCCAGATCACCAGCACGCCAGGGATCAACAAAGGACGAAAAACATAGGTGCCTCTGGCATCTTCATCTATTCGATCGATGCCAATGGTCAAAAATATGGCCGCCACCACAGCACCAATGCTGCCCCAAATGCGCAACGCCATCAAAATTATTTCAGCTTGGCTCACGAGATGCCCCCAAAGGCAACACCCGTCAGGTCAGCCATGTCACGTTTCCATGTGGTAAGGTCGTCTTGGTTGAACTTTGACACATGATCGTGTCCACACGCCCGCGCCATCACCTGCATCAATTCAGTAGACGCGCTAAAGAAATTTGCAAGTTGCTGTGCGGATCGATCGACCAACAATCGGCTGACCAGATTTGGCTTTTGTGTTGCGATACCGACAGGACAATTGTTGGTATTACAGGCGCGCATCGCGAGACACCCGATCGCTTGCATGGCCGAATTGGACACCGCAATCGCGTCCGCCCCCATCGCCAGCGCTTTGATAAAGTCGGCGGGTTTTCGCAGGCCACCAGTAATCACCAGTGAAACATCACCGCGCCCCAATTTGTCCAGATGCGCGCGGGCGCGGGCAAGTGCCGGGATCGTCGGAACAGAAATGTTATCACGGAAAATGATTGGGGCCGCACCTGTACCACCACCACGCCCGTCAAGAATGATGTAGTCCACACCAACCTCTAATGCGGCATCGATATCTTTTTCGATGTGCTGTGCGCTAAGTTTATAGCCAATCGGAATACCACCCGTGCGCGTGCGTACCTGATCGGCAAATTCCTTGATCTGGCCAACGTCGGTCCATTCGGGAAAGCGTGGTGGCGAAACCGCTGCGCTTCCCGGTTCAAGTCCACGGACCTCTGCAATTTTGCCCTGCACTTTGTTGCCCGGAAGGTGACCACCTGTCCCAGTCTTGGCCCCCTGCCCGCCTTTGAAATGAAAAGCCTGCACATGATCCAGCTTATCCCAGCTAAATCCGAACCGCGCCGATGCCAGTTCATAAAAATAGCGGCTATTGGCAGCCTGTTCTTCAGGTAGCATGCCGCCTTCACCAGAACAAATGCCTGTACCTGCCATTTCCGCCCCGACAGCCAGTGCCACTTTGGCGGTTTCTGATAAGGCCCCAAACGACATGTCAGAGACAAACAATGGAATTTCGAGGCGCAGTGGCTTTTTGGCGTTAGGTCCGATGATCACTTCAGTCCCAACAGGGTCTTGGTCTAACAGGGGCGGCTTTGCCAATTGTGCCGTCAAGATTTGAATATCGTCCCAATTGGGCAATTCATTGCGAGGTACACCCATTGACGTCATCGCGCCGTGATGTCCCGTCTTGGTTAACCCGCTGCGCGCATATTGCTGAATCAGCCCCGTGTAAGGTTCTTCGTCAGTGCCATGGCTCGTGTCCGCATACAGCCCTAGATACGCATCGCGGTTATAGGGCTGCGGATTCTCTTGACCCCATGCGTTGATTTCGTCGGCATCTACGCAAATGTCATCCCCTTCAACCCATGATTTAAACTTGGGCAGCTTTTCCTGATTGGCATAAGCCGACACACCTGTGTCCAACCGGTAATCCCAGTTGTGTACACCACAGATCAAATCCTTACCACGCACATGACCGTCAGACATCAACGCGCCGCGGTGCAGACAACGCCCGTAAAACACGGAAATTTCATCATCAAAACGGACCACGACAAGATCAACCTCACCGACGAGAGCGTATTCTGGTTTTCTGTCTGCTAGCGCGCTTAGTTTGTAGATGGCTGTCTTTGTCATAGCTGTCCCTGTTATCAATGGTTTTGCATCAATCGCTTTTTGTGATGATCGGCAGCGCACTGCCTTTGATGTCTTGAGTTTCGGCCACATCCCCCATGTCCGCCATTTTTGCACCATACCATTTGGCAGCGGGTGCGGCAGTTAGTCCATGCAACAACGCACTTATCCAGACCGCGTTCACGGCGATGTGTAATATCTGCTCGCCGTATTCATGTGAAATTTGTTCAACGACCAACAAAGCGAACAGGGCTGTCGCCAATCCGCGTGGTCCAAACCAGCCAAAAAACAAACGCGTGATTGGTGCTGCATCTGTGCCGATTAAAGAAACCCAGATCGCCAATGGACGCACAACAAACAGGCTGAGCAGTATCAATGCCAGCATTTGCCACGTCAGATGCGCCACTGCGTCAGGCACCAATGCACCCCCAAGCAACAAGAATGCCGCCCATGCTAACAGCTGACCTTCGCTTTCGGTGAACTCGTAAACAAATTTGCACGCGCCTTTGATGATACCGCCAAACGCCAACCCCGCTGCAAACGCAGAAATAAACCCATTGCCGCCAATTTGGACCGCACCCAGATAGGCCGCACCGGCCAAGGCAAGCGCGCCAATTCCTTCATACGTGTCAGATGTTGTGCGTAGCGCTTTGGCACGCAAAAGGACCAAACCCCCAACTGCACCAACCAATATACCGACCAGAGGACCTAACAATATTTGTTTGGCACCAAAAATCAGCCACTCCTCACCCTGCGCTGTTGCTTCGGCTGCTGTTAGACTGGCAAAAAACAAAATGACCGGCAGTGCCAAACCATCGTTCAATCCACTTTCCACAGTCAATGCACGCCGCGGGCGCATCGGAACATTTGGGTTTGTTACCACCGCCTGACCAAGTGCTGCATCTGTGGGCGCAAGGATCGCTGCGATTAGCGCAACAGCTGCAAAGGGCCAAGCTGGAAACAGAATTGCCCCCGCTAAAGACCCTAATGCAACCGCAGCAGGCAACCCGATCAATAACATGCGCGTCGGCCAGACATGCCGTTTGCGCAGCGCCACCAGATCAATCTGTGCAGCATCCAGAAACAACAAAATGACGAGGGCAATCTCAGCCACTGGATGTAGTAGCACGTGCGTATCATGTTCCGACAACAATCCCGATATGGATAGAACCACACCAACACATATAAACACCATCGGCGCCGTCAGCATGGACGATGACAAGCGTTTTGCCACCATCGAATACCCAACAGTAACCATGCAAACGACCAAAAATCCTGTCAAAGTTCTAAGTCCCTTCGGGCTGCGCGGCGGCGAATACTAAAAAGATAAGGTCAAGCTCCTGCGTGTTTTTTGAGGACATTAGCCTCATCGAGGGTGGTAAGGTCGTAGTAAAGGATCAAGTTCTTTCTTGCTTGCCGTATGACGTTGGGTGTTCAAAACACTAAGGCAAAGAAGAATAGTATACAGTTCGACACCATCACTTTTTGGATCTTTCAGAACCCATGTTGTGAAGAGTGTGAAGGTAATCCCCCATCATTTCAAGTTAGACACTTTGCATTTCATTGATTGCCGCAACACTTACGAGGACGCAAGGTACAACACTGGGACACCCTAACCAAACGGCAGGCTGGAACTGCCACATCGCGTTCTACCGCCAGATATGACATCGTTTTTCTAAGGGATGCGGTTGGCGATTTCGAACGCCTAATTCAGAAGTTTTAGTTCACAGTAATAGCTGTATTTTGTTGGCGGGCTATTTTGCTACGATATCTTTTGCAGCTGCATCGATACAGCGCTTCACCTCATCTGCGTCGCCGTTTTTATGTGCCAATAATAAGATGAGTTTTGCGAGAAAAACCTCGCTGTGCTCTTTCCCAACGTCATCGATTTTGAGCGCGAGCGTGGTATAGATATCTTCTAGGTCTTGGTGCTCCATCAGGTGGTTCCTGCTGTATAGATGACGGCGTTGTATCCGGCGATAATCTGTTCTGCTGACGCGCTATGCCAACGCCCTGCGATGTGCATGTCAGGACGAATGAGGTAGACGGACTGCGCCTGGGCTGCGAATTTATCCGCGACGGAGGATGGGTAAGCGACTGTGACAACATGGAGTAAATCAGGGGGCACGCCTTTGTCTTTGATCTGTTGGGCGAGGTCTGCGTCAAAGCATAAAACAGTGAAACCCTTACCCAGTCTGTCAGATAGGAAACCGTCATTGACCTCTGCGTCTGGCATCAACGCGCCAATATAGGGTTCTGCGCAGAAACTGGGATCATCGGGCAAAATAGCCGGGCTTTCACTATAGGCGAATGCAGTCATTTGGCGTGGATTAGCCAGCTCACCCGCAAAGGGATGGGCAAGGGCCAATGACAATGCCGCGTCGCGCATCACTTTGAAACCATGCGTGTTTGGCGTCATGAACCGCGCGCTTTTGGAGGCATTTGCAAACACATCCAATGTCGCCCCGCGCCGTTCAGGTGTGTAACTGTCCAGTAGCGTTTCACCCGCTTGTTCGTTCAGAACCCAACCCAGCTTCCAACCGATGTTGGCCGCATCGGCAAGGCCATTGTTCAACCCGCGCACACCAAAGATAGGCACGATGTGGGCACTGTCACCGACAAAGAAGACGTGCCCATCGCGGTAATCATCCAAGGCGAGTGTATTGGCAGAATATATGCTCCACCACTCCAATTTCCATGAGCCGTCATAGCCGATGTCTTTGAGAACAGCAGAGACTTTAGCGCGAATTTCATCTTCACTCAGGGCCATACCCTCATCTGCACCATCCATGATTTGATAATCAATGCGCCAGATATTATCAGGCTGTTTGTGGATGAGAACGGTCATACCCGGTAGGTTTTTGGGATCAAACAAGGCACGCCGGATCGTTGGATAATCATGGTCCATCCGAATGTCAGCGATCACATAACGTCCACCATAGTTTTCGCCTTGTAACCGATGGCCTCTCATCTTGCGAACGGTGCTGCGCGCACCATCACAGGCCAACAGCCAATCCGCATCAGCGGTGTAGTCACCATGAGGGTCGGTGATGGTCACCCTGACACCCGCATCGGTATCCGCAACATTGGTCACTTCACTTTGCCAGCGTACATTGATTAGGTTACTGGCATCAGCCGCGTCAAACAGGAATTGTTCAATAAATTGCTGCTGAATATTATACATCGGACGGTATTTTTCATCTGCGCTGTCCGGCATTTGAAATTCAAGAATTTGCTTGTCGCGAAAGAACGTCCGCCCAGTTGTCCATGGTAATGCCTTTTTTAGAAACGGGGTAATCGCATTGATTTGAGACAGGATATAATAGCTGGGGCGCGCAACACAGATCGCCCGGCTGCCATCGTTAAAGGTGGCCTTATTGTCGAACACGACAGACGCAATGCCCTCTTTTGCCAAAGCAAGCGCCGCTGTCAGGCCAATCGGTCCAGCCCCGACAATGAGGACCGGTGCGTTGGTGCCGCGTTCTGACGGATCAGGTGCATCAAAATGCGGATAGTCAAAGTAAAGCGAAGAGGTTTCACCGCGCCCGGCAGGTCTCATATCTCGTTCCCGATCTTGTCGTTATGTCGTGCTCACCGCATTGGCCAAATGCTGAAGTCCGGCCAATGTTGCCTCTTTGGGACAGAATTCAATAATTACCACGGAATGAGTATCAAGGTGATCACTGGGAACGCGACAAGGATCACAACACGTACTATGTCGGATGCCACAAAATACATCACCGCTTTGTAGGTTTCGACCATGGGCGTTTTACGATCCATAGCGTTGATAACAAACAAGTTCATCCCCACTGGTGGCGTAATCAACCCAACCTCAACAACGATCAGGACAAGAATACCAAACCAGATTGCTGTGCGTTCGATGTTGATGCGGTTCAAGACACCCTCAGATACGCCCCGCAGGCCCAATTCACGCGTGATCTCGCGGGTTAGTTCCTGACCACTGGCAAGCATGGTTTGCGCATCGGTCAGCAAAGCCGCTGGCATTTCTGCACCTGCAGCAACCAGATCTGATAGGCGCGCAGATTGCAGATCAACCATGCTGACAAGGCCAAAGTCGAGTTCCTGAATGACGGGCCAAAAGATAGGAATTGTCAGTAGGATCATCGACAAGCTGTCCATCAGACAGCCCAGCAGCAAATAAAACACAAGGATCACAATCAAGATGATCCAAGGGCTATAGCCACTTTCACCAACCCATGTTGCAGCCTCTTGCGGAAGTTGAGTCAAGGCAAGGAACCCATTGTAAAAAGCAGCCCCAAGCACGATGAAAAAGATCATCGCTGTGGCGCGCGCAGTCACATGAAAACTCTCTGCGAGGGATTTAAAAGTCAGCCCCCCGGCAAGCCATGCGATTATCCCTGTTCCAGCCGCACCCACTGCGGCCCCTTCGGTGGGGGTGAACCAGCCAAGGTAGATACCACCAACCACAGACAAGAAGACAAGCAACACTGGCCAAACGGCAATGAGTGCTTTGAGGCGTTTCGAATAGGCCTCGCGTGGGCGCGTGCCTGCTGAACCGGGGTTCACGCGCACGTAAATAGAAATTGCGACCATGTAGCCGGCGGCGGCGAGAACACCGGGGATGAAAGCGGCAAGGAACAGTTTGGCGATATTCTGTTCCGTGAGGATCGCGTAGATCACCAAAACCACTGAGGGTGGGATCAAGATGCCAAGGGTGCCGCCCGCAGCAAGGGTCGCCGTGGAAAAACCGCCTGTGTATCCATAGCGGCGCAGTTCGGGCAATGCGACGCGGCTCATCGTGGCAGCCGTTGCAAGGGATGAACCACAGATCGCACCAAAGCCCGCGCAGGCACCAACAGAAGCCATCGCAACGCCGCCTTTGCGGTGACCAATGAAACTGGATGCGGCATTAAAGAGTGCCTGACTCATCCCGCCGAGTGTCGCGAAATGGCCCATCAGTAGGAACATTGGCACAATCGACAGCGAGTAATTAGAAAATGTTGAATAGGTTTCAGCCTTGAGGCGCGCCAGCGGCAAGCTTGTATCGCCGGTAATGACAACCAAACCGACAAGTCCCGCGAGAAACATCGCAAGGCCAATTGGAACCCGCAGGAAAATTAGAACCATCAGGGCCGGAAAGGACAACAGCCCAACTGTTATATCACTCAATGGTCCGCTCCCATTTCATCTGGCAGCATTTCCTTGCCAGTTGAGAATTCTAATATCCGCATGATTGCTGTGTAAAGCGCGACCAATGCTGCAACCACTGCACCTACGACACTTAGGGCATAGGCCCACCACACAGGAAACTGTAACAATAGGGTGGTTTGGCCAGAATTTTGCTTGCTCAGCATTCCAAGAAACAGCTGGTAGGCGATGATAATCAGAATGGCAGCAAATACGATTTCTATCACCATACGCAAAAACCGATTTACCTTTAGAGGCAGCTTGGATGTGAAGATATCAACAGACGCATGGGCACCATTGATGTGACAAAGTGGAAGAAACGCAAAAATCGCAAAGGCCATTCCCGCCTCAACAAGTTCAAAGTCACCATTTATAGGGCCAACCCCAGTTGCCAAAAGCGCGTTGGCAACGGCGGGCATCATCGATTGCATCAATTCGCCGTTCAACATCGAGTTTAACGACCGTCCCAAAATCGACAGGCAAACCATAACGATCAAAATCGTTAGTACGATACCCCCCAAGACGGCAAAAAGCCGTGACAGCTTGTTGATAAAGCTATGCATGGTGTCCCTTCCCCAGAGAAATCGTGGCGACCAGTAAAGGGCCGCCACGGGTCGTCATTACATTTCGGAGGTAGCGCCTTTGCACTCTCCGCCCATCAGGGACCGCGCCTGATCAATAAGAGCCTGACCATCAATGTCTTTGGACTTCATGTCAGCGATCCATGTGTCATAGATCGGGTTCACAAGCGTCTGCCACTCAGATGTGTCAGAAATCGTGATGATGTTGTTACCCAGTTCAACCGCTGCTGCGCGAGCAGGCGCATCTGAGTCAGACTGAACACCTGCACCAAAGACAGATAGTTTCATACCTGAATTGTCATCCATGATCTTTTGCAGATCAGCGGGCATGCCGTTGTAAACACCTTCGTTCATCGCAACCACAAAACCGAGGGTGTACAGCGCAGGGCCTTCGAATTCTGTGTGGTTTTCAACCAGCTCAGGAACTTTCAAAGCACCAGTTACTTCCCATGGGATGGTCGTGCCATCAATCACGCCCTTGGACAGGCCTTCTGGAACCGCTGGAACTGGCATGCCAACAGGTGTGGCGCCCGATAGTGTGAGCAATTCGTTCACAAGACGCGAACCGCCACGGATTTTCATACCCTGAAGGTCGGCAGGCGTTTCAACCGGATCGGCAGTGTGGAACATACCGGGGCCATGCACCCATGTACCGAGGATTTTGACGCCTTTGAATTCAGTGTCTTCCATGTGTTCTTCGAACATTGTCCAATAGGCACAAGACGCTGCGCGTGGATCTTCGACCATAAATGGAAGTTCTAGAACTTCGGCAGATGGGAAACGACCGGGCGTATATCCAACAACCGTCCAAACGATGTCCGCAACACCATCAATCGCCTGATCCAAGAGACCGGGAGGTGTGCCGCCCAATTGCATTGAAGGAAAGCGGTCAATCTTGATGCGTCCTTCTGAGTCAGCCTCAATTTTGTCGGCCCAAACATCAAGGATCAGCTTTGGCACGTTCGCTTGTGCTGGTAAAAACTGGTGCAACTTCAAAGTTACTTCTTGTGCATAAGCACCGGTTGCGAGCATAGCAGCTGCGGCCGCGCCGCCCAGCAAACGCTTGATAGCATTTGTTTTCGTCATTGGTGTGTTCCTCCCTCAGAACTATTTTTGTGCAACATTAGGTTCGAATTCTGTAGCCGGGTTTGGCCAGGAAATCATGTGTTTGCAATATCGACCATACTTCTTAACCCGTCGATATCCACCCCAGAATACGCTCATTTTGGTGCTGGAATGGCAGGTGTTGGACCTTTTATTGATTCACATGTATTATTGGTGTTTCGGTGTCCTTTCTGTCAGTGGCTATGAAGCGGCAAGTGGTCCAAATTCATTCTATACCTCTGGCACCATTCAAGGTGCGACATTACAATGGCAGACGCTTTTCAATCATCCGCGCCATGATTGAGGCACCGATAGGTAGGATCTCAGGATCCAGCGTGAACGCAGGATTGTGCAAAGCGGCTGTGCCCGCATGGCCCACTACACAATATGCACCGGGCACAATTTTAAGCATATCGGCAAAGTCCTCTGAACCTGTCAAAGGGGCGTCATCACCAAAGACGTTTTCGGGGCCGACAATCTCTGCGGCGGCTTCAAGATAGGCATCTGACAGATCGTGATCGTTCAGCAGAACATCAAAGACATTGCGCAATTCCAATTTTATCTCCACGTCATGCGCAAGCGCAAAACCATCACAAATGGCCTGCATCCGCGCTGCTGCCAATTCATACACTTCGTCTTTGAAATAACGGATTGTACCTGCCAGCGTCGCAACCTCGGGCACCACATTATAGGCAGCCCCAGCGTTGAGTTGTGTGACGGACAGGACGCAGGCATCAAGTGCAGGCATATTGCGGCTTAAAATGGTTTGTAATTCTACCACAAGGCTGGCTGCTATGATCAAGGCGTCCTTGCTTTGAGATGGCATGGCTGCGTGACTGCCTTGACCCGTCACAGTAATGTCGAAAAACGCGGCCCCCGCCATCGCAGTCCCTTTGCAGATGCCCACGCGGCCAAGTTGCCCGCTGGGCCAGTTGTGCATGCCATAGATTTCATCACATGGAAATTGCTCAAACAGTCCATCCGCGATCATTGCGCGCGCGCCGCCCAACCCTTCTTCGGCGGGTTGGAAAACAATTACGGCCGTGCCATCAAAATCGCGGGTCGCAGCCAAATGTTTTGCCGCTCCCAGCAACATTGTTGTGTGTGCGTCGTGACCGCAAGCGTGCATAACGCCGTCATTCTTTGAACTATATTCAAGCCCAGAAACTTCATGGATCGGCAGCGCATCCATATCAGCGCGCAATCCTACACGGCGATTGCCTTTTTGTTTCCCGTGGACAAGCCCAACAACGCCCGTTTTGCCCAGACCCGTATACACTTCATCAACACCATATGCGCGCAGAAGATCCGCAACGATGGCGCTTGTACGCGCTTCGGTGAACCCAATTTCAGGATGCGCATGCAGGTCGCGAAAAATCTCGGCCAACTCGTCCTTACTTTCAGCGATGAGGGGAAGGATGTTCATATAAGATCTCCAGTGTAGAACGATTTAACCTCGGTTAAGATCATGATATCCAAATGATAGGATAAAGGGTGTCTTTCTTAGCGTCAGAAAAAATGATCTTAATGTGTTACGTAATTTCTATTGAGCATACATTTTCGTAACTTTTTAGTTGAACGAATCCATTTGTCAACCTATACCGACCATACGGTCGACTAATTCTAGGGAGTGCTATTCGTGGAAGCTTTGATTTGTGATGGCGTCAGAACACCAATCGGTCGATATGGTGGTGCATTATCGTCCGTGCGCACAGATGACCTTGCCGCGTTGCCCATCACCGCATTGATGGAGCGCAACCCTAGCGTTGATTGGTCCCGTGTCGACGACGTTATTTATGGATCTGCGAACCAAGCTGGTGAAGACAACCGCAATGTGGCGCGCATGGCCGCATTGCTGGCAGGATTGCCAGAAGATGTGCCCGGCACGACGATCAACCGTCTGTGCGCCAGTGGCATGGATGCTGTCGGGTTTGCCGCACGTGGCATCAAGGCAGGCGATTATGACCTGACCGTTGCAGGTGGTGTAGAAAGCATGAGCCGCGCACCTTTCGTCATGCCCAAAGCCACCAGCGCGTTCACCCGCGCCAACACTGTCTATGACACCACGATTGGCTGGCGCTTTATTAACCCAAAGATGAAAGCGCAATATGGCGTGGATTCGATGCCACAGACTGCGGACAACGTCGCAGAGGATTATGGCATAAGCCGCGCAGATCAAGACGCTTTTGCCGCACGCTCACAGGCCCGGTGGGCCGCTGCACATAAAGCAGGGTCATTCGCGGATGAGCTATGTTCCGTTGCCATCCCCCAGCGCAAGGGTGACCCGGTCATCTTTGACACGGACGAACACCCCCGCCCCGGCACGGATGCGGCGAAGCTGTCGACCCTCAAAGGTGTGAATGGCCCTAACATGAGTGTCACAGCGGGTAACGCCAGCGGCGTAAATGATGGTGCCGCAGCCTTACTGATTGCGTCAGAGGCCGCCGCAAAGCAGCATGGGCTAACCCCGATGGCGCGCATTGTTGGCATGTCGTCCGCAGGTGTCGCCCCTCGCGTCATGGGGGTCGGCCCAGTCCCGGCGAGCCAAAAAGTACTGGCACGTGCCGGCCTGACAATTGATCAGATGGACGTGATCGAATTGAACGAAGCCTTTGCTGCGCAGGGCCTTGCCACGTTGCGAGAATTGGGCGTTGCCGATGATGATCCGCGCGTCAACGCATGGGGGGGCGCCATTGCGATGGGTCATCCGCTTGGCATGTCCGGTGCGCGTTTGGTCCTTACGGCGGCCCACCAGTTAAAACGTGGTGGCGGGCGCTATGCGCTTTGCACAATGTGTGTGGGCGTGGGCCAAGGCAGCGCTATCATTATTGAACGTATCTAAGACCTCGGGAGGAATTTCTAATGTATGCACAGATGGTAAAATCCGAATCCACCGACGAAAGCGCAGAGGCAATTGCCTTTCAGGCGCGTATCGATGCGGGTGAAAAAATTGAACCTAAAGATTGGATGCCTGCGGGGTATCGCAAGACGTTGATCCGTCAGATGGGTCAACACGCACATTCTGAAATCGTGGGTCAGCTGCCCGAAGGCAATTGGATCACCCGCGCACCGACGCTTGAACGCAAAGCGATCCTGTTGGCAAAAGTACAGGATGAGGCCGGGCATGGATTATACCTGTATTGCGGTGCGGAAACACTTGGCGTCACCCGCGATGAATTGACCGAAATGCTGTTGGATGGGCGGATGAAATATTCGTCGATCTTCAACTATCCGACTCTTACATGGGCCGATATGGGCGCTGTGGGGTGGCTGGTTGATGGTGCCGCAATCATGAACCAAGTACCGCTGCAACGCACATCTTATGGCCCTTATGCCCGCGCGATGGTCCGCATCTGCAAAGAGGAATCTTTCCATCAGCGCCAAGGCTATGACATCATGATGAAGATGGCGAATGGCACGCCAGCCCAAAAGAAAATGGCCCAGGATGCATTGAACCGCCTTTGGTTTCCATCCTTGATGATGTTCGGCCCCTCAGATGCCGAAAGCACCCATTCTGAGCAGTCAATGAAATGGAAAATCAAGATGAACACAAATGACGAACTGCGTCAAAAGTTTGTCGACCAGACCGTCCCGCAGGCTGAATACCTTGGGCTGACCGTTCCAGACAAAACACTAAAATGGAATGACGAAAAGGGTGGCTATGATTTTGCCGAACCTAACTGGGATGAATTTTTCGAGGTCTTGAAAGGCAACGGACCGTGCAACACCGAACGCCTCGCCGCGCGCAACAAGGCGTGGGACGATGGCAAATGGGTGCGCGATGGCATGATGGCCCATGCGGAGAAACGTAAAATCAGAAAGGTTGCAGCAGAATGAGCTCTCCAAATTCAGCATATCCCGAGACACCTGCAACACAGACAAAAGCCAAGCGTCAGGAATGGCCGTTGTGGGAAGTGTTCATTCGTGGGCAGCACGGCATGAGCCATCGCCACGTGGGCAGTTTGCATGCGCCTGACGAAGAAATGGCGATCAAGAACGCCCGCGATGTGTATACACGCCGCAACGAAGGTGTCAGCATCTGGGTTGTCGAAGCGCGCCATATTGCGGCGTCTTCGCCTTCTGAAAAAGGCCCTCTGTATGAGCCGTCTGAATCCAAAGTCTACCGTCATCCAACCTTTTTCGACATCCCAGATGAAGTAGGGGCGATGTGATGACCGACACTACTGCTTACTTTGAATTCCTGTGCCGCATGGGGGACAACACCCTCGTTCTCGGCCACCGCGTCAGCGAATGGTGCGGCCATGCGCCTATATTGGAAGAAGACATAGCACTGGCAAACACAGCGTTAGACATGATTGGTCAAACGCAGATGTGGCTGGGTCTTGCTGGCGAAGTCGAAGGTGAGGGGCGCAGTGCCGATGACATCGCGATGTTGCGTGACGCATGGGATTTTCGCAATTGCTTGCTATGCGAACAGCCAAACGGAGATTTCGGCCAGACAATGATGCGCCAATTTCTGTTTGATGCGTGGCACCTTGCCATGCTCACAGAATTGCAAAACTCAAGCGAACAGCGCGTGGCCGAGATTGCCGCGAAGGCGATCAAAGAAGTACAATATCATGTAGAACGCTCTGGCGACACAGTGATCGCTTTGGGTGATGGGACGGCACAAAGCCACGAACGCATGCAAAAGGCGCTGAATCTTCTATGGCCTTACGTTGGTGAATTGTTCACACCCGATGCAGTGGACACTGCGATGGCAGAGGCGGGCATCGCGCCTGATTTGACGAAGCTACGTGTAGGTTTTGATACGCATATTGGTCAGGTGTTGTCCGAAGCGACATTGGCGATCCCTGACAGTAACTTTGCCCATCAGGGCGGCAAATCAGGCTTTCAACATAGTGAACACTTGGGTCACATACTGACGCAGATGCAGTGGTTGCAGCGCGCTTATCCTGGGGCCAGCTGGTAAGATGAAACCCAGCGTCGACACGATTTGGGACTGGCTAGCCGATGTTCCTGACCCGGAAATTCCGGTGATATCTGTTGTTGATTTGGGCATTGTGCGCGGCGTGCGATGGGACGGCGATACCGTAGAAGTGGCCGTGACGCCCACCTATTCAGGCTGCCCTGCAACATCAGTGATATCACTTGATATTGAAACGGCGTTGCGGGATCGCGGGTTGGATGACATTCGCATCAAAAACCAGATCAGCCCACCATGGACCTCTGATTGGCTCAAAGAAGAGGCGCGCGCGAAACTGATGGAATATGGCATCGCCCCGCCCCGTGCTGCGGGTGGTCCTGAATGTTGCCCACGCTGCAAATCCACCCATGTCGCGCGGATCAGCCAGTTTGGGTCGACCCCGTGCAAGGCGCAATGGCAGTGCAAAGACTGCCTTGAGCCTTTCGATTATTTTAAATGTATCTAGAGAGAGGTCTGCGCATGGCACGCTTTCATGAATTGACTGTCACTGAAGTTCATAAAACGATCCGCGATGCGGTTGTGGTCACCCTGAAACCGGTGAACGGTGGTGACTTCGATTTCATCCAAGGCCAGTATCTGACCTTTCGTCAGGATTTTGATGGGACCGAAGTTCGCCGCTCTTATTCGATCTGTTCGGGCAAAGACGACGGCACCTTACAAGTTGGGATCAAAAAGGTTGAAGGTGGTGCATTTTCTACTTGGGCCAACGATGCGCTTGTAGCTGGCATGACCCTTGAAGCGATGGAGCCGATGGGTAGTTTTCATACACCTATCGCACCCAATGTAGGCAAAAACTATCTGGGCTTTGCAGGCGGCTCTGGCATCACACCTGTGCTTTCTATCCTGAAAACAGTCTTGGGTCGCGAGCCGCAAAGCACGTTCACACTGGTCTATGCCAATCGCGGTGTGAACACGATTATGTTTCGCGAAGAGTTAGAAGACCTCAAAAACCAATACATGCAACGTCTGACTGTTATCCATGTCTTGGAAAGCGATGCACAGGATATTGATCTGTTCACAGGTCGCATTGATGGCGAAAAATGCAAAGCATTGTTTGCCAATTGGATCGACATCGAAAGCATCGACACCTCCTTTATCTGCGGTCCAGAGCCGATGATGTTGGCGATTGCCGGCGCGCTGAAAGAACACGGGCTTAATGACGATCAGATCAAGTTTGAATTGTTCGCCAGTGCGCAGCCGGGCCGATTGACCCGCAAAGCAGGCAGTGCAGATCTAGGTTCACAAGCAAAATCCACCGAAGCAACCATCACCATGGATGGGTCTGCGCGTAGCTTCACCATGGATAAGGATCAGACGATCCTTGATGCTGCGCTCGAAAATGCGCTGGATGCGCCTTACGCCTGTAAGGCTGGCGTCTGTTCAACGTGCAAGTGCAAGGTGCTTGAGGGCGAAGTAGAGATGATCGCAAATCACGCGCTTGAGGACTATGAGGTTCGACGTGGGTATGTCCTTTCTTGTCAGTCTTTCCCCGTCAGCGACCGCGTTGTTGTCGATTACGATCAATAGGATTCCGTATCATGACCGAAGAAATGAACATCGCTGATTATCTTGCACAAGGCGGGCGCCTGACGAACCCTGCGAATGTGCCAACGCGCTATCGCGGTGAGATCATGAAAATCATGGCGACATTCGTGGACAGTGAATTGGCTGGCGCTGCGGGCTTTGCCGATGTGATCAACGCAGGTCCGGGCATCAAAGAGCGCATAGCAGCGGCGCGCATTGTTTTGGAAAAGACCGACAACGCGGACAAAGTTCTGCGCTTGATGGGTGAGTTTGGTGCCAACACAGACAAATATGCCAATCACCATCCATGGACAGACCGCCTGCCCCGCGATACGGCACCCGGCACCACCCGCACCCGCAGCGCGCATGACATGCGGCTTTCGGTTCTGAACTATCCGTTGAATGGGTGGACAGATGCAGTTGTAATGAACATGCTCATGGGTCTCGCCGTGGGCGTACAGCTTTCAGAATTCGTGCGGTGTTCGTACCAACCGTTTGCAGAGGCCATCCGCGAAATCGCCCCACGCGAGCGTCGCCATACGGAGCTTGCCATCGAAGGTGTTGAGAAACTCAACGCACAGGGGAACGCGGCACAGATCAGCGACGCTATTGCGTATTGGTGGCCACGTGTAAGCGAAAGTTTTGGCGCGGGTGCCACTGCACGCAACGAGAAGCTGGTAAAACTTGGGTTGCGCACGCTGAGCAATGCAGACCTGCATGCGCAGTGGACTGCACAAGCGAGTGACGTGTT
>CALKXT010000137.1 GCA_938003685.1 uncultured Sulfitobacter sp. | reverse complement strand
CCACCGGAACCCAAACCGATACACCAAGGGGTGCCGCCGTCCGCAACGATTTGATCGGTCAATGCTTTGAGGTCTTCCATGGATCCCGGGATGTCATAACCCGCATCTTCAAAGTTCTCAGGTGAATACCAGACCAGTGATTTCACATCGACCTTGTAGAAAAAGCCATAAAGCGCGTCTGCGCCATCGGTGCCTTTGAATGTGCCCAGATCAACCCATGACTGACCAGCAGCATAGTTTTCGCGCACCCAATCATCGGTGCCTGCGGACAAGGGCGTGAGGAAACCTGAGGCTGCCATATCTGCGGCCAAACCGGGCTGTGGGAACACAGCGATGTTCGGAGCAGAGCCCGCTTCGGCGTCAACGCGGATTTGCTGTTCAAAGCTGTCAGAGCCGACATAGCGCACGTCAGCGCCAGAACTTTCGGCAAATACGGCCAAAACTTTTTCAACCATCACCTGATCCGGGCCAAGCCATGGACCAAACACGGTGATCTGCTCTCCTGCCAAATGACCATCAGCTTGCGCCAGACCTGCCGTCAAAGCCAAAGTTGCAGCACCTGCGTAAAGTACTCTCTTCATCGTTTCCTCCCTAAGTGCATTTTGCACAGACTTTTATTGCGATTCGGAATTTCCAAAGCGCTTTGGATGCACGCAGTAATCCCTAGTTGTGGGCACTCCGTCAAGAAAAATGTACAATACCTCAGCTGAATAGTTTTTATTTGCTATTAAAATAAATCACTGATCAAAACTAAACCTTTGACCCAAACCTCTCGCCCCCGTAAACAGAGTGAATACTCAAAGCGCTTTGGTAGTAAATTATGAACCTAAGACGACTAGCTGAAACACTAAACCTGTCCCAGACCACGGTCAGCAGGGCCCTAAACGGCTATTCCGATGTCAGTGAAGCCACACGCCTGCGCGTGCAAAAGGCCGCAACCTTACACAATTACCGCCCCAGTATGCGCGCCAAAAGTCTGGCAACCGGGCGTGCAATGACAATTGGTCATATTATCCCGGTCACATCGCGCCATGAGATGGTCAATCCGGTGTTTGGTGACTTTATTGCAGGCGCAGGGGAAACCTATTCCGCGCAGGGCTATGACATGTTGCTCAAACTGGTGCCGGACGGCGATGAGGAACGGGTGTACCGTGACCTCAAATCGCGCGGCACTGTTGATGGCATCATCATCCATGGACCACGCATGGATGACAGCCGAATTCCTCTTCTCAAAGAGATTGGCCTGCCCTTTGTCGTGCACGGCCGTGCCTCTGATGTCGAAGATGGCTATTCTTGGTTGGATGTGAACAACAAAAGCGCCTTTGAACGGGCAACGAAGTTCTTGATCGACCTCGGACACACCCGCATCGCGCTGATCAATGGATTGGAAAACATGGATTTCGCGCATCGCAGGCGCAATGGCTATGTGCATGCGCTATCAGACGCACAGATCACAATTGATCCAACTTTGATGCGCAGCGAAGAAATGACAGAGGTCTATGGCTATCGTTCTACCCAAGAACTGCTGGCCCTGCCCGCCCCACCTACAGCGTTTTTAACATCGTCAATGATGGTTGCCATCGGCGTGCGCCGCGCGCTTGAAGATACGGCTCTGAAAATGGGGCGTGATGTGTCGGTCATTACCCATGACGATGATCTGTCATACCTCAAGAACGGTGAAGGCGTCCCAATTTTCACGGCTACGCGGTCCTCGGTGCGCGATGCGGGACGTGAATGTGCAGATATGCTGCTGAAACGGATCAAAGACCCCACTCTGCCCCCCTTTACCCGCCTGTTAGAAGTTGACCTGACATTGGGCCGCTCAACAGGGCCTGCCCCGATCAAAGGTTAAACCCATGGATTTTAAACGCTCCGATTTCCCAGACGATTTCATGTTTGGCGCGGCCACTGCCAGCTATCAGATTGAAGGCCATAGCTTTGGTGGCGCGGGCAGCACCCATTGGGATACTTTCGCGGCGACCCCCGGCAATGTAGTGCGCGCCGAAAATGGGGCGATTGGCTGCGATCATTATCATCAATACGAGGCCGACCTAGACCTGATTGCCGCTGCGGGGTTTGATTGTTATCGTTTCTCAACCAGTTGGGCGCGGGTTCTGCCAGAGGGGCGCGGCACACCAAACCCCGAGGGTTTGGATTTCTATGACCGCCTGACAGACGCGATGCTAGAACGTGGCATAAAACCTTGCGCGACATTGTACCATTGGGAATTACCATCACCACTGGCCGATTTGGGTGGATGGCGTAACCGCGACATTGCAGGTTGGTTTGGCGATTTCACCGAAGTAATCATGGGCCGCATTGGCGATCGAATGCACTCTGTAGCGCCGATCAATGAACCATGGTGTGTAAGTTGGCTTTCGCACTTTTTAGGTCATCATGCACCGGGGTTGCGCGACATTCGTGCAACCGCGCGGGCCATGCATCATGTCATGTTGGCACATGGGACGGCAATCCAAACCATGCGCGCTATGGGGCTCGATAACCTTGGTGCCGTATTCAACATGGAATGGGCCACACCTGTTGATGATAGCACAGAGGCGCTCAAGGCTGCCGCGCTTTATGATGGATATTACAACCGCTTTTTCCTCGATGGTGTGTTCAAGGGCTGCTACCCTGACAATGTGATGGAGGGGTTAGGCGCGCATATGCCCAAGGGCTGGCAGGACGATTTCCCGACAATCACGCAGAAAGTCGATTGGTGTGGCGTGAACTATTACACCCGCAAGATCATTGCCCCAAATGACGGCCCATGGCCCAGCCACCATGAAGTTGAGGGGCCACTGCCCAAAACCCAAATGGGCTGGGAAATATATCCACAAGGGCTGCGGGATTTTCTGATCAGGACGGCACAGGAATACACTGGTGACTTGCCGCTTTATGTCACCGAAAACGGCATGGCGAATAACGACGTGCTACAGAATGGTGGCGTGAATGATCAAACTCGGATCAACTATTTGAACCAACATTTTGGTGCCGCTCAAGACGCTATCAAGGCTGGCGTTCCTGTTAAGGGCTATATGATCTGGTCCCTGATGGATAATTACGAATGGGCGCTTGGTTTTGAAAAACGGTTCGGCCTTGTTCATGTAGATTTTGACACTTTGGCGCGTACGCCAAAGGCATCCTACCACGCCCTAAAAGCAGCCTTAGCGCACTAGCCTTTGCCGCACCTCTAGGGCTGCTTTGTCACGTTCAGCGCTTGTAAGGTTAACGCATCCACGCGCAACAGCGGCAAATTGGTCTGCCCTGACCCTGCAAAAACCATCAAATCAAAGCTGAAATGCGCAGAGGTATCTACAACTGGGTTATTATCATCAAACCACGTCTGTGCCATATTGCTTACCGCAGCGACCAATGGCGGGGCAATCTGCCCGTTGGTTGATGTTGGCGGCAGTAAACTGATTGGCAGAACAGTTTGCGGAACGACACTTTGCAGCGCATCTGAGACCAGATTGTAAGCATAGCGCGTTTCAAATTTGACCAGTACAGGTTCCGCCGTCAGGCCAGGCCCTGGTGTCAGTAGTCCTGTAAAGAAAGGGGTCAGCCAATCGGTGATATCTTGTGCGCCCGTTGCACCAGGATCAAGCGGATAGGTACTCACATCAATCAGCGGGATCAACGGATCAGCAAACCGTGACGCGGCTGTTTCAAATTCAAATGCCTTGGTGGTTTTGACCGCTGGATCAGGGGACAGGTGCCGATTGCGCGCAACACGCAAAGATGCCCAGCCGTTTTGCAGGGCAAACAGATCTAGCCCGTCAAAGGCAACGGCCCGCGCATCATCCCCCAAAGCCACTGCATAAGGCATATATTCCGGCAATGCAGTGCCATCAAATTCAGGGCGGCGTTTGTAGTGCCAGCGAATGGCCCCCGTCGTCGGGTTCGCAGACCCATCTACCGGCACCGGTTCGTAATGCACATCATCAATCAGCACCTTAGCAAAGGGAAGGATATAATCGGCCTCCACCCCCGCGACCTTGAACGCTTCTGGGCTAACCTCAACCTCTGCGTTCCCAGTACCATCACTTGATGACAACAGGATCATTTCAAAATCAAACTCAACGGGTGGCACCTGTGGTTCCATCACCAACATGTTTGTCACCGGATCAGCCCACGCCTGATAAGCTGCAGCAACGGCTGTCACAGTTTGGGTCAGCGCATCCACCGCATCACGCGCAATCGCCACGTCAGGATTTGCGGCTTTGGTCGTGCCATTGATTGGACGCAGATAGGTTTCTAGATCACGTGACACCGCCGGATAAACTGCAATGAATTGCGCCAACGCATCATAGAGTGCCATCTGCAATGCAGTGGCATCACTTTTCAGGCCCGCTTCTTCACCTTGATGATTGAAAATCACATTGGCAAAGACTGAATCCTGCGCCGCCCGGTTCAATAAATATGAGAATTTGTAGTTCCACATCTTGAGTTGGGTGGCCGTCGCTGTGGCTGGATCAAGATGCGCCGCCTTACCAGATTGCGCCACAACCGTCGCAGGTGTTGGCAGCGCGCGCAGAGCAACGGGCACGTTTATCTCCCCATCTGTTGCTGTGACATCAACAGTGATTGCCCCAGTCACCAAAGTGATCCAGCGCGACTGTTCATAATCCTTGATGCCCGGCACACTGTGAATGTCGAATTCAACATGGGTCAGTGAATAATCCAACTCAAGCCCGACAAAGGGCTGCTGTTCTGCTGCACGCGATGTGACAAGGAATGCCATCGTGCTGTCGCTAGCACCCGCCCCCGATTGCAGCGGAATTTTTGCGGTGGATAGCGCGAAATTCTTGTTCTTATTTCCAGATACCGCTTGATCGGTTGATCGGTTCAATTGCGCAACGGGCTGGCCATATAGACGCGGTGCCGTCACGCCCGGCTCCAACACGGGTGTGTAGAGCGCATCCGTGACAGGCAATACAGCCACACAGGTCAGCGTGTTGGCATTAGACAATTGCTGCAACAAAGACTGTTTCAGCTTTTCAATCGCTGCCGTTTTCAAACTGGCATCGCCGCCTTCAAGAACAGACAACGCGGTTGATGAAATCGCCTTGGCCAGTAACTTTTTCTGGTTCAGCAATCGTGTAAGATACCCCAGTGATGCAGGATCAACTGGCGTGTCGTCGCTATCGGTCTCTGATAGGCCCAACAAACGATCGAGTTGGAACAACGGTGTTGAATAACTTGGTGCCAAAATATCGTCAATCGCGGTCAGACATTCGGCCAACCATACGTTCGGATCGACGCTGGTAAAGGTCGTCTTAACCGTGCCTTCAATCGGATAGGTGCTGCCCGTCTGATATCGCTTCACCTCTGGCGCGATCGTTTGCAACTGGCTGGCAATTGGTTCCGGTGCGAAATAGCTGGGCGTATCCTGAATATTAAATTGTATACCTGTGCCGCCACCCGTTTTGGCCATCCGCAACGCCCATAGGGTTGGGGTACGCGCCGCATTGGGTGCAGATGGATCAGGCGCGCCTGTCCCAAGACGCAAATGCCAATCGCCCCCAACAAAGACCTTTTCGAAGTCAGTAGCAAATTCTGTCAGCGCAACTGGGTACTTTGGCTTATCCGACTGTTCTGGCGCATCCTCATCCTGTGGCGTTTTCAACGCGCCATCAATTGGAATGGTTGAACTGGCACTGATGCCCCCCCGCAAGGCACGCAGATCAGGATCAACCAATTCAGGCTGACGTGCAAATTGCATTTCGACGCCCAAGCGCAAGATATCCTGCGCCGGGTCGACGTGAGTGATATCCACATCAAACGCAATAACTTCGCCTGTTGGGGCGGCGGCGGCTTGCCCTCCTGCCCGCGCATTCAAATAGGCAATCGCATCGCAGATATAATTGAGGATTTGCCCCCGCTGTGCCGATGTCAGCGCTTGTTCTGGGGTGGCCAACAAGCTGTTGACCAGCGATATCGCCACAACGGGCCCGGTCAGACCTTGTACTCCTGCATTTGTATAGTCTTGGGTAAGTTGGAAATAAACCTCTTGGAATTTACCCAGATCAGCATGGGCATTGCGTTGCCAAATCGGCAGATCGTCCCCAGCACGTACAGCAGTTAATCCAGCAGTCTCGGGGGCTGCTTCAGGCTCATAAGAAGACGCATCAAACATCAACGACAGCTCAAGCACAGGCGCGCCCGCAACACCGCCATAGCGATAAGAACGTGACGTACTGGGCCAAGCATCCACAGGCATCAAACGGTCCGTATAATAGATCGGGATGGGTAGGTTGCCATAGGGGGCCATTGTTGTCGCAGTAACGTGGTTAAACGGGTTGGGAATACGGTTGCCAAACAGATCTTGCCAATCCAGCGCTGCTTGCATCTGGGTCCCGACACCTTTGTAGGGACTGAGGGAGACATCGGGCAAGCCTGTTTTACCAATGGGCGGCACGGTCGCATTCACTTTGGCTTTTGAACCATATCCAAACCCTTGATCGTAGGTCAGCGGGCTATCTTCACCAACCGCTTGCAAGCGCGCCATGGTTTTGCGTGCCGTGGCTGTGGGCGCATCTGCATCCGGTTTAGTTTTATCCTTGGGACCAAACGAAGCGGTGTCGTAGCTGGCAGAAAAGAACGGCGTTTCGACAATCCGCGCGGTTGCTAATTGATAGAGCTGTGACAATGTTGCCTGCGTATAGGCCGCGATCTCCGCAGGGGTCGGTGTGTCAGGTAGTTTGACCGGCGCCGCAGTGCGGGCGCGCTCCATTTGAAGGGCGGTATTACCTGCCCCAAGATTTGGCGTCGCTTCCATTGCAACAGGATCAATGGTCAGCGTTGTTGTCGCAAACAAGCCCGCAACATCCCGCGCAGCAAAGGCAACGGTTGGCAGGTCAGCACCGTAATAATCCGCCATCTTTTTCAATGTCTTGCCCGGCCCAGCATCACCCACAACATAGGTGAAATCCGGCATGCGAAAGACCGATAATGCATCACCCGCAATACCGGGGTTAAATGCCTCAACCTCGGCTGTCGTGATGGCCGTTTCCGCCCCGACAGAGAAATACTCAGCCATGATTTGCGCCGCTGGTGTGGATGACGCCGCCTGTTCTGGTGTGATTTGGCGTGACAACCCAGACATCGGTATTTTCTTGCCAGCGCTTAGGGACGCATCAGCGTTGGATAGGGCAAGTCCGGCAAGATCAATACCATACCCGGCCGCAATGCCAGCCGCATTTGCGTCACTTACAATCGGATGACTGGTGGCAGGATCAGACACGCCAACCAGCGCGATCACAGATGTTTGTGGATCAATTGGGCTGGTCGTGACCATCGCATTGACCGCATTGAACATCCGCTCACCACGTTCAAGTGCTGGATCGCGGGCAAGGGTTACCACCAGCGTAATCTCGGCCATGCCGCTGTCATCAAACAAGGACGGTGGAAGCCCTGTGCCTTCGTTCAGCAGTTGGTAGAACAGATAAGTGCCGCTTGTGTTGACAGTGGACAATTCCCACAAAAGTTTGATGAATTCAGCCGGTTTATTGGCAATCCCTGTCGGTGGCTCTGGGTTTTTAAACAATGCTGCTGACATCACAGCGTCACGAGGTGGGTTGGTTTCCGTCGAAAGATTGGACTGTACGATATAGGATAAAAATTCATCTGGCGCCCGGCTGGTCAATCCTTTGGCCCCGTTGTTGATGTCGAGGTAGGTCAGATAGAGACCCGAAATCATGTCTTCGCCACCTGTCGCCATGGCAGTCAACAGACGTTCAAGCAGAACAGATTGGCCGGGGTTCGGGCCAACAATTTCGTAAGAAAACGGCGCAAGTGCGCGGGCTGGCGATCCTGCATTGCCTGTGCTTTTGGGCGTCACGTCATTGCCGAATGGTGTCTGTGGTGACAGGTCAGCGTCCTGGGCCAATTGCTTGATCCTAAAATCAATGCGCGTCGCCAGACAGTAGTCTGGAATATCATTAAAGCTGGTTTTTGATGTGGCTGGATCCGTGGTGCCAAGGCGTGGTGTCATAACAGGCAGATAGGGTTCTTGCGCAGTGAATGTGTCTAGGTGGGTGGCAAGGCTGGCTTGCGCACCCGTCACGGCAGCGGTCAACGCGGTAGATAGATCAAACAGCATGGGGCGCGCCTGTGGTCCATCTGATCCACCTGCATCAGTAACCGCAGTAGGCGGCATTGTATCCGCTGACAGGTTCTCAACATCAGAGGTCTGCCAAGGTACATAATTGGTGATGCCAAATTGGCGTGGTTGCAAATTGGTGCCTGGGGTGGCTTCAAGCAATGTGATGTCTGGCGTAAAGCCGTCAACCTTGGCAGAGGTCACCATTTGAGCCAACGTGTCTGCCTGACGTTTGATATCAAAGCTGATCGTTGCACCGCCATCTAACTTTAGCCACTCGTATTCAACGCCGATGGGGCGGTCGAGTTTTACTGTATAAGCCGCTGTATCACGTGTGGCCAAAGGTACTTGCTGTCCTGTCAGCTGATAAGCACCAAAAGCTGTTTGTTCAGTCGCCCAATGGGGCGCGCCGTACATAAATCCACTTTCTGGCAGGTTCAGACCCGGTGCCACAGGCAAGCGCATTCCGTGCATCATATAACGCGATGCCATACCTGCGGTTTGCCCCAAAGTTCCGGTGGACAAAATCGCGGGCCAGATTGCTGATTGCTCCATCGCGACCAGTTTTGGCACGGCAAAATGCAATGACGGATCAACTTTAAACAACCCGCCGAGGTCAAGGTTTTCGACTGTCAAAAAGCTGGATTTTGGCACGTGAAGTTGATCCAGTAGGCCCGCGACGGTATCGCCGTCTTTCGTCGTCACATTGACGCGCGGGATTGTCATGACCACAGCTGTGGACAGCAGCCCTTGCATCGATTGAATGGCGTCTTGCGCAGCGAATGCATCAATCGTCATGCCCAACCCGTCAGCGATGTTTTCAAAGCTGTCGCCAGCCTGCGTAAGATAGGGCGGCATATTCGCATCAACCGGATTGGGCACCAGCACCCCAGCCATGATCAAATTGTTCTGCGCCTTGTTCGTCAAGATCAGCGTTTCTGCAGTATCTGCATAGCGCGCGGCGATAGAGGTAACAGTATCGCCCTTTTGCACCATGTAGCCAACATCAGCGAATGACAGAGGCATCCCTGGATTCATTGGATAGGACATGTTCGATGAAATAAGGGCCGTTGGCATAAGCTGACCCGGCAGTGCAAGATTTGCCCAATCCAGAATATCCATGAGGCTGGTCGTGCCAATCAACGGATAGGGATAATCATCATAGCGATCAATTGCAGACTGCACCAATTGGCGGGCCAACAGGATAAAGTAATCCGCAAAGATCGACGCAGCCATCGGTTCGGTTTGGTTCACCTCAGCCATCATCGTGGGGTTTTGCGTGCCCGTTTCATTGGCCACATTCGCCGCGACCTCATTAAAGATGCGGCGCAATTCTGCCTGATAAGCCGTGTCTGTGGTCACGTAATTTGCAAAATCAACCGTAACGTCACCCGTGCTGTTCACGTCCGGCACGGTCATCGACAGGAAATCAATTGCAGGAAAGATTGCAGAGCCGTCTTTCAAGGCGTCCTGTCGGGCAGTTGCCAGATTTGCGTCAGCGGCAGAAACTGTGACGTCAAAATTATTGCCAATAAATGCCATAACTTGTTCAGCGCTAAAGGGTGCATTGGCTGGATCAGACAGCGCTTTCAATATCCCTTCCAAGTGCGGGCGTGACACATCGTCGGATGATCCCATTCTCTTCAATTCAGGTGCAGGTGCAACACTGGCGATGATCCAAGACAGAAACGCCTCACTCAACTTGCCAAACGACGTATTCCCACCCGGATCAGCAGGTCCATCATCCGAGGATGCAACAGGCGCATCCATGGCAAAGAGCAACACCAAACCACCCTCTTGATCAGCGTATCCAACCCCCTCAGCGCCTAGCACAGTGGTTTGAACGACAGCTGTAATTTCCAACTTTGGTTTTGCAACTGCCCCCGTCGCTCTAAGATGCGCGTGCCCCCTATCAGGCTCCATTACAAAGGTATGATCGTGCAGCCCATGTTCGAACAATGTCCGTGGCACGGATGGTGTCCGGCTTTCGACAAAGGCCCCGTCAGGCCCAAAATCAAGCGAGGCGGCATTCATCATCATGCTAGCGTCTTCCAACATGTTATGCAGACTTGGGGCCACTGCATCCCATGGTGCTTGACTGTCTTCGCCCACCGTCAACTCAACCTTAATTTCGGCAGCGAATGAAAAGCTGATTGTGATTGAGAACAACCACAGATCAATCTTGAGGCTGACACTGACCTGCACAGACGCGGCCAGAACCATGGGTATTTTGCGGAACGATTCATAGGTGATCTGCACATAGACCACGACGCGCAGGTTCACGTCAGCCTTGATGATTACAAAGTCGACAGAGCCATACAGTTCGCCAATCAACCCAAAGGTGCCAGATATCTTAAAGTAGTAATCGCCCTGCACTTCGTTTGGCTTGCCCGGCACACCGTCATAGGGGTGCCATGCGGCAAGCGTCCCTTCGATGATGCCAAAAACAGTGATCGCAAACCCGGCTTTCAAAATGCCATAATCAATCTTTTTCCCGACACCGACTTGCAGACCCAGACCAAAGACGATGACAGGATCAAATGTGCCAAGCGTGGTGGGTGGCAGCCCCGGGGCCGTGGCATTTGACAGCTTACCAAAATAGAACCCGCCTGCCCCCAGAACCGGGATGCCCGCAATGATCGCCTGTACCATAAACGAGCGACTGAAATCCATATTCGCCGGGAAGCCAAAGTCGATTTTGAAATCGCCATTGGTGTAAATCTCAATCCCGATGGTGGGCAATGTGATACTCACCGCGCCAAAATTCAGGTTGCGCAACACACTGGGCAGCGTGAATTCGATGGAATAGCGGCCAATGTCATCGGTGACGCGTTCATACAGAACATCGATGGCCAACCCGGCCAGCACTTTCATCTTGTCACCGTTCAGCGCCAATCGCAGACCCGCCAGATTGGGGTCACTAAAGGCAATCATCAGATCAACGGCATAGACATCCGTGTCACCGACACGCAGCAGGCCAAAATGCAATGCCGCCAGCCATCCAGCGGAGGGATCGTAATAGGGTTGGCCGGGCTTTTGGGTGCTGGGATCAAACGGCAGTTTATCGCCATCAGATGATGGCAGGTCCGACATCGCCTCGATCACCGCTTGGGTGGTTTTGAAATTACCAGTACCACCAATCGCAACGCGCTGGCCCAGCGCCATGAGGTTGAGGTTAAAATAGGCATTCCCACGTCCCGGCACCTTTGGCATGTCCTTGACGTCTTGGCCGTCGCTCTCTGGTTTGAACAGATTAGAGTCCGACAGGCCGGGAACAGAACAGGAGCCATCAATTGCAATCGTCGTTTTACCATTCACCTGTTTAAAGCTAAGTCCATTGAGGGACATAAATCCCAGATGAATTGGCGATGGCAGGCTATAAGACGCTGTGACCGGGTTCCTTTTTTTGACTGGGTCGTCGCCCAAATAAAATGCAATCGACAGGCCATCGAGCGAAATTTTATCGAGGATGTTCCATGGGGATGGCAGGGTAAAATAGGGGTCTGCGATCATCTCAACCAGTGCGGTGATCAGCCCGCCAACGGTCCAACCTTTCATCGAGAAGGTGACCGTTTCCTTATCAAAGGAATACTCGGCCTTAAAACCTTTCCACGCCAGCCACAGGACTTTGCTGTCCTTGCCCTCGGCGGCGGCTTGCAGCATCTCGGGTGTCATCGGCATACGGATGCTTTTCACATCCTCCTTGGCGGGACCAAAGCGATAACCGATTTCGACTTCCAAACCGATAGCTTCAATCGTGACCGTACCAATGACAGAACCAGAGAAATTTGTACCATCATAGCTGACGCCAACCTTGGCTTCGGTATCAATGACAAAGCTGGGCGTGACCTCAAAATTCCATTGCAAGGTCGCCGCGACGCTGTAGGTCGATTTGGGTGTCGCTTCGAGTGTTGAGGCCAGCACAAAGCCACTTTTCTGCACCCCATGGTCAACCGGGCGCACAGGGCTGCGCCAACTGTCTGCGTGATGATGTGCGCTGGCACCGCGGGCGGGACGGGTCAGCGCGAGTGGGGCATTATTATTGGCAGATGTACTGCCTGATGTGCTGGGAATTGCAGCCTTCACAGCCAATTCTTGGATCGACAAATCACCGGGTAAGAAATCGGGAAAGTTATAGTCGCCAAAGAACTGGGTGATCATATCAGACAGTTCAAGCGGTTTGGCTAAAGCCGCCTCAAGGCGCCACATTGGTGGTTCAAGGCTGCCATCATAATCAATCACCACATTGGCCGCGACCGGCCCGACCACAATCATGCCATCAATCGACGCCGTATAAACCGTTTTGCCCGCCTGCGCGTCTGTGCGGTTCGGCGTATGTGCGCCCAGATTAAATTCCATGCCCACAACTTGGATCAGCGGCTGACCTTGTGGCCCTTTAATGAAAGGCACATCAATTTCGGCGTCTACAGAAAAGCCAAGCGCATAGGACTTTTCAGACGGACGCACGGCCACAGAAATATCCGAGAACGACACGGCGATGCCCTGTGGCATACCAATTGTGCCGCCCGAGATTTTTTGAAGAACGTCGTCCATTGATGCCGTTCCATTGAACGACCCCTCAAAGTTTAACTCCGTATCGATAGAAACATGAAAGTTGCCGCCCGGCGCGTCCGAATGGGTGCGAAATACATCTGGGAATAGGATGAAATCGCCCTGAAGCTGCCCATAAGAGCTGTAGGATTTTCCAGATTTGGTCAGCGTCCATTGCAGCTCAAAGCTTTGCAATGCAAATTCTTGATCTGCTACCGGATCACGGAACAACGGGATCGGCACGTCATTGACGCTACCCAAAACAGCAGAGAGGGATCCAAGGCCAATTGTCGGCTTGAGTGGTCCAT
>CALKXT010000136.1 GCA_938003685.1 uncultured Sulfitobacter sp. | reverse complement strand
ACAGTTGACTGGGTTGTTTTGACCGCTGCTGTTGTTGGCCTTGCAGTTGCTGCTTACGGTTCAATCGAAACCGGTACACAAGCTCTGACAGCGAACACATCTTCGTTCATCGAACTTCAGGATCCTAACTAAGTTTAGGTCTTAATTTAGATGATATTGGGGCTGTGTGCTGACAACAGCGCGCAGCCCCTTTTTTGTGAGTAACCACTTTCATTATTCCAATATTGAGGAACAGATCATGTGGAAAAAGTTTAAGAACTTTCGCGCTTCCGAGGACGGAGCTGTAACAGTTGACTGGGTCGTTTTGACCGCTGCTGTTGTTGTGCTTGCCGGTGGCGTAATCCTGACGATCAACGGCGCATCTGGCACCGTCAGTTCAGGTACAGGCACCTATATTGGTGATCGCCCTGTTGGGGGTTGATGCCACCGAAATTTAACAAAGAAAGCCAGCCACTTCCTTGGCTGGCCTTTTCTTGTCGCACATTCAGGTACTCAGAATACCCAGCAGCAAAGACCGTGGTTTCGCCTGATCCGTGGCAAAGAAAAACCATAATTGGCAAGTACATTATGCCCAAGCAGAACCGGATTTGTTCCGGCTAACACGTGAATATGAGGTGACAAAATGCGAATGGTATTTGGACTGGTTTTATTGGTGGGCATCGCGCTTGCTGGTGGGGCTGTATATTTGGCCAAGGATCGGATCGCGCAATATCAAGCGGCCAATGCTCAGGCACAGGCGGCGTTGTCAAAGATTGTTCCGACCAAGACTGTTTATGTGGCTGAAAAGTCCCTTCAGTACGGTCAAAAACTGACACGCGAAGATGTACGCGCAGTTGCATGGCCGGAAAATGCGATCCCTGAAGGGTCGTTTTTGGATATTGCCACCCTCTTCCCTGAAAACACTGCTGAGTTGCGCGTCGTGTTGCGTGCCATCGAAAAAGATGAAGCGATCATGGCGCTCAAGGTGACTGAACCTGGCGAGGACACAGGTTTGACGTCGCGTTTGGAACGTGGTGCGCGTGCCTTTACCATCAAAGTTGACGTATCAAGTGGTGTGTCTGGCTTTTTGCGCCCCGGTGACCGCGTCGACGTCTACTGGACCGGCCGTGTGAACATTGATCGTGAAAGTGACAATGGTGACGTGACTAAATTGATCGAAGCTGGTGTGAAATTGATCGCGATTGACCAAAGTGCTGGCGGCGAATTAGGTGAGACCACCATCGCCCGGACCGTAACAGTAGCCATCAGCCCACAACAGGTTGCCTCCCTTGCCCAAGCACAATCGACTGGTAATTTGTCCTTGTCCTTGGTTGGTGCGGGTGACGATACGATTGCCGATGCAATCGAAGTTGATCAGCGTTCGCTCTTGGGTATCGCTTCTAGAGAAGTCCAAGCAGAAGTCGCCAAAGAGAAAGTTTGCACCATCAGAACGCGCCGCGGCGCCGAAGTGATGGAACTGCCAATCCCTTGCACAAACTGATCTGACGCCCACAATCTTGGGCAAAACCAATTGCTTGATCCGGCATCGCACCTTGTGCGGTGCCGTTTCTGTTTCAAGAATGTTGCCATTTATCCACATAAGGGTTGACGCTGAACTCATTGATTCTTGCAATAAAAATCAATTTGCCCCAAGGTGATCCAAACGACGGGCGAAAAGACCCTACATTGAGGCGTGATCAAAAAGGCAGGTCACATGAAAATCGATAGATTTATTAAAGCAGCCCTTGTTGGGTTGACGTTGAGCGTTGCGCCATTGGCAATGACTGCTCCGACATTGGCTTTTGCCGATACGTTGCGCGTGGTCAAAAAGGGTACCAACAAAACCCTTGAGGTGCCAATGAACCGCGCGGTGGTGGTGGAAAGTGACATTCCCTTCGCGGAACTGAGCATCGCCAACCCCGGTATCGCTGACATTTCATCCTTGTCAGATCGCACCATTTACGTTTTGGGTAAATCCCCTGGCCTGACCACATTGACCCTGCTCGACGCCAGCGGCCAGTTGATCACCAACGTAGATGTACGTGTCGCAGCGGATGTATCCGAATTCAAAGAACGCCTGCGTCAAATCTTGCCCGGCGAAAAGATTGAAGTACGTACCGCAAACGACGGTATCGTGTTGTCTGGCATCGTTTCCTCCACACAACGCCTACAACGCGCCCTTGATCTGGCTGAACGGTATGCGCCCGAGCGTGTTTCGAACCTGATGGGCGTTGGCGGCATCCAACAAGTGATGTTGAAAGTACGCTTTGCCGAAATGCAGCGGAATGTTTCCAAATCGCTGAGTTCGTCTTTGGCAATAAACGGTGTGCTTGGTGGCAGTACCGGCGTTAATGGCGGTACGGGTACAGTGAACACAGCGAGCGGCGTTGCGGGCTCACTTGCTGGCACGATTCCAACAACAAACGAAAATGCGGGCGCAGTGCTATTTGGCTTTAATGCGGGATCCACCCAAGTAGGTATCTTGCTTGAAGCGCTTGAGCAAAAAGGCATGGTGCGGTTCCTTGCGGAACCAAACCTTACGGCCCTCTCCGGTCAAGAAGCGAAATTCCTTGCTGGTGGCGAATATCCAGTGCCTGTCGCTCAAACGGGTGACCGAATTACCATCGAATTTAAACCATACGGTGTTGAACTGGCCTTTATCCCACGTGTTGTGGATAAAGACCTGATCAACCTTGAACTCAAGGCCGCCGTGTCCGCGATTGACCCAACCAACAGCCTCAGGCTGGGCGACATCGAAATTGCCGCCTTTACCCGGCGCGAAACATCATCAACGGTTGAAATGCGCGACGGCGAAAGCTTTGCCATTGCCGGTTTGCTGACGGACGACTTCATCGACAACTCTAGCCAACTGCCATGGATTGGCGATGTGCCTGTTCTGGGTGCCCTATTCCGTTCAGCGGATTATCAGCGCAGCCAGACCGAATTGGTGATCATTGTTACTGCCCATCTGGTGACGCCAACACGTGGCGATGCCTTGGCCTTGCCAACAGACCGGATCAAACCACCGACTGAAAAAGACCTGTTTTTGTTTGGCCGCACAGCCGAGGGCACCCGCGTACCTAAGAAAGGTGCTGCGGGAGAGGTTGCCAAACAGGACTTTGGCGGGTCATATGGCTATGTACTGGACTGAACCAATGAAAAGCGCCATGGCCAAAAAAACTAGCATTATCGGTCTGACGGCCACATTGGCTGCATTGATGGGCTGCGCGCCCAGCTCTGATCCTGTTTATACGCAGTTCTACCGCGAAGCGGGCGCACTGTCGGACACAGGCAGCTTTGGCAACGCGAGCTTGAACAACCGTTTGGTCATGACCGGCGAACGTCAGTACACCTTTGATTTGGCAAATAGATTCGCGTCTGAGGTTAAATCGACCGTTACGTTTGAATTCAATTCGTCCCGTTTGGATGGAAATGCTCAAGCTGTGTTGCGCCAGCAAGCTGGTTGGATCAGACAGTTCCCGGAAATTCGTTTCCGCGTCTATGGTCACACCGATGCTGTGGGTTCGAACCGGTCTAACAAATCACTTGGTCTAAGACGTGCAAATGCTGTTGTTGCCTACCTCGGAACACTTGGTATCAGCCGCAATCGCCTAGAAGCAGTGGTCTCCTTTGGTGAAACACAGCCGTTGATCGTGACCCAAGGCCGCGAACGACGTAACCGGCGCACCGTGACCGAAGTGAGCGGTTTCGTGAAACGTCATCCTACTGTTCTAGATGGTAAGTACGCCCAGATTATCTATCGGGATTATGTTGGCAGCGCTGTACCGCCTGAGCAACTGACTACAACGGTACTTGGCGATCCTAACTAAGATCACTTTTTACACTAAATACGCGCGCCTTTGTTCAAAGAGCGCGCGTTTTGGCCTCTGTGCCCTTCTTGATCAATCCACAGCATTTGATGTGATCGTTTCAAGATACCCAACAATCAGACCTTTTTAGCCCCATTCCTGCCCAAGTTGGCTGTGATATTCACTGCAATAGGACAAATGTGTCTGGGCAAAAGTCCGGGCATGGGTGGCCGCAGCAGGTAATCAGGTGCGCATCAAGTGTACATAACCCGCTGCCAAGCCCTTGGTAAAAAAGGATTTAGGCTATGAGCAGCAGTATGCCACAACCCGAAACAGCGCCCATCGTGGCCTGCACCATAAGTCGTGATGTGCAGAACTTTGATTTGCTGATTGAGGATATGGAAGACGCCCTTGGTGAAAGCTGGGGTGATCTGGGCTTTGCCGAAGCTTTGGCATTCTTTGGCCAGCCCGAGGCCGAAGGCATGGAGTTTGTCGCGCTGGCGATGGATGAAACGGACGAGGACAATCTGGTTTTGATGACCGAAATCATCACCCAAGCCAAAGCACGCGATATCAAAGTGATCCTGATCGCAGAAGATGTGACACCCGCCGCGCTCCATTCATTGTTGCGCCAAGGTGCGGACGAATTTGTGCCCTACCCGCTGCCAGAAGGTGAATTGGCTCAGGCCATTAACCGTGTGCGCGCCGTAGAAGAGGCCCCTACCCCTGCCGTCAATGCCCCGCAGCTAAAGGCAGGTGCCCAAAAAGATGGTGCATTGATTGTTGTACATGGATTGGCGGGCGGTACTGGTGCCACGACTTTGGCTGTTAACTTGGCTTGGGAGTTGGCCTGCGCTGACAAGGACGATGCACCATCCGTTTGTCTGCTTGATCTTGATCTACAGTTTGGTGCCGTCGCCACATTCCTTGACCTGCCGCGCCGCGAAGTTGTGTACGAAATGTTGGCAGACACCGAGACTATGGACGAAGAAATCTTTGGACAGGCGTTGTTAACCTATGAAGACAAGTTGCAGGTGCTGACCGCACCCACCGACATGTTGCCGCTTGATCTGGTCACGTCAGAAGACATCACCAAAATCTTGGATATTGCGCGCAATCAGTTCGATTACGTGATTGTCGATATGCCCTCAACTTTGGTGCAGTGGTCTGAAACAGTGTTGAACAGCGCGCATGTTTATTTTGCGATGCTGGAACTCGACATGCGTTCTGCCCAAAACACGTTGCGCTTTAAACGTGCGTTGCAATCCGAAGATCTGCCCGTTGAAAAGTTACGCTATGTGATGAACCGCGCGCCCAAGTTCACCGACCTGAACGCCAAGGGCCGCGTCAAACGCATGGCAGAATCGCTGAGCATCTCAATTGACGTAAACCTGCCTGATGGCGGCAAGCCAATCACGCAGGCCAATGATCATGGTTTGCCACTGGCAAACTCGGCCCCAAAAAGCCCACTGCGCCGTGAGATCGCCAAATTGGCGGCCTCAATCCACGACCTCAAGGGCGATCAAGCCAAAGCGGCTTGAAGCCCAAATAGAAAGAGCGCGACATGTTTTCGAAGTACAAAAAAGCCGGGGCAGCACCCCAAGCCGTAAAACCAGAAGCCGTGGCAAACTTGGCCTTGGTTGAAGACACGGCACCTGCCTCAATGCGCAAAGCGTTGAAGCCGGCGGCGGCTGCGCCAGTGGACAAAGAGGTCAAGCGCAAGCAGCGCATGAGCGACATCAAGCTGGAATTGCACCGCGCCCTATTGGATAACCTGAACCTTGCAGCCCTGGAGCATGCCAGCGAACAGGATTTGCGCCAGGAGATTAACGACATCGCAGTTGAAGTGCTTGCAGAGAAAAGCATCGTTTTGAACCGCGAAGATCGGATGATCCTGAACTCTGAATTATATGACGAAGTTACCGGCCTTGGGCCGCTTGAGACCTTGCTCAAAGATGACACCGTAAACGATATTCTGGTCAACGGCCCACAACAGATTTTTGTGGAACGTGACGGCCAGCTTGAACTGACTGAGGTGACGTTCAAAGATGAAAAGCACCTGTTGCGCATCATCGACAAGATTGTGTCGGCTGTTGGGCGTCGTGTCGATGAAAGCAACCCTTACGTCGATGCGCGTTTGAAAGACGGTTCGCGTTTTAACGCTATGGTGCCACCTGTAGCGGTCGATGGCAGCCTCGTGTCCATTCGTAAGTTTAAAAAGGACAAGCTGGGAATTGATGATCTGGTCAACTTTGGTGCCTTCACCGAAGAAATGGCCGCCTATTTGCAGGCTGCCGTTGCGACACGTCTGAACATCATTGTGTCCGGTGGTACGGGTTCCGGTAAAACAACAACGCTGAACGCTTTGTCATCCTTTATCGACAATGCCGAACGTATCCTCACAATTGAAGATACTGCAGAACTTCAGTTGCAACAGACCCATGTGGGCCGAATGGAAAGCCGTCCACCCAACGTGGAAGGCAAAGGCGAAGTTAGCCCACGCGATTGTTTGAAGAACGCCCTTCGTATGCGTCCAGACCGGATCATCGTGGGTGAAACGCGCGGCGAAGAAGTTATCGATATGTTGCAGGCCATGAACACCGGCCACGACGGATCAATGACCACAATCCACGCGAACTCTGCGCGCGATGGTGTGTCACGTCTGGAAAACATGATCGCGATGGCGGGGATCGAAATGCCTCTAAAGGCTGTGCGTAGCCAGATTTCATCAGCTGTGAACCTGATTGTTCAGGCTTCGCGTTTGCAAGATGGGTCGCGTCGCATGACGTCGATCACCGAAATCACTGGCATGGAAGGTGATGTGATCTCTATGCAGGAAATCTTTCGTTATCAGCGTGTCGGATTAACGCCTGAAAACAAGATCATCGGCCATTTTACCGCCACCGGCGTGCGTAGCCACTATGCGGACCGCTTCAAAATGTGGGGCTATGATTTGCCGTCTTCCATCTATGAACCCATTGCAGCGCAATAAGGAGATTTTGTCATGAGTGCAGAACCAATTATCTATGGCCTGATCTTTATCGGTGTGCTGGTGCTGGTCGAAGGCCTTTATCTGGTCGCTTTTGGTAAATCCATTAGCCTAAACAGCCGGGTCAACCGCCGCCTAGAAATGCTTGAAAAAGGCAACCGACGCGAAGAGGTGTTGGACAAGCTACGCAAAGAAATGCAGCAGCACATGTCAGCGAAATCTATTCCGCTGTATTCGCTGCTGGCTAAAAAGGCGCAAAAGGCAGCAATCGCATTCTCGCCCAAGCAATTGTTGATGATCATGGCAGGTCTTGCCGCCTTTGCCTTTATGGCGCTGACGATCGGCACGGAAACAGAACCGGCTGTGCGCGCATTGATGGCTGTTGGTATTGGTGTGGGTGGCGTGTATTTCTGGGTTTCATCCAAAGCCAACAAACGCATGAGCATGATCGAAGAACAACTGCCCGATGCAGTAGAACTGATGGTCCGGTCTTTGCGTGTGGGTCACCCGTTCAACAACGCCATTACTATCGTGTCCAAAGAAGTTCAGGATCCACTTGCCTCTGAATTTGGCGTGATCTCTGATGAAAGTGCCTATGGCCGTGATATTGGCGAAGCCTTGAAAGACATGGCTGAGCGTCTGGACATGCAGGATTTGCGGTTCTTGGCCGTGGCTGTGACGATCCAACAGCAATCTGGTGGTAACCTCGCTGAAATTCTGGCGGGCCTCGCCAAAGTGATCCGTGCGCGTTTCCGTCTGTTCCGCCGTGTTAAAGCGATCACAGCTGAGGCGAAATGGTCGGGCAAATTTCTATCTGCTTTCCCTATCCTTGCGCTGATCGTGATCAATGTTGCCGATCCACATTATTACGATGAGGTAAAAGATCACGCGATGTTTATTCCTGCTTGTTTTACGGTTGGTATTTTCCTCGCAGCAAACTTGATGGTGATGCGCGTTCTCACCGACATCAAAGTGTAAGGAGCAGTTGAGATGGAATTTCTAACTCAAATCAACAACCAGATCAGTGTGATCCTTGGGCCTATGGGCTTGATTATCATCGTGGGTGTCCTTGGTCTTGCCTTGGTGGCGATCACCGTTGTCATGATGGTGCGCCAGCCTGAAGATCCGTTGGCGAAACTCAAGCGTGTCTCTGCCAACCCAAACTCTGGTGCGGACCCGAACAAACAGTTGCGTCAAGCAGAGGGCAACCAACAGCTTCAGAAATTTTCCAAATTTCTTGAGCCAGAGGATGTCGCTGAGTTGAGCGCCAAGCAGTTGCTGCTGCGCCAAGCGGGCTATCAATCACGCGATGCGGTGCGGATGTTCTATTTTGCCCAAATGATCTTGGGTCTAATCGGGATGGTTGCTGGTATCGTCTATATTAACTTCTTGGGTGGCGGCGAAGGTATGAGCACCCAAAAGATGATGATCTATACGGTTGGCCCCGGTGGCATCGGATATTTCCTACCCAAATATTGGGTCACCCGTCGTGTCGGCATGCGCAAAGAAGAAATCGAACGCGGATTTCCCGATGCTTTGGACATGATGTTGGTCTGTGTTGAGGCAGGTCAGTCTTTGGATCAATGTATTGTCCGTGTCGCAAACGAATTGCGTGCTTCATACAAAGCATTGGCTGACGAGTTCGAAGTTGTCGCGTATGAAATGAAGGCCGGTAAAGAGAAAACCACCGTTCTGAATGACATGGGTGAACGGTGCGGTGTTCAAGATGTGTCATCCTTCGTGACCGTGTTGGTACAATCTGCCGCCTTTGGTACGTCAATCTCGGATGCGTTGCGGGTTTATGCGGGTGAAATGCGTGACAAACGTGTGATGCGTGCAGAAGAGGCCGCAAACAAGTTGCCAACCAAGATGACCTTGGCCACAATGATGTTAACCGTACCGCCACTGCTGATCATTCTGGTTGGCCCGTCGGTACACGGCATCACTGAGTTGGGTAAGATTAGCGGACCAGGCCAATAATGACATCAAAACGCTGGCGCAGGGCAACCTGCGCCATAGCACTATTATCTACATTTGGAATTGCCGCCTGTTCACCGGGCGGTTTTTCTGCGCGTGGCGATGGCCTGTTTGCCCCGGGTGTTAACCAACGCAAGCAGGCCGAAGACGGGGTTGAGGTTGGTCATCGATTGATGGCCGCAGGACAATTTGAGTTGGCAATCAAATCGTTTAACCGCGCCGCATTGGATCAAGGCATTGATGCCGAAATTCTATCTGGGTTGGGCAGTGCAAATCTGGGTCTGGGCCGTTTGGGCCAAGCAGAACACCTGTTGCGCCGCGCCGTAAAAGAGAACGAAACAGAGCCTGAGGATTGGAACAATCTGGGCGTTGTATTGATGGAACGCGGCAAAACCGCTGAGGCGGTACAGATATTTCGCAGGGCCTATGCGCTCGATAATGGCGAAAGTGACGCAATCCGTGACAATCTGCGCTTAGCACTCGCAAAATTGGAAAATCCTGTTATTAACGATCTTGACGACAATAAATATAAATTGGTGCGTCGCGGTTCTGGGGATTACGTAATCGGCTCCCCGCTGTGAATGACACTGATATCGAGGCAGAGCAGTAAAAAGGACGCAAAAATGCGCCACCCTATTCTATTTGCCACCTGTATTGCAGGTGTTGCCGCCGTTGCAGGCTGCGGTCAAAAAGACGCGAACGCTACCGTTGAACGTGCCTTTAAGGACGTCAATGTTGTGGACGAAACCAACCTTTCAGATGTGATGCTGACAGTGGCTGACCCCAATGAAGCGGTCGCCTATTTCTCACGTGCCACCAAAGAAGACCCCACACGCATTGATCATCAACGCGGTCTTGCGTCGTCCCTTATCCGTGCCAAGCGCAATACTGAAGGGGCGATCGAATGGGGCAAAGTCACAAAAATGCCCGAGACCACGAATAATGACCGCGTCGAGCATGCTGATGCTTTGATCCGCTCAGGTGACTGGGCAAAGGCGGAAACAGTGCTAAAGTCAGTGCCGCCCACGCATGAGACTTTCAAACGCTACCGCCTTGCTGCGCTGATTGCAGACAGCAAGAAAGAATGGAAAAAGTCCGATAGCTTCTATGAAACTGCCGTTGGCCTTACCACAACCCCTGCCTCAGTGATGAACAACTGGGGTTATTCCAAACTGACACGCGGTGATTATAAAAACGCAGAACGGCTGTTTTCGGATGCGATCCGTCAAGATCCCTCACTGTTCACCGCCAAGAACAACCTCGTTCTCGCCCGTGCGGCGCAGCGTGATTATACACTACCCGTGATCCCAATGGATCAATCAGAGCGCGCGCAATTGTTGCACACCATGGCATTGTCAGCGATCAAACAAGGTGACGTTCAAACCGGTAAGGGCCTGTTGCAAGAAGCGATAGACACCCACCCTCAGTACTTTGAAGCGGCTGTGCGATCCCTGCGCGCCCTTGAAAACAACGGGTAACGCGATGACCATTACCGCCACATCCGCATTGTGGTTTCTACCTTTTGTGCTGCCGATCTGTTTGTATGTCGCATATACCGATCTGGCGCAGATGAAGATCACCAATCAGGCGGTTATCGCATTAGCTTTGGTGTTCATTGTTATTGGCTTGTTTGTCTTGCCCTTTGACACTTATCTGTGGCGGCTTTTGGGCCTTGTTGTTGTCTTGGTAGTTGGTGTGATCCTGAATGCCGTTGGCGTCATGGGCGCGGGTGATTCCAAATTTCTCGCCGCTGGGGCGCCTTACATTGCATTGGGCGATCTGCGGCTGCTGATGATGCTGTTCATGGTCATTCTTTTGGCCGCCTTTGTTGCACATCGCGTGGCGAAATATACACCTTTGCGCCGTCTGGCCCCTCATTGGGTCAGTTGGACGAAGGTCAAGAAATTCCCGATGGGTCTCGCGCTTGGCCCAACTTTGGCAGCCTATCTCATCTTAGGTGCATTATATGGTGCTTAATTCACACCATCTTCAGCCCTTCTGGTGCAAAATTTGCGCTGCCTACCGCCCTGTTTCAGGAGTGTCGTTATGAACATGCAAACGTCCAATGTCATGGCCCCCCCACCGCCTAAGCGTCTGGAGGACATGAAGCTACCCATCGTGATGATGCGGGATATCTTACTCAAGACGATCTTTCGTCAAAACGTCGATATGGTCAGCGAATTGTCCCGCGCGGTGTGCTTGCCAATCCCGGTGACCCAAGAATTGGTCGACATGGCGCGCGAACAACGCCTGCTTGAGGCAACAGGCACGCTTAACGCGCAAAACGGCAATGAAATGGGCTATCAGTTGACCGATGCAGGCAAAGCACGTGCGCTCGATGCCCTGCAGCAGTCCGAGTATTTCGGTCCGATGCCAGTGCCGCTTGATGTCTACCGCGAACAGGTCAAACGTCAATCGGTACGCAACCTGCAAATCAGCCGAGAACAATTGACAGGTGCCATGGGGCATCTGGTATTGCCTGACAGCTTGCTTGATCACCTTGGCCCTGCGGTTTCTGCGGGGCGATCCATTCTGATGTACGGACCACCCGGAAACGGGAAATCCAGTATTTCTAATGGGATACGAGACGCCTTGGGCGACAAAGTTTATGTGCCGCGTGCCATTGAATATGCATCACAGGTGATCACGGTCTATGACCCGATTGTACATTCCGCTGCTGAAAGTGATGTCCAAGACCCTAATTCCCTGCGCCGTGTAACCCGTTTTGACAGCCGATATGTATGCTGCGAACGCCCCACTGTGATTACAGGTGGTGAACTGTCGCTCGACATGCTTGATCTGGTCTACAACCCCACCGCACGCACCTATCAAGCACCGTTGCAGTTAAAATCAACTGGCGGCATTTTCATCGTAGATGACCTTGGCCGCCAAAAAGAACCACCCCAAAGTATCGTCAACCGTTGGATTGTCCCGCTTGAAGAAAGCAAAGATATCCTCGCTCTACAATCGGGTGAAAAATTCGAGGTGCCCTTTGATACCTTGGTCATCTTCTCTACCAACTTCCACCCAAATGAGATTTTCGATACCGCTGCCCTGCGCCGTATCTTCTTTAAAATCAAAATCGATGGGCCTAATCAAGAAAACTTCCTCAAGATTTTTGCCATGGTTGCCCGTAAAAAGGGCATGGCACTGGATGAGGCGACATTGGTGCACCTACTCAAGGTCAAATACCCCACGATCGATAACGTCTATGCCAACTATCAACCGATATTTCTGATCGACCAAATGATCGCGATTTGCGAATTTGAAGGCATACCTTATCAAATGTCCCCGGCTTTGGTCGACAGGGCATGGGCAAACATGTTTGTGCGCGAAGAAGTAATTGTAAGATGATCGTTTTGGCAGGATGCGGTCGGATGGGGGGGCCCATGTTGACCGCCCTGCGCAATGCCGGGTTCAACGCACAAGGATTTGACGTTGTTCCCAAAGATGAACCTCACATCACCAACGATCATTTAACCTGCAAAAATAAAGTGGAAACACTGATCACTGTCGTCCGTGACATCACGCAAACGGATGATGTTCTTTTTGGCGCGCAAGCCTTTATCTCGGCCCCAAAACTACGCCGTATCATCATCTGTTCCACGCTGTCCCCGCGCTATGTGCGTGATCTGCGGGCGCGGATCCCTGAACATATCACCCTGATCGACGCCCCAATGTCCGGCGCTCAAATTGCCGCACAAGAAGCCCGGCTGTCGTTTATGCTAGGCGGTGACGAGACCGACCTAGACGCAGCACAACCAATGTTTGATGCAATGGGCCAACACTTTCATCAAATGGGTAATTTTGGCAACGGCATGCAGGCAAAGGTGCTGAACAACTTGCTGGCAGCATCTCACACCGCAATGACTCGGATGGTTTTGGATTGGGCTGATGATGCCGGGCTCGACGAAAAGAAACTGCTGAACCTCATCGCAACCTCTTCAGGGCAAAACTGGCTTGCCTCTGGGTTTAATGACATCGAATTTGCCCGCGATGGTCACAGCAGTGATAATACCATCGGTATCCTTGTCAAAGACGTTGAAAGCGCCCTAGATGCCGCCCCCCGCGACGCTGATCTGACGCTACCAAAAACCATACAAACACACATTGCCGCATTAAAGCCGCGCAACTAACTTCATTGTTCTTCAAATATACCGGGGGTTTGGGGGCTGGCCCCCGGTCCACCCAATGCTACATAGTGCGACATGAACGCCCTGCCCCCTAAATTCACCGATTGGTTCGCAACCAAAGGCTGGTCCATCCACCCCCATCAACAGATGATGTTGGACCGTGCGGATGCACCTGCCCTGCTGCTCATCGCACCCACGGGCGGCGGCAAAACTTTGTCCGGTTTTCTGCCGACCTTGATCGACCTTGCGGACGGCCAACACGAAGGCATGCATACGCTTTATATTTCACCGCTCAAAGCACTTGCCGCGGATATCAAACGCAACCTGACGTCCCCGGTTGAAGAAATGAACCTGCCCATCACCATTGATGAACGTACAGGCGACACCCCCCAAAGCCGGCGCAAACGCCAACGGGCCGATCCGCCACATATTTTCCTAACAACCCCCGAAAGCCTTGCCTTACTGGTCAGTTACGAAGACGCCCCACGCATGTTCAAAGGTCTCAAACGTGTGGTAATTGACGAAATCCACGCACTTGCTGAATCTAAGCGTGGTGATCAGATGATGCTCGCCTTGGCACGGTTACATACGATATGCCCGAACCTCAAACGTGTGGGTCTGTCGGCAACGGTCGATGATCCCAAAGCCATTGCACATCTCATGGCGCGCCATCCTGACCCGTGTGAAATCCTGTTGGCTGATCCCGGCCCCGCACCTGATATCCAAATGCTCACCACAGATGCGCCACCCCCATGGTCAGGCGGCGGCGCGGCCTATGCCATTCCCGCTGTGCTGGAACAGATCAAACAGCACAACACCACGCTTATCTTTCACAACACCCGCGCGCAGGCTGAGATTTTCTTTCACAATCTTTGGCTCGCCAATGACGACAGTCTCCCCCTCGGCATCCATCACGGCAGCCTGGATCGCGACCAACGTGCCCGGGTTGAAGGGGCAATGGTGCGCGGCGAACTCCGCGCGATTGTCTGCACAGGCAGCCTGGATTTGGGCATTGATTGGGGTGACGTCGATTTGGTCATCCAAATCGGTGCGCCCAAAAACGTCAAACGCTTGGTGCAACGTATTGGCCGCGCGAACCATCGCTATAATGCCCCATCCAAGGCACTGTTGGTCCCGGCGAACCGCTTTGAAGTGGTCGAATGTGTTGCCGCGCTTGAGGCTGTTCTTGCCGGTGAACTTGACGGCGAACCACGCGGGACTGGGCCACGCGATGTGTTGTGCCAACACATCCTCATCACAGCCTGCGCCGGACCCTTTGACGAAAACGATCTCTATTCAGAATTCAAAACTGCTGGGGCCTATAGCACGCTGACGCGCGCCGCCTTTGACAACTGTCTCGATTTTTGCGCCACCGGGGGCTATGCCCTGCGTGCCTATGACAAATGGCAACGCTTGATCAGGCACCCTGACGGCCTGTGGCAATTACGTGACCCCCGCGCGGCACAGCGTATTCGGATGAACATCGGCACCATTCAAGACACCGATACGCTCAAAGTGCGGATGCGGCGCAATCGCGGCGGCAAACCACTGGGCGAGATTGAAGAAGGGTTCGCAGCAACCCTGACCCCCGGCGATACCTTTCTGATTGGTGGGCAAATCGTAAAATACGAAGGTCTGCACGAAATGACGGTCGAAGTCAGTCGTGATGGTGCCAAAAAACCCAAAATCGCAACCTTCATGGGCACCAAATTTGCCACGTCCACACAGCTTAGCGCCCGCGTGCAGCGCATGTTTACCCAAGACACATGGCCAGAATTGCCGGCACACACAGCCCAGTGGCTGCACCTGCAACGCGAGGCCAGTCAATTGCCCCAACCCGGTCGCCTATTGATTGAGAGTTTCCGCCATGATGGTCGCGAACAGACCGTGATTTATGGCTTTGCTGGGCGCAATGGGATGCAAACACTGGGCTTGTTGCTCACCAAACGAATGGAAGAATTGGGCCTCAATCCACTGGGCTTTGTCGCAACTGATTATGCCACCTTGATTTGGGGTCTGAACCCGCTTGAAGACCCTGAGCCGTTATTTGATCTTACGGCCCTGCAAAACGGCTTGGAGACATGGCTGGCGGGCAACGCGGTCATGAAACGCACCTTTCGCGCCAGTGCGACCATTGCTGGATTGATCGAACGCAACCTGCCCCAAGCCCGCAAATCGGGCCGCCAAGCGACATTCAGCTCTGATATCCTGTATGACACGCTGCATCGCTATGACCCGGATCATCTGATGCTGGACATCACCCGCGAAGAGGCCTTGCGCGGGTTGGTCGACTTTGGCCGCATTGAGGAAATGATCGCGCGCGTTGAAGGTCGAATTGATCATCAAAAGCTGTCTCGGGTTTCGCCGCTTTCCGCGCCTCTGTTCCTAGAAATGGGCCGCGTGCCGATTAAAGGTGCGGCAGAAGAACACCTACTCGCACAAGAAGCTGAACGCCTCATGGAGCAATCAGGATTGGCTCAAATCACGCCTGCGCCTTCGGATAAACCACACTGGCGCATTGGATACTAATCGTGGTGTTGTGCGCGAGGCAGCAATCCCTGTCCTTTTGATCGCTTGCAAAGCATCTGTTTTTCCAACATCAACAAAGGATGAACGGACATGACTTTACCCTTGCTGGCGCGCAATTAACGGCGCTTGGAAGTGGCGCGCTTTGGTGGGCGGATCAGCGCATTTTGTGTGTGAGTGATCTGCATCTGGGCAAGTCAGAGCGCATTGCGCGACGTGGTGGCACGACCTTGCCGCCCTATGATACCCGCGACACGCTGACCCGACTGGCTGCCGATCTTGCGCTGTGCAACGCGCAGGTGGTGATTTGCCTTGGCGACAGCTTTGATGATCTCGGCGCGGCCATGGCATTGACCGAAGAAGAACGCCTGTGGATCACGCGGTTACAGGCCGGGCGGCGTTGGGTTTGGATTGAGGGCAACCATGACCCCGGCCCTGTCGATCTGGGCGGCAGTCATCTTGCCGAACTTCCCTTAGCCCCTCTTACCTTTCGCCACATCGCGCAAAGCGGTGCCAGCGGCGAAGTGTCAGGGCATTATCATCCCAAAGCATCTGTGAACGTGAAGGGGCGCAGCGTATCGCGACCCGCATTTTTGTTTGACAGCGACAGACTGATCATGCCCGCTTATGGGACCTATACTGGTGGTTTACGCAGCCAATCTGAGGTGTTGAAAACACTGATGCGCCCTGAGGCTTGCGCGATTTTAACGGGTCGCGCACCCCTCATCATTCCTATGCCGAGGTAACAATATGGAACAGGCCGAAATCCAACGTATCCGCGATAGTTTTGCAGCGCAAAGTATGATGACGACGTTGGGTGCTGAGATGACTGAAATCAGCAAAGGTCACATTGTGATCTGTGCGCCCATTCTACCGTTGGCGTTGCAGCAACAGGGGTTCGGACATGCGGGCCTTACATTTTCACTCGGGGATTCAGCTGCCGGATATGCGGCACTCACCATGTTGCCGCTGGACATGGAAGTTGTCACGGCAGAGATCAAAGTCAACCTGTTGGCCCCGGCACGCGGTGAACGACTGATTGCAACGGGGCGTGTGATCAAACCGGGTAAGCGCCTGTCTGTGGTCACTGCTGAGGTTCATGCCGAAGCGGGCGACACCCGCACCCTTATCGCAATATTACAAGGCACGATGGTGCCAGTTTCAGCTTAGCGTTCAGAACAATCCAGCAGCGCGGGCGGCGTCCCTGTAGCTGCGGCTAACGGGAATTTCCCTGCCATCAGACATCACCAGAAAATTACGCCCTTGTTCGCGGCGATGACCTGTTACGCAGTCTATTCGGACCCAATGGGATCGATGCACTTGCAGGCCACTGGCATCAGCAAGTTCGTTCACGGCTTCACTTAACCGCAGCAATATCAAGGCACTGCCTTTATCGGTAACGACATTCAGATAATGATCCTGCGCTTCGATGCGGATCAACCTGCCACGTTGCGACAGCGGAATACGACGTAAAAACCGCAGTGTTGTATCGCCTTTTTCATCTGTAGGGGTGTTTGGGCGCGCCAGATCAATCAGCCATATTACACCATGCACAATCGCAACGATCAAAGTGACCGATGCAAGCAGGTACAAGAAGAAACCCCAACCACTCCACGCATCAAACACCGCCATATTAAGAAAATACACAATCGTGCTGATCGTAACGATATACAGCGCCCACACCAATCCGTGCAGCCAAATCACGCGCGGCTTTTCAGTGGTAAACGCAACGTGGCTGCCACCCACTGATATCGCCGCGACAGCGGCCCAATAGCCAAAACGTGGCAAAGGCGATAGATGATCCAACGTGCCAAACGGGCCTGTCAAAGTCGCCAGCACTGTGACCAAGGCCCATATGCCAATCAGGGTTAACAAGGTCCGATTTTCACGAAGCGTGAATGACATATGGCTGGATTTCCTGCAATTGACGAAACGGATCGGCCCTTCACGTATGCCGCGTTGGGGTCTTTGCATTCTTTTGCCATGCACAGGGCAACAGACGCAATGGAGAGCCTGAAATGACCCTATCCCCCTTATTAAACGCCAGCTTGGTGATACAGCTACATACGCTTTTTGCAGTGATGGCCGTTGGTATTGTGATTGCCATCTTCAGTATCAGACGTGGCAGCAAGGCCCACAAGGTGCTGGGATGGTCATGGGTCATCATGATGGCAGTCACGGCGCTGAGCAGTTTTTGGATCAATGAGATCAGGTTGATTGGCCCGTTCAGTCCCATACATCTGCTGTCAATTTTGACATTATGCAGTCTGGTGATGAATGTGCGCGCAGCGCGATCTCGCAATATCTCAGCGCATCAAAAGGGCATGAAATCATTGGTCTTTGGGGCATTGATACTGGCCGGGGCGTTTACGTTTTTCCCCGGCCGGATCATGCATCAGGTTTTTTTAGGCGGTTAGACCTTCGGGTTCGTCCAACCCATTGGCGCGGCAACAGGCGGTGACTGTGTTTGCCAAGAGGCACGCGATGGTCATTGGTCCAACACCGCCCGGTACAGGGGTGATTGCCCCGGCAACAGCGGCGCAGCTTTCGTAATGAACGTCACCAACCAGCTTGGTTTTACCTTCGCCCTTTTCAGGTGCATCCAAACGGTTGATGCCCACATCAATTACGGTCGCGCCCTTTTTGATCCAGTCACCGGGCACCATTTCTGGGCGACCCACAGCGGCAACAACGATGTCAGCGCGGCGTACAACGTCTGCCAAATCTTTGGTACGGCTGTGCGCAATTGTAACGGTACAGCTATCGCCCAACAGGAGTTGTGCCATTGGCTTGCCAACGATGTTGGAACGGCCAACGACAACTGCGTCCATGCCGGACAATGAACCGTGATGATCACGCAACATCATCAAACAGCCCAGCGGCGTGCAGGGCACCATTGATTTTTGACCAGTACCCAAAAGGCCCACATTGGAGATGTGAAAACCATCTACGTCTTTCGCTGGTGAGATTGAATTGATCACCAAATCTTCGTCCAGATGTTTGGGCAGCGGCAATTGCACCAAAATACCGTGGATTTCAGGATCGTTGTTCAGTTGATCAATCAGCGCCAACAAATCCGCCTCAGGCGTGTCCACATCCATCTTGTGCTCGACCGACTTCATGCCGACTTCGACAGTCATTTTGCCCTTGGATTTAACGTAAACTTGCGATGCGGGGTCTTCGCCCACCAGCACAACTGCCAGGCCCGGCGTGATGCCATGGTCATTTTTCAGCCGTGTCACATGTTCGCCCACTTGGCCGCGGACTTTGGCTGCAAAGGCTTTGCCGTCAATGATTGTTGCTGTCATTTTCTTTCCCTATTTCATGCGTAAGGCGGGGATTACCCCGCCCTACTTTTAAGTCTTACTGATGGGCTATTGCCACCAAGATCAGAACAAACCTTCGACTTCACCATCCGCATTCAAGCAGATGTTTTCTGCTGAAGGCACACGTGGCAGACCCGGCATGGTCATGATCTCACCGCAGATCGCGACGATGAAACCAGCACCCGCTGACAGGCGTACTTCACGCACTGGCACAGAGAAGCCAGTAGGCGCGCCGCGACGCTCTGGGTCTGTGGTAAAGCTGTACTGCGTTTTCGCCATACAAACTGGCAGATTGCCGTACCCTTGCGCTTCCCAGTCTTTCAATTGGTTGCGGATTTTCTGATCGGCCAAAACTTCGTCAGCGCGATAGATACGCTTGGCGATGGTTTCGATCTTTTGCATCAAAGGCATATCATCAGGATAGATCGGTGCAAAGTTCGCGCTGTCGCCATCGGCAATTTCGGCCACGCGGGTTGCAAGGGCTTCGGACCCTTCAGAACCCAGTTCCCAGTGACGCGACAGGATCGCCTCAGAACCTTGTGACGTCACATAGTCTTTGACGGCTTGCACTTCTGCATCGGTGTCCGTGACAAAGTGGTTGATCGCAACGACAACAGGCACCCCAAAGGATTTCATGTTTTCGATGTGACGACCAAGGTTGGCACACCCATTGTTCACGGCATCTACGTTTTCGGCGCCCAGATCAGCTTTGGCAACGCCACCGTTCATCTTCATCGCGCGGACGGTTGCCACAACGACAACAACAGATGGTGACAGACCAGCCTTGCGGCATTTGATGTTCATGAACTTTTCAGCGCCCAAGTCAGCACCAAAGCCTGCTTCGGTGACAACATAGTCTGCCAATTTCAGCGCCGTTGTGGTGGCAATCACAGAGTTACAACCGTGAGCGATGTTGGCAAATGGTCCACCGTGTACGAACGCTGGATTGTTTTCCAGTGTCTGTACGATGTTTGGCTGCATCGCATCTTTCAACAGAACGGTCATTGCGCCGTCTGCTTTGATGTCGCGTGCGAATACCGGTGTACGGTCACGGCGATAGGCTACGATCATGTCACCCAAACGGGTTTGCAAATCTTCGAGGTTTTTCGCCAAGCACAAGATTGCCATAACTTCGGACGCCACTGTGATGTCAAAACCTGCTTCACGTGGGAAACCGTTAGAAACGCCACCCAAAGATGCAGTGATCTGACGCAACGCGCGGTCGTTCATGTCCACAACGCGACGCCACACAACGCGGCGTGTGTCGATCTCAAGGGAGTTGCCCCAATAGATGTGGTTGTCGATCATCGCAGACAGCAAAGAGTGCGCGGATGTGATCGCATGGAAGTCACCTGTGAAGTGCAGGTTCATTTCTTCCATTGGGACGATTTGTGCGTAACCTCCGCCAGCGGCGCCGCCCTTCATACCAAAGTTTGGTCCAAGCGATGCTTCACGGATACATACACATGCGTTCTTGCCGATGCGGTTCAACCCATCACCAAGGCCAACAGTTGTTGTGGTCTTGCCTTCGCCCGCAGGCGTCGGGTTGATCGCAGTCACAAGGATCAACTTACCATCTTTGCGGTCTTGAACCGAGTTGATGAATTTCTGGCTGACTTTTGCTTTGTCATGGCCGTATGGCAGCAGGTCATCAGAGTCGATGCCCAGTTTTTTACCAATCTCTTGGATCGGTTTTTTGTTCGCTTCGCGTGCGATTTGGATGTCGGTCTTGAAAGCCATTTTTAGAATCCCCTGTTGCCATGTTCGGCGGTGTTGATGTTCAAGTCATACAGGGCGGCACGGCCTAAACGAGGGCGCATTTCCGACATTTCCACCCCTTGATGCGTCGAGCGCTGATGGTGGTGTCAGGTTTTAGCGCAAACGTGAACCTAAAGGTGGGGCCAAACAGGCTGGTTCGGGATATGTAAACGCAGGGTATCACCAATACGAAGTGTCCCCTCGCGTTCGACCCAACTGGTCACGCCACGCTTACCGCGCGCTGCTGCTTTGAATGCCTTTCCATGGCCCGGTGCGTCGTTTTCAATTTCTCGCATCGGGAAGTTACAGGGGCCATTTTCAACATCCACCACGATGGTTGCGCCACCCGGCGTTTGCAGTCGGGAACCCGGGGGCACATAGGAGAAATCTGGAATACCTTTGACGACGATCGACGCACCCAACAAAGTCGGGTCTAGATCTGTGAGGTCAAGAGCCTGCGCGATTTCAGCCAATTCCTCAAACGACAAGATAGAAAGCTGGCGTGTGTTACGAATTTCAGTGCCTTGAGGGTGCTGTGCTTTGACGCGTACACAAGACGCGCGCGTCAGGCCGCTGTGATAGTCCCCTTCAAATCCTGCATAACTTGCAAAGACCTCTTCAATCGGCTCTGAGCGGATGTTGGGCCGGTTTTGCGGTACTTTGCCCAACCATGTGATGGTTGCGGTAAAGTCTGTTGGACGCAGTTCTGCCATTGGAAGCCCCTTTTCATAACGCTGCCAACTTGGGCAAAAGCTACACAAAAGAAAAGGCCCCGCATATGCAGGGCCTTATGATATCTTTTGATGATCACATCACCGATCTGAATGGATCAGGTTGATGGTTCTGGCTCAAGCCCGGCGGCAGGGGGCGACTTTTTGCCCTTTGCCTTTGGGATTGCGGTCACACTTGGGGCGTTCCCTTCGTCCGAATTATCATCCGTGTCATCATCAGCAGCAGGCGGTAGCCCGTCCATCACGCGCTTGATCTCGTCACCCGTTAGCGTTTCGTATTCCAACAAACCCTGCGCCAGACGTTCAAATTCGGTCTCATTCTCTTTGATAAGCTTTTCTGCCCACTCATACCCGTCTTGGATGAACTTACGTACTTCTTCCTCAACCGTTTCCTTGGTATTTGCAGAGACAGAGAAACCAGCCGTCGCACCCTGATAGCCTTGTGCGGCTTCTGAATAGTCGATGTTCCCGATCTTGTCCGACATGCCCCATTGCAGAACCATTGCACGTGCCAAACCTGACGCTTGCATGATGTCACCTGCTGGACCGTTGGACACAGAATCTGGGCCATACTTAAAGATTTCAGCAGCCTTACCCGCCATGGTCATGGCCAGACGTTGGTGGCATTCGTCCTTAAACATATTCAGACGATCCATTTCCGGTAGGCTCATCACCATACCCAAGGCACCGCCACGTGGAATGATCGTGGCCTTATAGACCGGGTCACATTTTGGCAAAAGCATACCAACCAGCGCATGGCCTGCCTCGTGATAGGCCGTCATTTCCTTTTGCTCGGCTGTCATCACCATGGAACGCCGTTCAGCACCCATCATGATTTTGTCCTTGGCGCTTTCGAAATCCAGCATTGCAACAAAACGACGACCCAAACGCGCAGCGGTTAGGGCCGCTTCATTCACAAGGTTTGCGAGGTCCGCACCAGAGAAACCCGGTGTCCCGCGTGCAATGATGCGCAGATCAACATCAGGACCCAGCGGAGTTTTACGCGCATGTACGTGCAAGATTTTCTCACGGCCTTTGATATCGGGATTGCCCACAGTGACCTGACGGTCAAAACGCCCCGGGCGCAGCAAGGCAGGGTCCAATACATCTTTACGGTTGGTCGCCGCGATGATGATCACACCTTCGTTGGCTTCAAAGCCGTCCATTTCGACCAGCAATTGGTTCAACGTCTGTTCGCGTTCGTCGTTACCGCCGCCGTAGCCTGCCCCACGTGAACGGCCCACCGCGTCAATTTCATCGATGAATACGATACAAGGCGCGTTTTTCTTGGCCTGTTCAAACATGTCGCGCACGCGAGATGCACCGACACCCACGAACATTTCAACAAAGTCAGAACCGGAAATTGTAAAGAACGGTACACCCGCCTCGCCAGCGATGGCGCGTGCAAGCAATGTTTTGCCCGTACCGGGAGGGCCCTCAAGCAAGGCACCTTTAGGTATCTTACCGCCTAAGCGGCTAAATTTCTGTGGGTTGCGCAGGAATTCAACGATTTCCTCAAGCTCTTCCTTGGCCTCATCAATACCCGCAACGTCATCAAACGTCACGCGACCGTGCTTTTCGGTGAGCATCTTGGCCTTGGATTTACCGAACCCCATCGCGCCACCTTTGCCGCCACCTTGCATACGGTTCATGAAGTAAATCCACACACCGATAAGAAGCAGGATGGGCAACAAGGACATCAAGAAGGTTGAGAACCCTGATTGTTCCTGTGGCGTTGCCTTGAGCGGCACATTGTTGTCGATCAAAAGCGTCGTGATTTCAGCGTCTTCGGGCTTGATCACCACGTAATCAGCGCCGTCGCCTTTGCGGAAACGCACTTCTTCGCCGTCTAGTGTGACGTTGCGCACTTCACCGTCTTTGACGGAACTGACGAAGTCAGAATAGCTGATTTCGTTGCTTTGCAGGTTGTTGGATGATCCGTTGAACAAATTGAACAACGCCAAAACCAACAACATCAACACAACCCAAAAGGCGAGATTACGAACATTGCCCAAGGAAATTCTCCTAATATCAACTGGGTGCGCGGGGACGCGGCCCAAAAGGCACATCAACACGATGCAACCACCCCACTAAGATAGAGATGATCTGCACATGTTCAATGCGTTAATAGTGCGGCAAAGAAGGTCTCTTCGCCGCCATCGACATCCGCATGCCATTTCTGACAGTTTCCGGCAAGGGGTGCTGAGATCACAACGTCATTTCGCCAAACCGCTGGCGTGGACAAAAGCACCGCACGCGGACGCCCAGATGCACGCCAATCGGGGCATTGTTCTAGGCCATGCTGGCCCAACGCGCGGACCGTGACATCGCGCCAGTCATCATTGGGATCAGCGGGCACAAGGCGCCACCGCGCATCCCAAAGCGTATCCAATGGCGCTTCGATGTCTTTGACAGCATTTAATTCACGAAACACCCAAATATGCCCTTGGGCACGGCGTGCATGACAGCCATCAACGGTCGCGGCTTGACCCTTGCGCAGCGCCTGCATCAATGTGGTTATGGCAGCCCGACGCGCTGGATAAGATTCTCCGCTGATCCAACTTAAGGCGCGCACCAACAAGCGTCGCTGGATTTCATCAGGTAAGATGCGCAGTTTGCGTTCGCAAATCACAATCGCGCCCGCGTCAATTTGCACAATTTCCTGTGCAGCCAAAAAGGTTTGCCAATCCAATGCCTTACGTGCCTGTGACATGTGTGCAGCCACTTCAGAAAGGCTTTCTGCATCGATACCCAATGGGGCCAATGCTTCCAGAATATTGCGTGCTTTGATACGATTGAATGTTGTATCTTCATTACTTGGATCTTCAATCCAAGCAATGCCTTGGCTCTGCAAATGGCTGCGCAAGTCCGCGCGATTGGCCTCTAATAAGGGGCGCACAAACGTCACACCTTCCCTCACGATGCGAGAAGACATTGCACTTAACCCATCTACGCCAGAACGGCGCGAGAGGCGCATCAGAAAGGTTTCAGCTTGATCATCTGCCGTGTGACCCAGAGCGATTGTGCTGATGCCGTGTTCTTTGGCCCATGCAGCCATCAACCCATATCGTGCATCGCGTGCGGCGTTTTGCAGATTTCCAGCCCCGTCCCAATCGCGCCACAATAGTGTTTCGTGTAAAACACCTAGGGACGCACAATAGCGTTTCACTATTTCCGCCTCGGACGTCGCCTCGGCACGCAGGCCGTGATTAACTGTAACAGCCCGTAGTTTCACACCATGAAAGGCGCAAAACCCATGCATCAGGTGCAACAAGGCCATGGAATCGCCACCACCCGACACCGCAACGCCCAGCACGTCAGGTGGATGCGGCAAGAAAGCATCAGCAACCTGTTGTGTTAATCGTGGGGTCATTGGATTAAGAGCAGCCGATTTTCGTTCTTTCTGCGGTTGCCTGGGCAACGGCAGGGCTATCAGGGAAGCGCACTGCAACTTCACTAAGTGTCACACAAGCTTCTTGGGTTTGGCCCAATCGACCCAACGCACGGCCAAGTTCAAACAAGGAAGTGGACGCAACAGGACCAACCGGTTCGGCCGTAAAACTGGCAAGGAATGCACGCGCGGCTTCGCGTGTGTCGCCCATGCTGCTAAGTGCCTCACCGCGTCGCAAATCCGCTTCTGCTGCTAGCGGTCCGCCGGGGTAGGTTTGATTAAAGGTCGCAAACTGGTCAGCGGCGCCTCGAAAGTCACCGGATGCGAGCGCCGCCTGCGCCCGCTCAAAGTCTGCCTTTTCACCAACAGCTAGGGATGCTGTGTCGGTTGGCGTGGAGGGTGCTGTCAAAGGGGCCTGAGTTGTGGTTTGCCCTTCACCGCCCAATGTCGATGTCTCACCAAGGGTCGAGATATCACCACCCTCAAGTTCAACCAAACGGAATTCTAGATCTCCAATGCGTCTGGTGCCATCCGACACCACCCGGTTTATGCGGTTTTCCAGTTCTTCGGTCTTTGAGGTGACACGTTGTAATTCACTTTCCATCGCATTCACACGCTCAAGCACCGATCCGCCGCCTGTTTGCACAGATACATTGCCCGTGGTCGACAACTCGCGTTTGAGCTTTTGCACCTCAACATTCAGAATCGTAAGTTCTTGGCGCACATCCGCAAGGGTTTGTGCATCTTGCGCCTGTAAAGACATGGGACTGACCAGCAGCCCCAATGTCAAAGTGAAAACAATGCGTGTGATCATGATCAAACGTACCTTAGCTGGTCAAACCGCCAGCCAATACCGTCACCGCGCGACGGTTTTTGGCATAGCAGGCTTCTTCTGAACAAATTTCGATGGGGCGTTCTTTGCCGTAGCTTACAACTCGCATGCGCGAGGATGGCACACCTTTGGAGGCCAGATATTCTTGGGCTGAATTGGCACGGCGCGCGCCAAGGGCAAGGTTATAATCACGTGTACCCTGTTCATCTGCATGACCTTCGATCACGGCCTGATAATCAGAGTTACTTAACAGCCACGCGGCTTGCCCATCTAGTGTCGCACGGCCTGTAGCCGTCAGAGTGGATTGGTCGACCTCAAACAACACCCGGTCGCCAACAGCCTGTTGGAAATACGCGGTTGAGGATGGATCATTCGCACTGCCCGGTACAATGCCACCATTTTGGGGCACGTTTGTGCCGACACCATCTGCCCCGCCTGCGCCAAAACGACTTGGGTCTGTACAGGCCGAAACGGCCAATGCCGCAATCAGGATCGTGCTTGTTAAAATACGGTTCATGCTACTGCCTCTTCATTGATGGCTTTCTGCCAATTATTTTTTGTTTACCACAGCCACGCGTGGTTTGGGAATATTCTACACGACTGTGCCATGATCACTTTTGCAACGGCGACCATGACGGGTCTGATCCACCATCTGGCGTACGCACAGGGCGCAGATTGCGACCTGAAATGTCCACAGAATAGAGTGTCGATGAGCCGCCAGCGCCTTGGGTCTCGCGGGTGAACATGATCACGCGGCCATTGGGGGACCATGTTGGTCCTTCATCAAGGAACGAGGCGGTCAACAAACGCTCTTCAGAGCCGTCCAAACGCATGACACCAATGTGGAAACGACCCTTGTTCTGTTTTGTGAAGGCCACTAAATCGCCGCGCGGGGACCATACAGGCGTGCCATATCGCCCTTCTCCAAAGGAAATTCGCTTTGCTTCGCCGCCTGTTGCGGACATGACATAAAGCTGTTGTGTGCCGGATCGGTCGCTTTCAAATACGATGCGATTGCCATCCGGCGAAAAGCTGGGCGCCGTTTCAATCGCGGGCGTATTTGTCAGGCGCACGGACGCGCCGCTGGCGATATCCATGGTATAAATGTCTGTGTTACCGCCCGTGGTCAGAGAAAACACAACCGTTTGCCCAGACGGCGAAAACCGGGGGGCAAAGCTCATCGTGCCATCGGCACTTTCCAGCACACGGCGCGAAACACTGCCGATGTCCAACACGTAAATGCGCGGAAATCCGCTTTCATAACTGGTATACAGCACCCGATCACCGCTGGGTGAAAAGCGCGGGGCCAGTACGATCGAACCTGAATCGGTAAGAAACTGCACATTTGCCCCATCATAATCCATGACCGCCAGACGCTTTTTACGATCATCTTTTGGCCCGGTCTCAGACACGTAGACAACGCGGCTGTCAAAATAACCGCCTTCGCCTGTGATCCGGCTATAGACCTCATCCGCAACTTTGTGCGCCATGCGACGCCAGCCATCGACAGTGCCAGAGAACTGCAATCCGTTGCCCATTTCGGCACCAGAAAACACATCATAGACGCGGAACTTTACGTTCACAGAGTTGCCCTGCACGTTCACAGCACCTGTCACCAGCGCCTGCGCGTTGATGGCTTTCCAATCGGCATATTGAACGCTCGCGTTAAAGTCGCTGACGGTTGAGATAAACGCACTGGCTGGGATTTCCCGGAACAACCCTGTGCCGATCAGGTCTTCGGCAACCACACGAGCCAGATCACTTGCCATTTGTCCGGCTTCGGCGCTTTCAGGTTGAAATGTCGGCACTGCAAACGGCAAGGGTTCAATAATCCCTTCATCAATAGTGATCTTAAGCGGATCTTGCGCTTGGGCCTGGTACGGCAGGGCAACGGCACAAAGCAGCGCCAAGCATATGCTAAGAAAACGTATATTCATCTGATGCAAATCCTTTCAGGACCAAACGTCATGTCAATGTGTCGGTATTGCAGGTGTTTTTCGAGGGGAAGTTTAGCGTCTTTGGCACCGCAGTGCACAACTGACGGGTTACTTCCTAAGCAATTTATCGCCAGCGTGGTTGGTGTCTTGCTTGCTTGCTTGATCATTTGACCCTCATCTTTTTGGGATCAAAGGTCATCTCAATCACTTTCCACTGCTCATACTTATCAGCGGGCAGTTGATATCCTTGCTTTTGGCAGATCAAGATCGCACGGCGCGCCGCCTGAAATGCCGAGGCCACAGCGGCAGGTGTGCCACCTTCGCTCGCGATCTGTTGAACATTACCCACAATCTTGCCGGTGCGATCAAGGTTCACGCGCACAGTAACAACAGTATCCGCAGAGCGCCCCCCGACATCGACGTTCCAACAGGCTGAAACCGCGACACGCAGCGACTCTTTTTCCCCAACAGACAGGGGCGGGCCACTTGGCGCGGTGGCGGCGGGTGTTTCTGCCCCGCTTAACGCTTCGGCAAGGGCCGCAGCAACGGCATCCGCATCTGTGGTTGATGTGGCCGCAGTCTCAGTTGGAGTCTCAACTGGCGTGTCAGCGACCTGAGGCTGTGGCGCGGCGGGCCGACGCCCCGGTGGGCGCGAGGATGCTCTGGGGGCAGCAGTGGCTTCTGTCACAATCTCAGTTGTGGCTTCTTCGGGTGATTGTGCCTCTTGTGGTTCTTCTATCGTTTCGCCTGTGGCGTCTGGTGCCACGGCTTCCTGTTCAACCGTGTCTGGGGCCGCATCAGGATCAGGCTGTGCCACGGGTTCCGGTGCCACACGTTCAACAGGGCGCGCGACGGCCTCTGGCGCAATATCAGGCACCAGCACGGCAACATCGCCTATGGGTTGATCCAACTCAGGTGGCGTATCATCCACCTGTGCCTCTGGGGGCAGTGACAGTTCTGGCACCTCTGGCGCGATGTCTTCAGGGGGTGTTTCGGTTTGGATCGGCGTTGGCTGTTCAATCGCAGTGTCCGGCGTGGCCGCAACATCAGGCACCTCTGCGGGCACATCTGGCGATGCAGGTTGTGCCACGTCTGTGGATGTATCAGGCGATTGCTGAGCGGCAACCAATGCATCAAAATCCGCACCTGAGATCACCGATACTTCGGTCATTTCAAATGGCGGTGGGTCCGCATCAAATGCGCTACCAAACAGCAGCCATCCGATGAACACCAGATGCCCTGTACCAGAGATATAATGCCCGGTGTCCACGCCTAGCCACCCGATGCGTCGCTGCCATCCAGCGCCGGACCACCGATGTCTGTCACCAGACCGATGTTAGAAAAACCACCTGCGTTGAGCGCCCCCATGATTTCCATGACAGCGCTATACGGCACCTTGCCATCCGCCCGCAGGAACACGCGGTCGCTCGCACGTTCTGCCGCAATCGCACGCAGTTTATTGACCAAATCGGCGCGTTCGGTTTGCGTGGTTTGGATTTGCACACCGCCATCCGCGGTAATAGTGACCGTCAGCGGTTCTTCTTGCTCTGATGGCAAGGCACCCGCCGCGGTCTTGGGCAGTTCAACAGGGACACCGACAGTCAACAAAGGTGCGGCAACCATAAATATGATCAGCAACACCAACATCACGTCCACAAACGGCGTGACGTTAATCTCAGCCATCGGTTGGCTACGGCCACGACGGCGACCACGTCCACCCTGCTTTTTGATAACCCCAGCGCCCATGGCTTAGGAATCCAACTGACGGCTAAGGATGGTGGCAAATTCGTCTGAGAAACCCTCGTAGCCACCAAGGATACGGTCGCTGTCAGCACTCAGCTTGTTATAGAAAACAACCGCCGGGATCGCGGCCATTAGGCCCATGCCAGTTGCCAACAATGCTTCGGCAATACCGGGGGCCACAACGGCTAGGTTGGTGTTTTGCTGCTCTGCGATTTCGATAAAGGCGTTCATGATGCCAAATACGGTCCCAAACAGGCCAACAAATGGCGCGGTAGAACCAACAGTCGCCAACACGGGCAGGCCCTTTTGCAGCTTTTCGGCCTCTTTCGCCATCGCCACATCCATGCTGCGATCAATGCGCGCGGTGGCACCGGGAATCAGCCCGCCATCATCGCGATGCGATCTGCGCCATTCAGACATACCAGCCGCAAAAATTTTCTCAGCCGGGCCATCAGGATCAGCCCCAACATTATCAAACAGCGCGTCCAGCGGCTCACCTGACCAAAACGCCTGATCAAAGGCGGCTGCTTCGGCGCGTGCCTTGCGATATTGGATGATTTTCTGAACGATGATCGACCATGACCAAAACGATGCCACGATCAGCGCGATCATCACCAATTTCACGGTCACGGTTGCCTCGGCAAACATTGACCATACCGAAATGCTGCCACCCACGTTGGCTGCTAATAATGCTGTCTGCATGTGTCCTGCTCTATTTAACCACCGCTTACGCGGCTCACTGCCTCAAGGCCTTGGTTTTCCAAGGCTCCATTTGTCATGAATCTAACCCAGCGCAACGGGGAAAGCTAGACTGTTGGTGGTACGCCGCCTACGCAGGCATGATTGAGCGAAGTTTCGCTGGCAAACGGACAGGTTTACCAGTCGATCCGATGCTAGCGATGGTCACGATTGCGTTGAATAGAAGTGTCTCATCTCGCCGCACCTCTTGCGCCAAGATCATCCTTGCAGGCGTGATCCCTTGAACCCGCGTGCGCACATCAAGAACCTCATCAAAATGCGCCGGAGCCAGATAATCCGCCTCAACCCGGCGCACGGCAAAGACGATGCCCTCGGCTTTCATCGCAAGCTGATCAATCCCGATCTCGCGCACGAGGTCGCTGCGCGCACGCTCAATATAGCGTAAGTAATTGGCATAATAGACGATGCCTGCCATGTCGGTATCTTCGTAATATACCCGGATCGGGAAGTGGTGGGTCATTGCACCAACCCGATACGCGCAGACAGCCGCAGCGCGTGGGATGGATCATGTGCAACGACAGGCAACACTGGGTCATAGGCCGCACGCAGGAGTGTCGCGATATCAGGGCGCATGATCGTTGTGTCCCTATTTACCGCCAAGGGTGATCGATCTTGAAACGCCGTATCGGACCACAACACCATCGACTGGGTGATCTGCGACAGCGCCAACGTATGGGCGGGTACAGCACTCAAGTGTTCATCCATCCGCAAGAATACAAAACAAGCCTTGATCGCGCCGGAATCATCAAAGCGGAAAATCCGATATTGGTTCGCATCCGCCGCCTGCAAGCGTGCCACCAAGGGCGCAAGATCAGGCACCAAACGGTCCATACCTTTGACGTCAGGCAGTTCAGTCCAGTCTGAGAAAAAGAACATCATCAGATTGCTGCCAAGCTCAGCGTCCATATCGCCCATCTCGTGACCGGCCAACGTGACAACCGCCTCAAGCGCACCTTTGACCACGCCCAGCGTCGCGTCATCGACACCAAACACAACCGGGCAGATGGCCCTGCCCCAGCGGGCGAATGCATAGCTGTCGTCGCTGCGTGTGAACAGCGCTTCAATCTCTTCTGGTTTCATATTTGTTAACTCCACACCGGATTATCCAAACAGGTCACCGCGCGATTTAGGCGGTGTCATCCCCAAGTGCGTCCAAGCCTTTTGCGCCAACATCCGGCCCCTTGGGGTGCGTTGGATCAATCCTTGCTGCAATAAAAATGGCTCAATCACCTCTTCTAATGCATCGCGGCTCTCGCTGAGGGCCGCCGACATGGTTTCAATCCCAACTGGTCCACCTTGGTAATTCTCCGCAATCAACTTCAAATACCGACGATCCGCCCCATCAAGCCCCAGATGGTCCACGCCAAGCCGTGTGAGCGCCATATCAGCCAATTCACGTGTCACACGTCCATCACCCTCAACCACAGCAAAATCGACAACCCGGCGCAACAAGCGCCCGGCAATCCGGGGTGTACCACGTGCCCGTTTGGCAATCTCGCGCGCGCCGCCCTCATCCGCAGGCGCGCCCAGTTTGCGGGCGTTGCGATCCACGATGATGAACAATTCGTCTTCTGTATAGAACTGGAGCCGCGTTGGAATACCAAAGCGATCTCGCAAGGGCGTTGTCAACAGCCCCATCCGCGTCGTTGCCCCGACCAGTGTAAAGGGCTGCAATTCGATCCGCACCGTGCGCGCGGCAGGGCCTTCACCGATCACCAGATCCAGCTCAAAATCTTCTAGCGCTGGATACAACACTTCCTCAACAGCAGGGTTCAGCCGATGAATTTCGTCAATGAACAGCACATCGCGCTTCTCAAGGTTGGTCAAAATCGCCGCCAGATCACCGGCCTTGGCCAGTACCGGCCCCGATGTCATGCGAAATCCGACACCCAACTCGCGCGCCATGATCTGCGCCAGCGTGGTTTTGCCCAAACCGGGGGGGCCATGGAACAACGTATGATCCATCGCCTCGCCGCGTTGTTTGGCGGATTGAATAAAAACCTTGAGGTTTGAGCGTGCCTCAGCCTGCCCGACGAATTCATCCAGCATCTGCGGACGCAAGGCGCGGTCAAAATCCTCGGGCAGCGCTTCGGGCCGCAATGTTGGGTCACTGTCGTTCATGAGGCAACCCACAATTTATGCATCTTCAGCATACCTAACAAAGTTCTTCAGCCGCGTTCATTACCGCCCCTATACTAATAAAAATATCTAGATCAGGATACTTAGGGTTTTTTCGCCATATCTGTTTGAGGTCTTGAGAATAGCCTTTTTGTTCGGCGAATGTTTCAGCCCAACCATTTATTGAATACCGTACCCCACCCGATTCAAAAACCAGTTCTCGGCTATCAAAGCAATGTATTTTGCCTTCAGACACTGTGAAAGGCCACGTGTCTCCAAATTCATCTGCGGTAACGGTTTTACCTTGTGATAGGCAACCTGTTAGTGAGCCAAAAAGTAGAACCAGCAAAAACGCTCGCTTCATGTTTCTAGTTCCCATCTCGATATTTACGCTAAGCCCAAGGGATGGATGGTTGCTCCAAAGGAGGGTTCACCCACCACCCACCCTAACCTTTAGGTGCCAGCAGTTTCAACGCTGCTCGGATCAGTGCGGGTGTTTCTGCATCCGACATCTCGCCCGCTGCTTGTGCCACGGCACCTGCTGCGTCGCCGGGACTGTAACCAAGATTGCCAAGCGCAGACAAGGCTTCTGATTGTGCCGATGCATTCGGCGCGGTTGCCTTGGGTTTGCGCACAACGGGGGCTTCGATCACTTCGGCGGGCTCTTCGCCCAAAGCTTCGGCCATTATGCCGCTCATCGCCATGACGCCCGGTGCCTTGTCTTTTAGGTCCAGCACTACACGTTGCGCAATCTTTGG
>CALKXT010000135.1 GCA_938003685.1 uncultured Sulfitobacter sp. | reverse complement strand
AGGCACAGAAGTAACAACGATTAAATTTTTCCTTAATGGAAGTTATAGAATTACCCGCCCCCACAAATCATACTCCCCCGCTTCCTCAACCTCGACCGTCACGATATCCCCAACCGACAACCCCTCGAACCCGTCATCAATGAACAGGTTCCCATCAATCTCGGGGGCATCGGCTTTGGTGCGGCAGGTGGCGGCTTCATCGTCGATTTCGTCCACGATCACGTCAATCCGGGTGCCGACTTTGGCCTCCAGCTTGGCCTCGGAAATGCCTTGCGCCTTTGCCATGAACCGGTCCCAGCGGTCTTGTTTGACCTCTGCCGCCACATGATCGGGCAAAGCGTTAGACCGCGCGCCTTCGACGTTTTCGTATTGAAAGCATCCAACGCGGTCCAATTGCGCCTCGTCCAGCCAATCGAGCAGGGTTTGGAATTCTGCCTCGGTCTCACCCGGATAACCGACAATGAATGTCGAACGCAGCGTGATGTCGGGGCAGGTATCGCGCCATGCGGCGATTTCGTCCAGCGTTTTGGATGCCGCAGCGGGGCGGGCCATACGTTTCAGCACATCGGGGTGCGCGTGTTGGAACGGGATATCGAGGTAGGGCAGCACCAGACCATCGGCCATCAGCGGGATCAGATTGCGCACATGCGGGTAGGGATAGACGTAGTGCAGGCGTATCCACGCGCCAAGCGACCCCAGATCACGGGCAAGATCGGTGATGTGCGCGCGGTGGCCGCGATCTGTCGCATGTTTAATGTCGACGCCGTAGGCTGAGGTGTCCTGCGAAATCACCAGCAGTTCTTTGACGCCACTTTCCACCAACTTTTCTGCTTCACGCATCACCGCATGGGCGGGGCGGCTTTGCAGACGGCCACGCATATCGGGGATGATGCAGAATTTGCACTTGTGGTTACAGCCCTCTGATATTTTCAGATAGCTGTAGTGGCGCGGCGTCAGGCTGACCTGCTGGGCGGGCAACAGATCAATATAGGGATCGGGCGAGGGCGGCACGGCGGCGTGTACGGCATCCAGCACCTGTTCATATTGGTGCGGGCCTGTGACGGCGAGGATACGGGGATGGTGTTCGCGGATGTAGTCAGGTTCAGCACCAAGGCACCCAGTCACAATAACACGGCCATTTTCATTCAGCGCTTCACCAATGGCGTCCAGCGACTCCGCCTTGGCCGAATCCAGAAAACCGCAGGTGTTGACGATCACCGCATCAGCGCCCGCGTAATCGGGCGACACGCCGTATCCTTCGGCCCGAAGCCGCGTCAAAATACGCTCGCTGTCGACCAAGGCTTTGGGACAGCCCAGCGACACCATACCGATGGTCGGCTGGCCCGGGCGGGATGGATTTGTGATCTTGGCTTTGGGTGCGAGATCGGGGCGTAAATTTGGTGGGTTTGTGCTCATGTTCTGCGCTATAAGCCAAGCAAGGGGTCTGTGAAAGGCCCGGTGTAGAGTTGAGGAGAGTTGGTGATGCGATTGATCAAGTGGATTTTCGGTGTGCTGCTGTTGATTGTGGTGGTGGCCGTGGTGTCGATATTGTTTTTACCTGCGGATCGGATCGCCAAGATTGCGACGGATCAGCTGCGTAAAGTTACTGGGCGTGAGGTGACGATCAGCGGTGATGTGTCGATGACCTTCTGGCCTGTGCTGGGGGTAAGTGCCGGGCAGCTTGAGGTTAGTAACGCGGATTGGGCCAAAGAAGGTGCGATGTTGAGCACCTCGAATGCGTCGATTGGTGTGGACGCGATGGCATTGCTGGGCGGTGAGATTAGGATCACCAATATCGAAGCGCAAAGCCCGACAATCCGATTAGAGCAACGCAAAGATGGCCGCGCGTCTTGGGAATTCACCGATGGCACAGGTGACGCGCAGATCGAAACAGAAACATCGCCAACACGTGCTGCGAAGCCTGTCACCATTCAAAAGCTGACGATCACGGATGCGACATTGATCTATGACGCGGAAGGGGCCGATCTGGTATCCTACAGCGGCGTTGATTTGTCACTGGATTGGCCGGACAGCGCAGGTGCGGCGGATATCGTGGCATCCCTGCGCCCTGCACGCGACAAGGTAACAGTTGAGGCGACGGTTGATCGTTTCGCCAGCTTTCTGACTGGAGAAGTGCAACCGATCCGCGCACGCATGAGCGCCAAGGGCGGCGGTGTGACCGTTACCGGGCGTGCGTCGCTAAAGGGTGCTGTGGCCGGGGACGTGTGGTTCAAAACCAGCGATACAAGTACGTTCTTGGGCGAATTGGGATTGGGTGACATTGCGTTGCCCGCTGGACTTGGGCGCAAGGCGGATATCAAAACCCAAGTGACACTGACGCCTGATCGCCGCTTGGCGCTACGTGATATGGTGGCAGATCTGGGTGGCAACACGTTGCGTGGTGGTGCAGATATTACGTTGAACGGTACGCCTCAGGTCAATGCGACGCTCAGCGCGGGGGCGCTAGATCTGTCGAGCCTGTCAGGGGGTGAAGGTTCAAATGGAAATGGCGGCGGTGCTGGCCCAAGTGGTTGGTCAAAATCACGCATCGATGCCTCTGGTTTGGCCGCGTTCAACGGCGCAATTGCACTAAAGGCAGACAGCATTGATTTGGGCTCTCTCAAGCTGGGGCCAACACGCACTCTATTGAGCAATGATCGTTCCCGCATGGTGTTTGAGTTGCGCGATGTGGCGGCCTATGGCGGCAAACTGGTGGGTGAGTTTGTGATGAACAACCGCAACGGGTTGTCGGTTGGCGGCAAACTGACTGCGCTGGGCGTTGAGATGCAGCCATTGCTGACAGATGCCGCTGGGCTAAGCCGGTTTAGCGGTAAGGGCGATGCTGAGGTGTCGTTTCTGGGTGTTGGCGGCAATGTCGATACGATCATGCGATCCCTGAAAGGCAACGGCGCGGTCAAGGTTGGGCGCGGCGCGATTGAGGGCATTGATCTGGATAAACTGCTGGGGTCATTCGACGTCGACGGTGGCACAACGGTGTTTGACTCGCTTGGTGCGAAATTCACCATTGAAAGTGGTATCTTGCGTAACGATGACTTGTTGATGTTGCTGCCCAATTTCAACGCGACAGGCAAAGGGCAAGTGAACCTTGGGGCGCAGACCTTGGACTATACCGTGGTGCCCAAGGCACTGCGCGTAAACGGTGGCCGTGGGTTGGCGGTGCCTGTGCGCATTTCTGGACCATGGGCAAACCCCAGGATCAAACCAGACCTGAAAGCCGCGATTGATCTAAACTTCGATGCTGAGAAAAAGCAGGCGGAAGAACGGGTAAAACAAAAGTTGCAAGAGAAGGTGCAAAAAGAACTTGGCGTCACTCAACAGGACGGTCAATCGGTAGAAGATGCGGTAAAGGATGAACTTGAGGACAAGTTGAAACGCGAGTTATTCAAGATTTTTGACTAGGGTCGTTACCAAAGCCCAAAAAAGGCCAGCACCCTACAGATGGGCGGGGTGCTAGCAGAACTCTTGACTTTCGCAGGCCGCATTGCTGGGGTAAACGGGGGGCGAACACGTGTAAGGAGCGCCCCGATGGCCGAAGATCTTTTCAATAGCTTTATGACTGGCCCGGATGAGAATGGCCGTTTTGGTGATTTCGGCGGACGCTTTGTTTCTGAAACTCTGATGCCGCTGATCCTTGAGTTGGAAGCAGAATACGAAAAGGCCAAAACCGACGATAGTTTCTGGGCTGAGATGAATGATCTCTGGACCCATTACGTTGGCCGTCCCAGCCCGCTTTATTTTGCCGAACGCCTGACCGACCATTTGGGCGGCGCGAAAGTATATATGAAGCGTGACGAATTGAACCACACAGGCGCACACAAGATTAACAATGTACTGGGCCAGATCATTCTGGCGCGTCGCATGGGCAAAAAACGCATCATCGCAGAAACGGGCGCAGGACAGCACGGCGTCGCCACAGCGACAGTATGCGCCAAGTTCGGCCTCAAATGTGTGGTCTACATGGGCGCGCATGATGTTGAACGCCAAGCACCCAACGTGTTCCGCATGCGCTTGCTGGGCGCTGAGATTGTGCCAGTGACCTCTGGCCGTGGCACCCTAAAAGACGCGATGAACGACGCGCTGCGCGATTGGGTAACAAACGTGCGTGATACGTTTTATTGCATTGGTACGGTTGCCGGGCCACATCCTTATCCGGCAATGGTGCGCGATTTTCAAAGCATCATCGGCAAGGAAGTCCGTGAACAGATGACCGCAGCCGAAGGGCGCTTCCCCGACACGGTAATCGCTGCAATTGGAGGTGGGTCAAACGCCATGGGGCTGTTTTTTCCATTCTTGGACGACAAAGAGGTGAATATCATTGGCGTCGAAGCCGGTGGTAAAGGCGTCAACGCCAAGATGGAGCATTGTGCATCCTTAACAGGTGGTCGCCCTGGCGTGCTGCACGGCAACCGGACGTATTTGTTGCAAGATGATGATGGGCAAATCCTTGAAGGTTTCTCAATCTCGGCAGGCTTGGATTATCCCGGCATTGGGCCAGAACATTCGTGGCTGCATGAAATTGGTCGTGCCAAATATGTGTCGATCACCGATGTTGAGGCGCTTGAGGCTTTCCAATTGTCTTGTGAGTTGGAAGGAATCATCCCTGCACTAGAACCATCACATGCCCTCGCGCATGTGATGAAACTGGCACCGACACTGCCCAAGGATCACATCATCTGCATGAATATGTGTGGCCGTGGCGACAAGGATATCTTTACTGTCGCCAAGGCATTGGGTTTTGAGATGGGTGAGTTTGCCTGAACCTAAATGAGGGCTTTGCCCACTTGGTTCATGTCGGGGGCTCTGCCCCCGAGCCCCCGGAATATTTAAGGCCAAAAAGAATAGGCTACGCGCGCGCTGATCAGCGGGTGAGTTCGAGGATATCGAAATCACTTTCCACCGCGGGGTATGGGAACATTAACCGCGCACGTGTTGGGCTGATGCGTTCCAAAATTGCGACATCAGTCTGAATTGTACCGTCAGATGTGAAATCAGCTGGAAGGTCTGCGTAATCAGGTGGTGTTTGACCTGCCACAAACCCAACGCCAACATAGACGGCACGGCCATCGCGCAGTGTGATTTTGCCTTTGGTACGTTGCGATCCTGTAAGTTTTTCAAAGGTGAACCCATCGTTTTTGATGTCAAAGCGACAATCAAACGGGCTGTAGACTATGAGGGGTGAGATGCCCCCCAGTTTGATCGTGCGGCACTTCCAGTCACCGTTCAATGCTTCGTCAAACGCAATTTGCGGTGTGCCGGAGAGGGCTGTCGCTAGGGATGCTACATCATTGGGCGCACCGCCCGAAAAGGCTTGCAAGAGTGCATCACCGGCCGATGTTGTAAAGTTCTTCAGCCTTGCTGTATCCTCGGGCCGCAATTGTGTTTGGGCGGCTGCGGGCAGGGCAAGCGTGAGGCAGAGACATGTGATCAGGCGGGTGAGCATTGATAGACTTATCCGTTGAGGCGCAACATTTGCAGGTGCAGGCGCACAGGTGGGAAGAAGAACAACACAAGCCCGACATTAAAATACAGCCAGATCATGCCGGGAATCCATAGAGCCGCAAGGACCAATCCGACGCCGCCTGAAATACGCGTTGCGGTGGCGGCAGGCAGAAACCGCAACAAGATCAGCTGGAACAATTTACCGCCATCCAAAGGATGCACAGGCAGTAAATTGAATAGCGCGAGAAAAAGATTCATTTGCGCCAACCAGTAAATCATCCAGCCTGCGGTGCCTTCAAACGAAGGGTATGCAAGTGATGCAACGGCCCAGATTGTGAGGTTCACGATCGGCCCCATTGCCACGATAAGCTCTTGTTGGTCATAACTCGCAGAACGGCTTTGTTCACAAAAACCACCGCCGCCGTGGATCATGATGCGGCGTACCGGAACCCCTTGCACACGGCAGCCCCATGCGTGGCCAAGTTCATGCAAAAAAATCGAACCGATCAGCAGCGATACAAAGATCAAATCATACATCAACGCGATGCCACCGCCGCTGAAAGAGATGAAAATTAGCGGCAGCATAATGATGGTGCCTCCGATTTGAACCGGGATGCCAAAGGGGCCGTTAAACTGAAAAATCGGGTTGTCGTTATTAAACATATGTCGGCTCTTTATGTGGTGTCACTGTCGATGGCGTGGGTGCGTAGGGTTTCTAAGGGAACGATGTCCAATGCGCGCAGGTGGGTTGCGGCCAAATTGACCTTTGGTGCACATCCTTCATCTGCGGCTTGCAGAAACCGTCCGGCACACAGGCACCAAGGATCACCGGGGGTGAGGCCCACAAACCCAAATTCCGGGCGTGGCGTGCTCAGGTCATTACCGACGTATTTCGAATAGGCGAGGAATTCAGCGGTCATCACCGCGAAGACCGTATGGCTGCCTTGATCTTGCGCGCAGGTATTGCAGTGGCCGTCACGAAAGAACCCCGTCACAGGGTGAGTCCCACACAGCGCCAAGGGTTTGTTAAGCACATTTAGGCTTGGATCAGGGGTCATCAGTACCTCACAAACTGGATGAGATAAGGCGAAAGATCGCCTCGTTTTGTTCAGATACACCGCGCGCACGAAATTGGCGATCTGCAGCGTTGGTTGCAATCACCACATTTCGCGCGGTGTCGATATAAATGTACTGCCCATAGATGCCGCGCGCCATGTATTCGCCAGGGGCAGCGCCTGCTGGAATCCACCATTGATATCCGTAACCTGATTGATCAGGCGACGTTGGCGCGCTAGGCGTGGTCGAGGCGGCAACCCAATCGGCGGGCACAATCTGATTGCCCTGCCACATACCGCCCTGCGCAAACATCTGGCCAAATCGGGCATAATCGCGGGTGGTCATGTTGAGACCACCCAGAACAAAGGCCGTCCCAACGCCATCGGTCAAATAGTAAGGCGCGTTTTCTAATCCCATGGGCGCGATAATTTTTTCGCTCAGCAGATCAGCGATGTTACGTCCGGTGGCCCCGCGCACGACCATGCCAACGATATGAGTATCAATTGACACATACTGCCACTGTTGGCCGGGGTCGATAAAGCGTTCGCTTAAATCCGCTGCAAAATCATCCATCTTGCCACCCAGCGCCAGCACCCGACCCATGCGGTTGATGTCCGAATTGAAATCTAGATAATCCTCATCAAAACGCACGCCGCTCGACATCTGCAACACATTGCGCAGGGTCGCACCGTCATAGGCCCCCCCCTTTAGCAACGGCGCATATTCGGTGACGGGGTCATCCAGTGACGCGATTTTTCCCTCTGCTATCAGGATGCCAACAAGAGCAGAGAGATAGCTTTTTGCCACTGACCAACTGATCCGGTGATCATCAGCCGTGGTCCCCTGAAAGTAGTTTTCATAAACGATCTTAGCGTCTTTCAACACAACAAGACCTGTCACCGTGCGATCACTGATCCAACTGTTTACCGCATCAGGCAACTCGGTCTCGGGACCATAGAGTAATTCACTGGTTGGGCCATTGCCGCGCGATACGGGTACGGACAGAAACGCGGCGTCCATGTGGCTAAAGTTTCGAACGATCTTTTCCTCTGAAAACAAGGAGTTAACAGCAAATAACCGAGTGATCTGTTCGCGCTTCCAAACGCCGATCACAATCACAGCCATCGCCAAAGCCAACAAAATGCGGCCTAGCCATTTTCCGAATGTGCGCATGCTGCTGCCCTGTTGATCTGTGCCTGTTGTATGACAACTATCCAACCACACCCAATGCCAAGGTGCCAGCGTGTTAACCCGTATAGGTCCAATTGATCCAACGGCCATGAAAATCCGCCCGCCCCAGATCAATGTGCAGGTCACCGGGCCAAAGGCGCAGGGTGAGGGCGGCACCAATCTTGCCTGTGGTGTCGCCGTCGCTTTCCATTGACAGCCATGCCAGTGGGCGATCTGGTGTGGCTTGCGCACCTGCGGTTTCAATCAATGCGCGGCCACGGACTTGGACGTCTTTGGGGAAGTATTGCCATGCAACCGTGTGTTGGATCAGATGCAACTGCCCATGGGGGGCTGTATCCAAACGGGGTGCGAGCCAATCTATTGCATCCGCGCGCTCAATCGGGGCGTCTATGATTGCGGCACCAGCGCGTGTCATGGCAAGGCGGTCCGGTTGATCCGCCCAAAGATACGCGGTCAGCCGTAACAGGTGATCGCTGCGCCGTGGGTCCAGCGGGTTCAGGTCAACGCCTGCGCGGGCCGCAATTTGTGGTGCTGTGTTTGGCGGCAGGAGGCCATCCCATTCTGGCGCGAGGGTCAGCGCAGGGGTGCCTGCACCGAACGTCTTGCCTTGTGCTGTGACGGCGTAATGATCCCACATCAGGTTCAGCCCGCCACTTGCCCCCAATTCGCTTAAGTAAATTGGCAGATCAAAGTGCTGCACCGCTACGTGCGCGCCTGCGATCAAAGCGGCAGAGCGACGCACCTCATTTGTTTGAGGCGGGCTGTCACACCAATCAATTAGAAATGCCTCATGCGTGTGAAGCGCAGCAAGGACGGCGTCGTGCAGGGCATCATCGCTCGCTGCATAGGGTGGATAGACCGCTGCCAATTCTGGTGCGGTATTATTCAACACCAAAGCGTGAAGCCCCCCTGCAATCCGCAGCGGCAAGGAATGACCGCTTGGACCAATGTCACCTTCAAAATGTGCGAATTTTTGACCCAAAGCGCTATCACTTGGCCAATCGCGGGCCAGTATGCTCAAGAGTTGCCCCATAAAGGGCGAGTCCATGCGCGTGCAAGTTTCTGACTGGGCTTTGAATGCCTGTGCGAGGTTCATTTGAAGCGCTGCATGAGTTTTTGCATGGCAGATCGCGTATCGGGTACTGGTTCTGCTTGTTTAGGTTTGGCCGTCTGCGGTTTTGTTCCAGTACTTGGGCGGGGCGGCGAGACGCGCAACCCAACAGCGTTCATGAATTTTGCAGGATCATCTGCGGCCAAATAGGGCACACCGTCACCAATACCGCGCAACACATCCTCCAGCCATGTCTCATCGGCCTTGGGGAAATCACGCAAGACATATCCCGGCACTGCGTCTTTATGACCGGGATGACCAACACCCAACCGCACGCGCGCATACTCTGGCCCGATATGCGCGTGGATTGAGCGCAAGCCATTGTGCCCCGCATGACCGCCGCCCGTTTTGCATTTGACCTTACCGGGGGCGAGGTCAATTTCATCGTGGAATACGATTACATCGGCAGGCTCAAGCTTGTGAAACCGCATCGCTGCCTGAACCGATTGCCCGGAATTGTTCATGAAGGTTTCAGGTTTGAGCAGGATTGCACGATCAGAGCCAAAGCGGCCTTCGCTGACCGACCCCTGATGCTTGCCCTTCCAGGGACCAAATCCGTGATCAGCCGCAATTTGATCTAGTGCCATGAACCCGATGTTATGGCGATTGCGGGCATATTTCGCGCCCGGATTTCCAAGGCCAACGATCAGTTTCATGAGGGGTTCTCCTAGGTTTGGATCAGCAAATATCATAGAGTAGGTATTCACTGATTGAAACGTACCCCTAGCTCATACTTTGTTGCAGGGCGGGTTATTTTGCAGAACCCGCAACATGTTTGAGATTTTATCGGCGGGCAAGACGTCGGTTGTACGAAGATATGCAATCGCTTCATCCAGGTTTCCAGCAAATGCCGCAAGTTTCAAGGCATCGCGAACGTAACGCGTCTGGAATGAATCGTTGCGCATTTTATCAGAGAATTTCGCCAATCTTGCCAATCCCTCCAACGCGTAGGCTTGCGCAGCGGCATCGCCCGGCGTGGTGATCAAGCAGCGCGATTCCATCGCCATCCCGACGGAATTGCGTTCGACTAATTTCGACACATCCTGTGGAGGGAGTCCAAACAACATTCCCCACACCCGAAAATGTTCTGCCAACCAATGATCCCGCACCTTTGGATTGGCATCTAAATCTGCAAGATATGCCGCGTACTCAGCGCGTGCGCCCTGTAGATCAGTGGTTTCAAATTTATCAGGATTATCGCGGTAACGGCGGATCAAACGGCGAAGTTGATCATTCAAGGCATCATCTGACTGTCGCAAGCTGTTGATATAGGGCTTCAAAATCCGACTACGCTGGTCGGGAAATGAATGGAGCATTTTTGAATAGCCAGATTTGCGCAGCTTTGAGGTATCTTGGCCGATCAATGCCTTGCCCTGCCAAATTGCATCCATCAGGTCCAATTGTTCATCTAACGAGCCTTTTAAAACTTCGCTTGGAATCAACGCGCGTTGCTTAAACTTTTCCAGTTTGCGCTTGATACTAGGGGCCAAATCACCGGCCAATGCGTCATCGCGCGATGCCGGGGTTAGGGTGTTGGCGAACCATCCCTGTTCGGTAAACGGCGTGTGACCTGTATCAAAACCTGCACGGCGCAAGAACTCGATTGACGTTTCCTTTTCCAACTGGATATTGCCACGTCCCCAGACAAAACCGGGATCATCTATTTGGTTCATTCCGCCGGATAAAAAAGCAAATTGTGGCCCCGCGTTTATCGGCCTTATTCCACCGGGACGTGCAAATGTGATGTCTCCGTTTGGTTTTTTAAGGCTCCAAAGTTGGGTTCTTGTCACCCCAATCTGCGAAGCGTGCCACGCCTCGATCTGATCGCCACCTTTGATGTGGCTAAATATCAGGTCAGCAGCTTGCCCAGTCGTGCGTGTTAACAAAATGCACCTGTCTGGGGCAAGTTCGATCAAGGCACATTCCGCATCCAAACCCAAACGATAGGTCGTGCCAATCGCATCTTGCCCCGCTTTGATCTGCACGCGCGCAACACCGCCATCAAACAGCATGGCCTGACAGGCACCATCACATCCAGAACCTGAACCGCGTTTCTTAATATACGTGATCATTTGTCCGGGACTTGCCCAATCAGAAATATCGCTCTGCGTCTGTGTGATGAATGCTTGGGCTTTTATGTCGGACTGAAACGGGATGACCGCAAAGAGGTAACCAAAAACGGCCAACCCGGCGACGCCCAATGATGCGGCTAATATCCGGCGCCGCCACATCGCGACAGCCGGCAATCCGCAAATCAGGAACGCGCTTATCACCGGCATCACCTTCGCGATGCCAAACAGTAAGATGGCCAAAGGCGGCATGACAAAAACCGTCAGCACGATCAGCCCACCAAGAAAACTCATCAGCAGGGTAACCACCAAAGCGGTGCCTGTTAGCCAGAAATATACCTGCCTCATGCCTAAATTCAGTCCTTGTTATGTTCCAAAACAATCTTCACTGAAAATCAGTCATAATGTTGTCGAACATATGCACATTTTGCGCTTTTCGACCTGTGCTTGCAAAATGGACCAGATCGCGGACACCGCAGTGTGATTGTTGTCGGTGCATCAACAAAAAACGGGGCCACCTAAGTGACCCCGTTTCAGCAAAACCCAAATGGGTGGATTGCTTATTCTTCAGCGGCGTCATCACCTGCTGTTGGTACTTCATCTGCGGCTGTCTCGTCTTCGTCCTCATCATCGGAGCTTTTCAGCGCGGATGGGGCGGAAATCTGAGCAATCACAAAGTCGCGGTCGATAACCGGCTTGGAACCTTCAGGCAGCTTAACGTCTGAGATCGTCAAGCTATCACCGATTTCCAATGAAGAAACATCAATGACGATGCTTTCAGGAATGTCAGCAGCCGTCACAACCAATTCGACTTCTGGACGAACCAAAGTCATGGTGCCGCCCTTCTTCAGGCCGGGTGATTCTTCTTCGCCTTCAACTTCAACATTGATGAAGAGGTTGATTTTTGTTGTGCGCTTGAGGCGCATGAAATCTACGTGTGTGGGCAGGTCTTTTACAACATGGCGCTGAACATCGCGGCAGATAACACGCACGTCATCGTGGCCTTCAACTTTCATGTTAAACAGGGTCGCCTTAAAGCGGCCTGCGCGCAACATGGTCAGCAGTTTGTTGAAATTGATATTGATCGGCAGCGGGTCAACGTCGCCACCAAAAACAATTCCCGGTACCATGCCATCACGGCGTGCCTGACGAGCGGCGCCCTTGCCTGTCCCCGTACGAACCTGGGCTTCAAGATCTGGAATCTTTCCGGCCATTTTAATCTCCAATATATTTAGGGCGAGGATCCTCCAAGGCTGTGTCCTCGCGTGAAGTCGCGCGTATAGAACGGTTTGGCTTGGTTGGAAAGAACAAATCTTATCGAGATGTCCAAGGCATCTTGGCATTCGAGCTTGCCCATGGCAATGCCATTTACATGAGCATAAAACATGATCTTTATTTAAGCCGGAAACCCTTGGCTGGGTTTGTTGCGATTGGCATCGCTTGGGCTACCTATTTTGCCCACATGCCAGTGATCAAAGCCGCGGTAGGGGCGTCTGATGGGGCCTATGGCATTGCGGTATTCTTTGCTGCGACTGGCGCAATTGGAGCAATGTGGTTGGCTCCCTTTGCACAAAGGGTTGCCGGTGGATTAGCACTGCCTTTCGGGATTGTCATTGTTGCCATGGGGATGCTGGGCACCAGCCTGTCGACAGGTTTAATCATGCTCGGATTTGCGATGCTGATCGCCTCGGTAGGTTCGGGCATCACGGATGTCTTGATCAACGCACGGGTGTCCGAGGTTGAGGCGAAATCTGCCAGAACCCTGATGAATTTGAATCATGCGCTGTATTCGTTTGCCTATGCGGGTGCTGCTTTGCTGGCGGGTGCGTTTCGCGAGGCAGGGTTTACGCCGCCCGTTATTTTTATGGTGCTGGCGATTGTATTGTTGATGCTGGCTTATGCTGCACGCGACGTCAGTCCTAAGATTGAAGACGAAGACAGCGATGAAGGTGCTGCGGTTCCACATCAATTGGTGATCATGGCTGGATTGGTCGTAATGGTCGCCTTTATGGCCGAAGCATCATCGGAAGGCTGGTCCGCGCTGCATCTGGAACGCACGTTGGGCGGCACACCGGGCGAGGGCGCGCTGGGCCCGGCGTTGTTGGGGTTGACGATGGGTATTGGCCGTTTGTCAGGCCATGGACTGGCAAAGTACATGCGTGACACAACCCTTATGTTAATCGCGACTTTGGTCTCCGCCTGCGGTTTGGTCATTGCAGGGCTGGCAGGAAGCGTGACCGTCGCGCTGGCAGGTTTTGCTCTGGTTGGTTTGGGGATTTCAGTGGTAGCCCCACTGGCGCTTGCTTTGGTTGGGCGCATTGTCCCACCCGCTGCGCGACTGGCCGCCATCAGCCGCGCTTCTGTTCTGGGGTATGGTGCGTTCTTTTTTGGGCCACCCTTGGTCGGACTGGTCGCCCAAGGGTTTGGCCTACGCGCCGCCTTTGTGGTGATTGCATTTCTGCTCGCTGGGACCGCAATCATATTGATCCCGGCTTTGGCGCGCCGATCAAGTTAAGGCGTTACTTCTGCCAATCGCCTTCAAATCCTTTGGGCACCAACAGGTTGTGCCGCCCCAGATCTGTCACTGATGTTTCCCCGCATAGTGCCATTGTGGTGTCCAACTCTTTGTGAATGACTTCCAGCGCCTTAGTCACACCTGCTTGACCCATCGCACCCAAACCATAAATAAACGCGCGCCCGATATAGGTGCCCTTGGCCCCCATCGCCATTGCTTTGAG
>CALKXT010000134.1 GCA_938003685.1 uncultured Sulfitobacter sp. | reverse complement strand
GTCCGCGTCCAGATCAAACAATTGATCGGGATCGAGCGCACAGCGGTTGAACTTCCATTTACCATAACGCAGCGACACCATCGGCGCATAAGACGCTTCTGCCGCATATTCCATTGCGACAGGTTCGGTGCGTTCAACACCCTGTCCCATTGGGACCAGTGATTGCCCAGTTGTCCATTCCATCACCTCGTCCATGCTGACGCCCGCAAGGTCGCAGAGCGTCGGACAGACGTCGATGTTGCTCACGGGCGTGGTGTGCAAACCCGGTTCCATCTGCGGCGCTGCGATCATCATTGGGACGCGAGAAGACCCCTCATAAAATGACATCTTGAACCACAACCCACGTTCACCCAGCATGTCACCATGGTCCGAGACAAAGACGATGATTGCCTCTTGGCGGGTGTCTTCGAGCGTCTGCAAAATTTCACCCACCTTGTCATCAAGATAGCTGATATTGGCAAAATAGGCGCGGCGGGATTTTTCGATGTCTTCTTTGGTGATGTCGAAATTACGCCAATCATTCGCATCAAAGATGCGTTTGGAATGGGGGTCGTGATCTTCGTAGTCCATCGCAGCAACTTCGGGCTGCAAATGCGCGCAATCCTCATACAAGTCCCAGTACTTTTTGCGGGCGACATATGGATCATGGGGGTGTGTAAAGCTCACCGTCAGACACCATGGGCGCGCATCAAGGCCCCGCGATAGATCATAGATTTTGCGCGTTGCCTCATAGGCCACCGCATCGTCGTATTCCATCTGATTAGAAATCTCTGCCACGCCCGCGCCCGTCACGGACCCCATATTGTGATACCACCAATCAATGCGTTCTCCCGGTTTGCGATAATCCGGGGTCCAGCCGAAATCAGCCGGATAAATATCAGTGGTCAGACGTTCCTCAAACCCGTGCAATTGATCCGGGCCGACAAAGTGCATCTTGCCTGAGAGACAGGTGTGATAGCCCGCCCGGCGCAGGTGGTGCGCGTAGGTTGGGATCGACGAACAAAACTCTGCCGCGTTGTCATAGACGCCTGTGGCTGATGGCAATTGCCCCGACATAAACGCCGCCCGCCCCGGCGCGCAAAGTGGTGATGCAGTATAGGCATTGCGAAAGCGGGTGGACCGCGCCGCCAGCTTTTTCAGGTTAGGTGCGTGCAACCAATCCGCCGGACCATCAGGAAAGAGTGTGCCGTTTAACTGATCCACCATCAGGATCAGGATATTTGGTTTGGTCATTTTGGGTCTTTCAACAAAAGATCAAGTGTCGACAGGGCACTGGCCCGCGCCTCGTTCGCAGTGCCGCTTTCGGACAACGCAGCACGCAGATAGAGACCATCAATCAAGGCCGCCAATGTGTCTGCATCGGCCACGGGGTGTGCGCTAAGACCGCGCAATGCGTGGGTTAAATTTGAGCGCAATCGCCGCTGATAAAGGCGCAACAATCGTTTGGTGCCATTGTTGGTGCGGGATGCGGCGTATAGCGTCATCCATGCATTGACTGTGTCCGGGGCAAAACAGGTTTCATCAAAGCTGGCGATGATGATCGCCTGCGCACGCGCACGTTGGCCCCGCGCCTGCGCCAATCGCGCACGCACCTCTATCCCGTATTCAGTCAAAATATGGCGCATCGCCGCCAGAAATATCTGATCTTTGCCGCCGAAATAATGATGCGCCAAAGCTGTGGACATACCCGCACGTTTGGCAATCTGGCCCACGGTCACATCCAGTGAATGGGCTGCACCAATTTCCGCAATCGTCGCTTTGACCAGCGCAGAGCGGCGTATCGGTTCCATTCCAACTTTGGGCATAAGAGATTCGTATCCTTGAGCGAGTGTTATTCAAGGATAATGCGAGTTTTATTGACCCGTCAATCAAGAAAGATTATTAGACCTTCGTTGCGTGGCTCAACGGCGTGACTTGGCGTTTCAACATCGCTTCGCGCCACGTTATAAATGTGACCGACGCAAGGATCACAAAACCACCGATTACCACCCAGATATCAATCGCTTCGTCAAAGACAATTGCGCCCAGCGCAGTGGCCCAGACCAATTGCAAAAACGTGACCGGCTGCGTCACTGTGACCGGGGCCGCCGCAAAGGCCATGGTCATTGTATAATGCCCTGCCGTGGCAAACAGCGCCACACTTGCAAGGATCAGCATTTCATGCAGTGTCGGCGTAATCCAAACCGGGATCGCAAACGGGGCCAGCCCAAGCGTCACAAAGATTGACAGCATCGCGACAACAACGGATGGCTTTGCCTCATCAGCGAGAATTTTAGCAGTGAGGTAGGACCCCGCAAAAAGTACGGCTGCCACCAACATTGCCAGATGGCCGCTGCTGACTTCACGAAAACCGGGGCGCAGAATGATCACCGCCCCTAACAGACCCAGACAAACCGCAACTATCCGCCGTGTGGCAAGTCGTTCGCCCAAAAATACCGCCGCACCAATCGTCACGTATATCGGGGCGAGATAGTTCATCGCGGTGACTTCAGCGATGGGAATACGGGTCATCGCAAAAAACCACAGGATCACAGCCATTGAGTGGCTAAGACCGCGCGCACCGAACAGCGAAAGTTGCCGCCGCGTGAGATGTGCGGCCTTAAGCGCACCAAGGGCCGGAAATAAGAACACCAACCCCATGGCATAACGCAAAAATGCAGCTTCGGCTGAAGGCAGCCGTGGTCCCATATATTTTACCAACGCCGTGACGATGATAAAACACAAACCAGTCACCAGCATCCAAAAGATACCGGTCACAGGGCGGTGAGGAAGTGAGGTTGTCATACCTGTCTTGTTTCGCACCAGCGCAACAAGAGCAAGCTCACATCAACAAAAGCTTGGCAGCAATCGCCCACATGGTCAGCGCGATGATGGCATCAAGAACTTGCCAACTGCGTGGCTTGGCAAACAAGGGGCTTAACAAACGCGCGCCATACCCCAAGGAAAAGAAGAACACAAAACTGGCCATCACAGCGCCGATACCAAAGGACAGCCGATCAGAATATTGAGCAGAAATAGACCCCAGCAAAACAACTGTATCCAAATACACATGCGGGTTCAGCCAGGTCAGCGCCAACAATGTAAGGATCGCGCGACGCAAGCTTTGGCTGCTGTTGCCTTCAGCTTCAAGAACTTCTCCGCCGCGCCAAGCGGATCGTGCATTTTGAAAACCATACCAAATCAAAAACCCGGCTCCACCATAGCGCATGAGCGTTTCAAACCATGGCACCGCTTCGGATAATGCACCAAACCCGGCGACGCCCGCCGCAATCAGAATACCGTCAGATACGGCACAGGTTAGGCAGACCCAAAATACATATTCACGCCGCAGCCCTTGGCGTAGAACAAATGCGTTCTGCGCACCAATCGCCAAGATCAACGTCAAGCTCAAGGCAAACCCAGGAAAGAAAGAAGCAGACATGGCATAGGCCTTTGGGTGAGTTCGACTTTAAAGATTTAAACGGGATTAAGCGTTGCACCTCAACTACTCAATCAAAAACACAGATTAATAGTAATCCACATGGGCACTCAGCTTCACAAAGCCGTGTAAGTCATTAACCATAAACCATTCTGTAACAAAACTGACACTTTTGAGTGATCCACACGGCTACCTCTAGCGTAACCTTACATGAGACCCTATGTGCTAACTCAGTAGTAAAGGAAAACGTCATGTTCGACACACAACAATCACTAGACATCAGCTGCGCTGAACTTGAGGTGATCGAAGCCGCATTGCACACACAATCAAAGATATTGAATGTGCAGGCGCGCGCGGGTGGTAGTGAAGCACGTTTGCGTCTGAACGAAGTAAAGCGTGTATTGGCACGCATCACACAGCAAAAGACAATCGAAGGCCGACCTTGTGGTCGCTCATTGTTTAGCTGGTTTGGAAAATCGCGCGTCTCTGCCTAAGATCACTAACAAAGCACCACGACCCGCCGCCCTTTTGGGCGGTTTTTTATTGGGCAGCTCACATTTGTAACATTGTGCAGCTACTTGTCATTCCGCCCCAGCTTGCGCAGTCTTAGATAGAACCTGAACAAGGCGGCCCAATGACATCTCAAATTGACACCAGCCGCGCAGATACTGTTGAACACGCGAAGGCATATTTCGACAGTGGCCGATTTGAAGCAGAGCTCACCGCCTTGGTTGCACACCCAAGCGAAAGCCAAAACCCTGCCCAAACTGCTAGGCTCTCAAGTTATTTGCAAGATGCGCTTGTGCCTCGTTTAACGCAGACGGGGTTCGCCTGTCAGATCTATGACAATCCACAGGGCGGTCCCTTTCTCATAGCGCGGCGCGTTGAGGATGAGGCATTACCGACAATCTTGCACTATGGACACGGCGATGTGGTGCATGGGCAATCAAGCGCATGGCAAAAGGGTTTGTCCCCTTTCACCCTCACCCGTGTGGGTGACCACCTTTACGGACGCGGGACTGCGGACAACAAAGGTCAGCACCTGATCAACATCGCAGCCCTCGAAGCCGTTTTGGCGGCGCGCGGCAAGCTTGGTTTCAACGTGACATGGTTGTTTGAGATGTCAGAAGAAACCGGATCACCCGGCTTGGCAGAATTTTGCACCACACACCGAGATGAATTGAAGGCTGATGCGTTGATCGCGTCAGACGGTCCGCGCCTGCAACCCGAGATGCCAACGATCTTTTTGGGCGCACGCGGTGCAATGAACTTTACGCTAAAGGTAAACCTGCGCGACGGCGCGCATCATTCAGGAAATTGGGGCGGACTACTGGCTGATCCCGCGATGATCCTTGCGCATACCCTGTGCTGTATTACCGATGTGCGCGGCCAAATTACCGTGCCCGAATGGCGCCCTACAAGCCTAACAGACGACGTGAGCAACGCCATTCGTGACCTACCCGTCGCAAGTGAAACTGGCCCTGAAATTGATGGACAGTGGGGGGAAGAGACCCTGACACCAGCCGAACGCGCCTTTGGCTGGAATTCATTTGCGATCCTAGCAATGAGCAGCGGTGTTCCCCATGCCCCTGTCAACGCTATTTCGGGAAACGCGCACGCCACTTGCCAACTGCGATTTGTGGTTGGCACCGACCCAGACGACGTCCTGCCCGCCCTGCGCCGCCATCTGGATCGACACGGATTTGAACAAGTGCAGATCATCCCTGATAACAACACCACATCCCGCGCCACACGCCAATCACGCGATAACCCGTGGGTTCAATTGGCCGAAAAATCGATTCTGGAAACCACAGGCCAAACCCCACATGTCCTACCAAACCTTGCGGGATCACTGCCAAACGAGTGCTTTACTGACACTCTGGGATTGCCAACAATCTGGATACCCCATTCGTATCGGGGGTGCTGCCAACACGCACCAAATGAACACATGCTGGCCCCACTTGCACGTCAAGGGCTTGAGATCATGGCCGGCTTATTTTGGGATATCGGGGTGCTGGGGGGACCTTGATAAATTCCAGCCGCTATCAGCAGCATCAAAGGTTAAACATCTTTTGCATCAAAATGTTGAGCCGAATAGTGGTTGTGAGCCGGTTATTTCCAAATCAAAGAACCAGATTCATGCGGTTTGCGCATAGTATGCAGCCCGCACACGACGCTTTCCAGTCTGCTCAGCAATCTGGCTGTAAGTGGTAACAAAAAGAGTGACCCAATCAGGCCCAGCTGGGCGTCGCTTTGGCGCGTGATTGAGCTAAAACCATTTGTTTTATCTTCGTTGAAGAGGTTCTTGGATTATAAGTAACTTGGACAATTTCTTTTCCCATTTCCCGTAAATAGGCATTCACATCAAGGTTGTGTGATTTATTGCCCCAATCTTCACCGACAACAAAAGTATCGACGTTCACCGCTTTGCAACCTGAAACATATTCAAGCTCATGGTAGGGACGGACAATGTCGACACAACGTAACGCGCGCAGCATCTCCATGCGTTGCTCTAGCGGAACAACCGGCACATTGGGTTTATAAAGGTTCACGACTTCATCTGACGCCACACCAACCACAAGGACATCCCCTAAAGTCTTGCAGTGGTTCAACAAAGCAAGATGGCCGACATGAAGTAAGTCGAAAGTGCCAACTGTATAGACTATCATTTTTCAGTTTATCCTTTTGCCCACCAACAAACAGTGCTAGCAAGCGAAATCTGAATTCACTTACACGCACTTTTTATTCAGTAGTTTCATACAATTAAGCTGAGATAACTCCAGACCTTCGAAAGTCTGAAGAGTGTCGGTGTTTTTGAAATCTACACGTTTCAAATGAACGCAGTATGGAAAGTAAAGTTTGCCTGTCTAGCATCGACTAAGCTTTGTTCCTCTAACTCAAAGGACTTCCCATGACAACCGAAAACGCCTCAGAGCTACCGACAAGATCAATCCTGTCGTATCTCAAGGATTTGCCCAACATCTGTTCCCTTGCAGGTTTAGGCTGCACTTTACTAGCGATTTATTTTCTCATTGAAGGTGTCTATCCAGCCGCAATGATTGGCATGATTTGGGCGGTAGCCTTCGATTGGGCCGATGGACTAATCGCGCGCAGGATGAAAGACAGAACAGGTGCTGATCGTCAATTCGGTGGTCAGCTTGATCTACTTATAGATATTGTGAGCTACGGTGTAGCCCCTGCCATATTGATACTGAGCTATGCCAGCTTCAATCCTGCATTCCTGCCCATCGTCTTCATCATGCTGGTATTTGGTGCAATCCGGCTAAGTTTCTTTAGCACCTTTGGGCTTTCCGATGACGCAAAATACACCGGTTTAGCCATTGATAATAATAGTATTATCCTTGTTTTCGCATTCATGTTTGAAAGTTATTTTGATCGCCCAATGTTTGCCATCGTACTTGGTGCCCTTGGTCTAGGTCTGGCAATTCTAAATGTTTCTCAGCTCAAGACACCAAAACTTTCGGGAAATCCGGTTAATGTCGCGCTTCTTGCAGCCTATACTTTGGCAATAACAATTTTCTATGGATGGAAGCTATTGTAAGCTTAAATTTTAGGCGACGGTGCGAACTCGACCGTCGCCTAAAATATACCCGATTGTGGGCATGTCGCGCCTATTTCGAAATCAACTTCTCTTACTAAGTCACTATTCGAATAGGCCAGATTTTAACGGATTGTCTGCATAGTACCCGTAAGTTTGCAGTGTTTAACTACCAAAACAGCCAAACCAGAGAACGGTATTAGACGCATCTCGACCCTTACTAAATTTCCCAATCACCCCAAAATCAAAGCTGCTCCATCACCTCATCGGACGCTTCAAAGTTGGTTGTGACCCGCTGCACGTCATCATCATCTTCCAATGCATCCACCAGCTTCATCAGCTTTTGCATGCTTTCCAGATCCATCTCTGTGGTGATGGTCGGGCGCCATGTCAGTTTGGTGGTATCAGATTCTCCCAATTCGGTTTCCAACCCGGTGGCAACCTCGTTCAAATCTGTGTCTGCACACCAGACCGTATGGCCCTCTTCGGTGGTTTCTACGTCCTCGGCCCCCGCTTCAATTGCGGCCATCATAACGGTGTCTGCATCACCAACGGCAAGCGGATAAGTGACCTCGCCTTTGCGGTCGAACATAAAACCAACACTGCCCGTTTCGCCCAAATTCCCACCGTTTTTGGTGAAGGTTGAGCGCACAGTGGACGCCGTGCGGTTGCGGTTGTCAGTCATGGTCTCAACGATCACCGCAACCCCATTTGGGCCGTACCCTTCATAGCGGATTTCTTCGTAATCATCGCCCTCGCCCGCTGTCGATTTCTTGATCGCTCGGTCAATCACGTCCTTTGGCACAGATTGCGATTTTGCTTCTTTAACGGCCAAACGCAGACGTGGATTTTTATCAACATCCGGTTCACCCATGCGCGCGGCCACGGTAATTTCCTTGGACAGTTTCGAAAACAGCTTGGAGCGTTGTGCATCGGCACGCCCCTTGCGGTGTTGAATATTTGCCCATTTTGAGTGGCCTGCCATGGTATTCTCCGTTCGTCGCGCGCTGCAATTGATGCGCCTGTCTTAATTGTCAGCGCGCCCAAGGGCAATCCCCGCCAACGCGCCATGCGCAATGCATGCTTTCACGTGCGCAACATCCACGTTAAACCTGCGCTATGACAACAGATCAAATCATCCTCTTTTCGCTCTTTGGTGCCGTCTTTGGCCTGCTTTTGTGGGGCCGTTTCAGATACGATATCGTGGCCTTCACCGCCCTTATGATGGGTGTTGTGTTGGGTGTGGTCCCGACCAAAGATGCCTTTAGCGGCTTTGGTCATCCTGCAACTTTGGTTGTGGCGCTGGTGCTGGTAGTATCAGCCGGATTGGTCCGCTCTGGTGCGGTGCTGTTGATCACACGTACGCTCGTCGATGCCTCCCGCAGTTTGGGCGCACATATCACACTGATGGGTGCCGTCGGTGGTATCCTGTCGGCATTTATGAACAACGTCGCCGCATTGGCCCTCTTGATGCCAGTCGACATTCAAACCGCGCGCAAGGCCGGACGACAACCGGGTCTGTCCCTGATGGCCCTCAGCTTTGCCACCATTTTAGGCGGCATGGTCACATTAATTGGCACGCCGCCGAACATCATCATTGCCTCAATCCGGCAAGAATCCTTGGGTGAACCGTTCAAGATGTTCGACTTTGCCCCGGTTGGCGGCGTCGTTGCAATTGCAGGTCTGGCCTTTGTCGCATTGGTCGGCTGGCGGTTGATCCCGGCGCGCGGTGATGCATCGCTTAGCAGTGAGGATATCTCACAATACATCGCTGAACTAACAGTACCTGAGGAGAGTAAGCTGATTGGCAAGCGGCTGTATGAGTTATATCCTGAGGGGGACAAAGCCGATGTGATGATCCTTGGCCTGACCCGTGATGGCAAACGTAAGTACGGCCAAGCCAGCAACGAACCCCTGCGCGCGGGCGATGCATTGGTGCTAGAAGCAGCCCCCGATGCGTTAGACGAGTTTCGCTCAACACTGGGTTTATCTTTGGCTGACAGCGACCGCGAAGAACGCCTTAACGCGGGCGGCGAAGGCGTCGAAATCATAGAAGTTGTCGTGCCTGAAAATTCCCGCCTTGTTGGGCGCACGGTTAAAGCAGTCGGCGTGGCGTGGCGACAACGCACGATCTTGCTGGGGATTTCGCGTCAGGGGCGCAAAATCACTTCGCATCTGCGCGACACAGAACTGAAAGCGGGTGACATCCTGTTGTTGCTGGTGCCGCGTGACACCACCTCTCATGTTGTTGATTGGCTGGGCGTGTTGCCCTTGGCAGATCGCGGTTTGGCGGTCACTGAAAATTCCAAAGTCTGGCTTGCGATTGGCCTGTTTGGTGCCGCTGTTGCTGCGGCCTCTGTCGGGTTGATTTATCTGCCCATTGCGCTGGGGCTTGTGGTGATCGCCTACGTTTTGGCCAAGATTGTCCCCCTATCAGAATTGTACACGCACATCGAATGGCCTGTGGTGGTCTTGCTCGGTTCTATGATCCCACTGGGGTCAGCGCTTGAGACCTCTGGTGGCACCGAACTCATCTCAGGTGCTTTGCTCAGCCTGACCCAAGGCATGGCCCCTTGGATCGTTCTGACCGTGTTGATGGTTGTCACGATGACCTTGTCAGATGTGCTGAACAACACGGCCACAACAATTGTCGCGGCCCCTGTTGGCATCCAGATGGCACAGACGTTGAACGTGTCTCCTGATCCGTTTCTGATGGCCGTCGCGGTCGCCGCGTCCAGCGCGTTCCTGACCCCAATCGGACATAAGAACAACACACTGATCCTTGGTCCCGGTGGCTATTCCTTTGGCGATTATTGGCGCATGGGGTTGCCGCTTGAGATCATCGTTGTCGCCGTATCGATCCCGGCCATTCTGGTGTTCTGGCCGCTCTGATCATGCAGCTATGGACACAAATTGCCTACGGAACGCTGTTCCTAAGCCTTTCTGCCGCCGTGCATCTAGCCCTGATTATCCTGAGCCTGCCATGGCTGACGCGGATTGCGGAATCCATGAAAGATCAACTGCATGTGCGCCGGGCGAGTATTCTGGTCAGCCTTGCTTTTGCATTGATCGTTTTTGGCCATACGGTGCAGGTCTGGATATGGGCTGGCGCGTTTTTGTGGCACGGCGCGCTTCATGACGTTGAGAGCGCCGTTTATTTCGCTCT